>NZ_JBBCVB010000045.1:0-29498 GCF_037199905.1 Serratia sp. MMO-28
CACTGTGAGAATACTGTTTTGCCATATTTTGCCTCAGGTTCGTTGTATTGAATGAAGGCAGCATGTGGCAGCAGAGTTTTGTTAACAATATGAGTTCGCCGGACGCTTACGCATCGTCTGTTCCTTAGTTTAATGCTGCGTCAGTGAGCGCATCCGCTAGGTGGAGCTGGGTTTGCTGGGCGGATTGCAGGCGGGATTTTAATTGGTCCAAAAGAGAAAATAATGCTTCCACTTTTCTAACAACTCGTTCGAACTCATTAAGTGGTGGGCATGGCACAAATACTTGGCTAAGAATATCTAAATTAATATTTTTTTGAGCTGTTGAGGGGGCATATTTTTCTAATGACGACTTCATTGTTCTCATAAAAAAATCGAAATATTTAACAGGGATCTCTGAAATAAATGGGGAGTAGCCCACGACACTATCAGGAAAACAAGCGTCAAACTCTAATATTCCCGAGTCTGCAATGTTTGCTGCGATAGTGATACATAAAGTCCCTTTCGGCCAAAATCGGCTCTGCTTAACGCCCAATTCATTATACAACGCCGTAAATGTCTTAATAGTCCCATTCGAACGTGAAACATCTCCTGTTTGCACTAAAGGATACTTACCATCTACGTATAATGTAGGATCATTTCTAGGTCGGTGTTTAGATTTACCTCTAGCTAATTCACCAAGATCAGGCAGTCGACACCACTCCCACCCCTCCGGCAACTCAAACGGTTTTTCCTCATCACTCACTGGCGGCAACGGTTTTTGTTTTTTAATTTTTCCTTCTTTCACCAGTTGCGCTTTCTCCTGCTCAATACGTTTAAGCAATTCAGAAGCCGGTTCGTCGTTAGGATCTTGCGGCACCAGTTTACCCATCACGGCCAGTTGCAGAATGGTTTGCTTAAGCGCGTCGATACTGGCTTCGGTGGTAAACAGCGTGTCGAAGTGCTGGCTGATTCGCGCCCAGTTTTCAGCGAGTTCTTCGGTATTTAGGCTATCGCTCAGTGTTACCAACAGGGTTTCCACCAGTTGCTGATGTGCGTCCAAACTGGTTAGTGATTGTTGTTCCAGTTGGTCGCAGAGGAACATTAAGTCACGTGCTTTATTAACAATTCTTAATTGTTCTAATAATGGTGGAACTGGAATTTCAAAAAGCTCAAGGGTTTTTTTACTAAGACCTTCGATTGCCATTCCCACTTGACGTCCCCATATTAATTTTTGTATTACAGGGGATGTAATGGCTAAATGAAGAAAACTAATCATTTCTTTTTCAATTAACCTAATAATTGTCACGTGTTGATTAACATTCGCTTCACCAACGTTATTTGGGTAAATGGCACAGCGTCCTAAAGATGCACCAGTGATATTTAACAATATATCGAACGCTTCAACCTGAGAGCCATCCATTTGAGAATGAACCTCAGACGTAATAAATACTACATCATCCAACTTTAGCCCATCATTCCAAATATTCTGAGAGCGTAAAAAAGTGACTCCAGAAGAAACATAGGTACTTTGTCCTCCTCTAGGGGTACTTCCTGAACCGATTTTTGTAGCTATTTCTCCCAAACGTATTACATCCCACCCCTCCGGCAATTCAAACGGCTTTTCATCCTCGTTAATTTCCGGCAGCGGCTTCTGCTTTTTAATTTTCCCTTGCTTTACCAGCTCCGCTTTCTCGGCAGCAATACGCTTTAGTAACTCAGACGCCGGTTCATCATTCGGATCCTGGGGCACCAGTTTGCCGCGCACCGCCAGCTCCAGAATCAGCTCGCGCAGTTTTTTAATGCCGTAGAGGTCGATTTTGCCGTTACTGCCACGCCCGGCCGTGGAGCGGGTTTGCAGCGCAGAGGACCAGATATCGATATGGTCGGTGATCAGCTTCTCAACGGTCATCAGTGCGCCCCCTTGTTGCTTGCCAGCGCCGCACCAAGAATGTCACGTAGCTGGTTACGCAATTCGCTGATTTCAGCCTGCTGCGTCTGGTACTGTGCCAGTAATTCGTCAGGATCGTGGCTGATGGTTTCGCCCTGGTACGGGTTCTTGATATCGAGGTTAAAGTTGCGGGCGATGATATCGTCGATGCTGACTTTCCACGCCAGATTGTTCTCTTCACGGCTGGCAAAGCCGTCGGCTTCATTGCCCCACCAATCGATTTCCGCCTGGAATTCTTCAAACTTCATCGGTTTGGTTTTGCTGTAGTTCTTTACGCCGTCCGGGTACGGGTGCTCATAGAACCATACCTGTTTAGTCGGCTGACCTTTGGTGAAGAACAGAATATTGGTTTTAATACCGGTGTAGGGGTTAAACACACCGTTCGGTACCAACCCAAATATGCGCGGTGATGCGGCATTGCTTCCGGGCCGGTCTGGCCAGACGATGATGCTAGCGAATGTGACACAACGTTTGGCACTTGCGGTCAATCGAGCCGCCGTCATTCAACCCAGTTTGAAGACTAGGAAAGTATCACCACACATCCTCAGGCACACGACGGCCATGCATCTCTTGCAAAGCGGTGTTTCCTTCAATCTCATCGCTTTATGGCTTGGTCACGAGAGCGCGAATACGACACATCGCTATGTCGAAGCTAACCTGCAAATGAAGGAAGAAGTACTTTCTCGGCTTGATGCATGAACCTGCTGAAAACAGCGCCGTTGAACAGTTTGGATAAGAATTCAGAGTTGCATCTTAGAAACCAACCGCGAGGGCTGCGATGCCATAATGGCGTTCCAGCTTTACACACCAGTTCACTGATGAGGCAACGTGAAAACAACTCTGCGAGGCCAACCAACAGCAGCAGGACTTGGGAGAGTGAAAACGGCGAAGTGATTATCGGCGGCGACTGGCTCACCGAGTCCGGCATTGCCAGCGCTGAACAACTGAAGATGACCGCTGTGCCTAGAGTGATCAGGCTACAGCGGCGGTAAAAAGGACATAGAAGTCAAAAACAGTGGTTGGGATTCTTACTATCGCATCCTGAATCTAAGCATCAACCAGATCCCTAACGCTGCGATAGGTCCAGTTATAATTCCCAATATAAAACAATCCATTACCTTCTCCCAAGTAAAGCTAAAAAATCCTTTCTTGAAAAAATGAACAACACTAAACACCAAATTTAACGAAAAAAACAGGAGTATCATTGATGCAATGAAAGATATAACTAGATAGGAAAAAATTTTTATATCTATCTTCTTATTTTCCATTTCTGATGTCCTGCACTTCATCATCGATAAATTTCTGCCCAACGCAGCACCAACCGAACCATTTACAGTTCCGAGACCATCACTACGCTTGGTGTGATCAGGTTGCAAAGGTAAACGAATGGGTGATTTAGGGCTTAGAAGCCTTTACGGACCGCTCAAAGGGTTGGAACCTCCCTTGACAGATCGGTTTTATAGCTAATCAACCAAATTCAACTTGATGCTACCACCATCAGGAACATCCCTTATCTGCAATGCAATATTCGCTCTTGCTTTCATTGCCACAACAGATTTTTCCAGATAAAGATTATCTATCTCGTATCCGCCACCAACAACAAACGGTATCTTCGGTACTAACCGATAACCAGCAGGTATTGAGCCGTGCGTATTCTGCCATGCATTAGCTAATGGGTAACCTGTTAATACACTGTACTCTTCCAGTATGGTTTTACACCATTCATCTATATCGTTTGCAAGATACTCAAAAGAACCTGTTTCAGGCTCAAACGAGTATATTCCATTTTGTTTGATACAAAATTGCCCACCAAAAACATCCTCAGCGAAAAAAATGGCATCGCGTGCGAGATCGTCATAAAAGTCAATCCATAAACCACTTTCATTCCAGTCAAGAACCCCGATGTCATTACCTACAGTCTCAAAAGGAAAAACATGCAAAGCTGACTCAAAACCATAAAATCCATTTTTTTTGTTTAAAAGATTTATTAGCTCACCTACCAGTGGATAATTAGGTAAGCTAGAAATCACCTTGTCCCCCTTGCATGAGGATATATCATGGCTACATATGGATAACAATTTTTCTGAATATAATGACATTAATTAGCTTCCCTTGTCTGTTTTAAGGATGACAGATTACCCATTAGAAAAATCTTGGTATTGCGCCAAATAAATGCCCCATTTTTGGCATATTCCCAGGGGAAAATACATTGCGGAACTCCCTTCACATTAGGCTGAAAAGTGAAGGGAACTCAACTGATCTATATAATAAAACCCCACCATTGATGGCGGGGTTAATTTAGCAAACTGACTCTGTGAAATTGGCTACATCTACTTGTGTTAGGCTATTTATGAATAAGCTAGTAATACTTTTTCCCTCATTTAAACCCAAGTAAAAACCACCGCCACAATGTATCCAGTTGATATTATCATTTTCAATTATTTTGATTAAAATGGTATCTTCAGATACATATACTTGCATATCACATTTAAAGTTATCGATAAAGCGCTGTGAAAATTCGTTGTTGGCCGAATCCCCCCATAAGTCTAAATTAACAATCGGCACCCCAGATTCTTCACACGATAACTCAACCTGGCTATCCTTTACTTTATGGATAGAGTTGGCATCCATCATTACTAGCGTAACCGCAGATAAAAAACCATTTTCCGGTAATACGGCCAGCTCAAGCAAGCTTTTGCTACCATCGCCAACTCGCCAGTAAAGAGGTGCTTTACCTTTAGAGTCAACCAGTTTAATGTCAAGGGGAACGTAACCATCAATATCAATAGTTACGTTATTGTGTTCTTTGACTACAGAATCAATGATTATGTTCATTATTTATACAACGCATGTTTCAATACTGGATAAGGATCTGTCGGTCGTTGACTAAATACCAACTCCCAACGCCCAACTTGCATCATTTCATTAAACTTAATTCCCTGAGAGGATGCATCTCTAACAGCACTTTGAAGACTAGTCAACATTGCTTGACTCCCTTCGCTTGTACTGTGAGACAAACCATTTCGGGTTAAGTATTCACCCATATGCTTGGTTGCATTTGGGTTTACCCAGATAGTTTGCCCATCTACCGTTAATTCAAAAGATTTGGGAATTGATGTTCCAGGAATTGCAGGCTGAGTAGCTTTAATTGAATCAAAGACAGTTCCTGTTGTGTTCTTCGCTACATTAGCCGCAACCGCTTCAGCCTTTGCCGCTGCTGCTTCTGCAACAGTTTTACCAACGCCAATAGCACCTGCTGCACCTACACCACCCGGTGTAACTGCTTCAGCTATTTGCAATCCTGCGTTGTTGAGACAAATTGCTGGGGCACTCTTACACCCTTCCAGTGCTGCTTTGGCTGCAGCAGCTATTTCCGGCGAAGCCGCAACGATCAAGGCTCCACCTGCTGCAGCACCTATACCAGCAGAAACAATCAGGTTACCGTTCGCGACACCTTTGGCAATGTCAGTTTTGCACGCTGTATCACAATCCGGTGTTTTCCCTAACCAAAACCCAAGGTCTGACCCTATGCCAAGGTTATTGTTCTCAAGCGCGTTCTTCCCGGCCTGTCCTCCCGCTACAGCGTCAGCCGTGCTGTCACCCACAATACCACCGACCAAACCTGCTGCCAGGGTTCCCAGGGCGCTGATTGTCTGCCGTTGCTCTTCAGTCAGATCTTTACGCTCGATGCCAGGGTACATCTGCTGGGCGATATATTCACCCATTACCGCGCCGGATGCTCCCGCTAATGCGCTGTTGCCATTAACTGCCGCAGTCACCGCACCCAGCACCGCATGGGCCATCAGGTTGGCTTCGGTATTCACTGTCTTGCCGTCCGCACTGGTGGTCATGTTGTGAATGACCTCCGCCAGATACGGCGCACTGGCTCCCGCCAAGGCTTTAGCCATATCACCACCGGCCAGTCCCTGAATGGCCGCCGTTGCCGCCTGAATACCCTGCTGTAACGCGCTACCGGTGCCATATTGCTTCATGGCATCTTTATATTCTTTGGTTTCACGCAGTTGCTCGGCTGTCTTATCCGGGTACTTCTCTTTCGCGGCTTTGAGCCCGTTGATATCCCCCTGCGTTCGTGCAATATCAGCCGCCTGACTGCCGATTTCACCGATCAACTGTGCTTCTTTCAGCCGGTTTTGTTCTTTTTCCTTAATAAGCAGTCCGACGTTCGATCCCCAGGTTAACTCACGTTTCCCCTGTACAGTCAGCCAGTTACAACAACTTTTCGCCAGTGCATTTTCACACCACCAACTTTTTGCCCCGACGCGACTTTTACGCCCGTGACGCCATTTTCCCCAACCTGTTAAAGAGCAACTGCACCCACATCATAGCAGCGGCGTCAGCCGCTGCCATTACCGCTTTTCCGGGTTTTCTCCGCGGCGGCAGGCCGAACCCGGCCCCCCGTTACAACTGACGCTCCAGCATCATACGCTCTGGATCACTGTCGTCACCGACAAGCTACCTGGAATGAACTCTGCGAAGCCAGCCAAGACCGGCAAGATTTGGGGGCGGATTGGGTTCGGGAGAACGGCGAGGTGATTATCGGCGGCGACTGGCTCACCGAGTCCGGCATTGCCAGCGCTGAACAACTGGAAGTGACCGCTGCGCCCGGTGTGCTCCGGTTGCAGCGGTGGGAAGATGGGGGATTTAGGGCTTAGATGCAAGAACCCCGGCCAGTTGGCCGGGGTTCCTACCTTAACTTTGTTTTTGATAACGCTCATCTTGCTGAATAAGGGGCTCTATTTCCTCTTCCCATACTCGCTTCTGGAAGAGTTGGCCTTGGGTTGGCTCCATTCGGCTGTTAATACACTCCCGAATAGCTTTTACAGCCACATTGAACTCCTCTTTTTCCAACTCAGCTAACGTTATTTGATCTAATGGTAAATACAACATTATCTTTTCATGCATGTCTGGATAACGTTCCTGCAAAGCATCGTCAAACAATACCTCTAAAGCATTAGACCATGTTCTATTAAGGCCTATGGTAAGACCTTTCCCTTGATAGCTGCCATTATATGGTGGCTTATATCCCACGTTAACGAAAGAACCCATAATCACCTCATAATGATGATTTTACTTTGTTGATTTTTAGGTAAAGTTTTTATGTAGTCCATAAAAACCTTCTGGTTTGACGGTGTTAACACTGTAAAATCAACAGGAACTATGTCTGCTTTTTCCAGATGCTCAAGAATTTGTTTCTGGCCTCCTGGAATGTCTCCCGTCTTTAAGGGGGTAGTCATATTTTTTTCAAAAAATTTGTTAATCCCATCAATCTCTTTCTGAGACAAATTCTTTGTCGTATACATAAAGTCAACCGTTTTCCCAGCATTAGGCCCGGTGCTAATAATAAAATCAGCTGTTTTTCCACCTGTATCAGGCGCTCTTTCCAACGGCCCAAGAACACCTTCCAACCTTGCAGCAGCCGCAGCTTCTGCTGGGTTATACTTCCCGTTACCATTTACATCTGGCGTGTTTAAGCGGTCATGGCCTTCCAGAGGAGTCGAGCTAACTTTTACCTCCGTTATTCCATCACTATTTTTTTGAAGAACTGGGATTTTTCCTGTACCAGCAACGCCATCAGGTAATTTCTTGCCAGGCAGGAACAGCCCCGCCAACATTCCTCCTGTGGCTTCCAACGCAAGCTGGTTACCTTGCGCGGCTTCTTTCACCTGCCCGGCAACAGCTTCCCAGGTTTCACTCTTCATCAGAGCTTTCAGTGTATCAGCCGCAGCCTGATTTTTACCCGCCAGATCGTTTAATGCCTGAGTACAGTAACTATCGCCCATGGCGCAGGAGGTAAGCGCCATCGCCGCATCAGCACCGTAATCCGCCGTACCTAATACCGCATCGCCAGTATCTGCCGCCGCACCGATAATGCTGTTAACGATAGAAGAGAGAGTACCTTCGCCCAGTTTCTCCCTCACCTGATCTTTCAAGGTATTTGCTGTCTGTTTAACAGTTTCACGCGCCGCATCACCACTCAGCGAGTTATTGGTAACCACCGTTTGTCCGGTCTGTGCTCCTGCTATCACATCCGCTGTGCTGTTGCCTATCAAACCACCCGCTAACCCTGCCGCCAATGTCGCCAGCGCTGTGATCGTCTGTTTCTCTGTCTCGCTCAGCTCACTAACCGGTTTACCATAAGCATTGATCGCAATCATGCCCATCAATTCACCGGTGACTGCACCATCTGCTCCTACCAACGCATTATTGCCTTGGGCAGCCGCGAGGGCAGCGTTCACAGCAGCATGTGCCAGGGTTCGTGCAGCAGGATCATCCCGCAGACTATCGGCAATGATGTTGGTGATATAAGGTGCACTCGCCCCCGCCAACGCTTTCGACAGGTCACCCCCGGCCAAGCCCTGCACTGCTGCCGTCGCCGCCTGTACCGCTCGCTGGACTTTGCCCCCTGTCCCAAAATCAGAGTTGTTAAACGCCTTGTTATACGCTGTCTGGTAGATCTGGCTGTTAATATCCTCAGCCTTTGGTTCCTGCCCTGGGTGATCTTTCCGCCACTGTTTCTCGGCGGCATCACGGTCGGCCTGCGTCACATTCTGCATCTTGTCGTTCGCCGCTTTGGTGGCTTCTATCTGCCCTTGCGTGCGCACGATATCACTGACCTGACTCCCGATCTCCCCTATCAGCTGCGCTTCTTTGAGTCTATTTTGCTCGCGCTCCTTATCGAAGATTTTTTCCAGCCCAGGGTTGGCATTTTCCACATCGCGACTGAGATCCTCGACGTTCTGGGTCTGCTTATCTTTGTCACGGATAGTAATGGTGCCTTCACTCACTGCCGACTGAGTCGTTGAACTGGCGCTACCGCTACCATTCACCCCGGTCAGCAGGCCATTCGCCATATTCCCTGCGAACTGTCCGCCAATATTCCCACCCGAGCTGATACCCACACTCTGGTGCTCAACATCATACTCGGCCTGGTTCTCGATATTGCTGAAGCCCAGCGTACCCGTATCGAGTTTATTCTTGTCTGCCGTCGCTGTCGAACCGATGACCGCCCCGTTCAACTGGGTATGCTCACCCACGGTGATATCAAAGCCACTTTTCCCGGCAAAGACCCCGGTCTGCTCCTGCACGCTGTCGTAGGTCGAGTGCATCTTGTCGCGACTCAGATTGATCGAACCACTGGCAGAGCCGAACCCGACGCTGCCACCCGCGCTGGCATTCTGTTGCTTCGAGTCGTAGTTGTCGCTGTCGCGCTCACTGGTGAGCGTCAGGTTGCGACCCACATCCATCGTCACCTTCTCACCGCTCACCTGTGCCCCGGTCAGCGTGGTGTCGCGCCCGCTGGTGATATTGAGATTGTTACCGGCGTTCAGCGTGGTTTCTGTGTGGGTCAGCAGATTGCCGCTCTCAGAGCCGCTACCTTTGTTGGCGCTGGCGTTCAGCGTCAGGCCGTTTTTGCCCTGACCGAAGTTCACGCCCACACCGACAGATCCGCCGTGGCTTTCGTTCTTGCCATCCACCGTTTGGGTGTTCTGGGCGGAAAGCAGATTGACGTCCCGCGCCGCATTCAGGTTGATATCCTTCCCGGCCTGCAATTGGCTGCCCTGAACGTTGATATCGGTACCGGTTGAGCGGATATTCAGATTGTTGCCTGCGGTCAGGGTGCTGCCCTGGCTCTGCGATTGCACGGTAGTCTGCTCAGATTTCGACGACTGGCTGCCGTAGGAGAGGTTCAGCCCCACCAGGCTGGTGTTTTCATCCCCAGCGTTGCGCAATTCATTAGCCTGGGCGGCCTGTACACCGCTTAGCGCCGACTTCATTCCCTGCAAGGCAGCAAGACGCCCACTGCTTTCTTTGCTGGCGTCGTTGGCGCTGGAGACTGCCGAACTCACCGCACTGCCCACCGTGCCGGAGAGCGCCAGCGTCAGGCCGCTCTGTTTCTGCTCCACTACATGCTTCTGTTGGCTCTGGTTTTCTGCGGCGAGGACATTGACTTCCTTGCCGGTCAGATTGATATCTTTTCCGGCCAGCACATCAGAGCCTTTCACCGTCAGATTATTACCTGCATTCAGGGTCACATTCCCCTGGGTGCTGCCCACGGTGCTGCCGACGCTGGTCTGGGATTTGCCGTCATCGGTGGTTTTGGTGTCATTGGTGCCGTAGCTGAACCCAATCCCGCCGGTGCCGGACAGCCCGCTTTTCTTCTCCTGCAGCATATGGGTTTCATCCCGCTGCTCGGTTGCCGCCTGCAGGCTCAGATTGTTACCGGCGGAAAGAGCCACATCTTGCGTAGCGGCCACGCTGCTGCCCGTGACGGTCAAATCACGTCCGGCCTGCATGCTCACGCTGTCGCCACTCAACTGGCTGCCATTGACAGTCTGTTGGCTAATGGTGTCACGCAACTCGGTGGTGGTTTTCGAGAGCATGCCGCTGCTGCCGGTGGCCTTGTAATGCTGATCCAGCGTGTTGGTGTCAAGGCCATGCTGAATGTTGATATCGTTACCTGCCGCCACACTGAGTTTTTCACCGGCAGAGACGTTGCCTGCGGTGATATTGACATCGTGTCCGGCACCCAGTTGCACGTTTCCTGCACCGACGATTTCGCTGCCGACCTGCTGGCTGCTGGAGTGGTGCTGCCAGTTGTCGCCCCAGTTGAGGTTGTCTTTGCTGCCGGTGGTGACGGTATTGAGGTTCAGGTCACGCCCCGCCGTAATAGAGGTGGTTCCGCCTTCGCCGCTGTTGACCACCTGCGCCGCCGTTAGATTCACATCGCGCCCGGCTTGCAGCGCCAGCGTGCCATCCGGTTGCTGCACATACAGCCCGGCGACGCGGTCCAGCGTATTACGTGCAAAATCGCCACCGGCGCTCTCGGCGCTGCGGGTGGTGGTGATGGCGTTGATATCCCGCCCGGCGGTCGCCACCAGGCTTTGTTGCCCGGCGATCACGCCGCCGACGTTATTAATATCGGTACGCGCTTTCAGCGCCACATCGTTACCCTGGATCAGACCGCCCAGGTTGTTGATGTTCTCCGCCAGGATCTGCGTGCTCTGCTGGCCGTTGATGCGCCCGCTGTTGGTCAGATCGCCGCTCAGGTTCAGGCCAACGTTTTTCCCGGCCAGCAGCGCGCCGCTGCCGTCCAAATCCCCCGCCTTGACGGTGGCATACACCTGCGGCACCAGCACCTGCTGGGTGCTGCCGTCAGGCAGCGTCACGGTCTGGGCTACCAGCCAGACAATATCACCCGTCAGCAGCGCCATCTGTTCAGCGGTGAGCGCGACGCCCAACGTCAGGTTGTATTTCTTGCCGAATTCCACCCCGTTGTTCATCAGGGCCTTGTACTGCTCTTCGTCGTTCTGGAAGCCGTCGAGATAACGGTTGCCGGTCAGGGCGATCACCTGCTCGCGGATCAGCCGCTGCTCGTAATAGCCATCCCCCAGGCGTTTCAGCACGTTGTTCGGATCGGTGGTGAAGGCGTTCATCATGTAATCCGAGCCCAACCACTGTTTCTGGTTGGTGAAGCGCGGATCGGTTTCCACCAGATACGGGCTGCTGTCCGGGCGTACCTGGAACAGGCTGTTGTCCGGCAGTTGGGTGTTTGGCCCCACCAGGCGCACCACCTTGCCCGAATCGCCAAGGCTTACCTCGAAGGTTTTGCCCGCAGGCAGGGTGATGGCACCCGGTACCACCGGCAGCAGGTTTCCTGCGCTCGGCCCGGCAATCGGCGCGGCATTAATGCCTGCTGCACCCTGGATATCGCCATTGATATCGGCTTTTTGCTGTGCATCGATCACCAGACTGCTGCCCTGGCCCTGGGTATATTCCGCCAGGGTGCTCGGCTTCAGCGTGATGGCCTGGATCACCGTCGGTGGCTGGTAATCGACGTCGTCGACATTGGAGGAGTCACCGCCTTTACTCTGATGGCGTGAATAGTAGGTGGCAACACCGACGTCGTTGATCTGGCGGTTGGCTTCCACCTCGACGTTATCCAGCGTCCCGGCCTGCAGCGCGAGTGCGCCACCGGCGATGATCTGGCTCTTGTCATTGAGCACACTGCCCGCATTGATGCTGAGGTTGCCGCCAGCAATGATTTTGGCCGGGTCAGACTCTTTTACGCGATCTTCGGTGATGGTGCGGGTGTAGTCGTAATGGGTAAAACGGTCACCGTCGGTGGTGTGGCAGATCACCCCTTCAATACACAGGACGTTCACTTCATCCTGGTAGATGTAGATGGTGTAATCCTTGTCGTTGTAACGCACGCCGTTATTGAGGCGGGCGACTTCGTATTCGGAGATCTGCTCCTGGGAAACCAGCACGTTTTCCAGCGAGAAGTGGTCGTTGACGTTGTTGATTTGCCCGATATTGAGCGCCATATCCCCGGCGGACTCAATGGTGGAACTGTGATTGTTCAGCACCCCGCCCTGACCGATGGCCTGATAGTTACCATCCAGCGCCCCGCCAATCGCCATAAATCCATCGCTGTAAATCAGCGCATGGTCGTAGTTGTTGAGGGTGCCGACACCGATATCCAGCCGTTGCCGGGCGGCAATCGTCGCCGCCTGACCGTTCTCCGCCAGGTTGTTCAATGTCCCAGCCTGGATAGCGAGCGCATCGCCGTAAATACGGCCACTGCCGATATTGTTGACGGTGGTGCCGTTGAGGCGGGTATAGAAACCGTCAATCAGGCCGTAGTTGGTCAAGGTCTGGGTGGCGGTGAGTTGCGTGGTGCCTGCACTGATTTCCGCGTTGGCGCTGTTGAACAGGTTAGTGGCGGTCAGATCCAGTTGGTTACCTGCCTGGATCAGCGACTGGTTGGTCAGAGTGCCCTGGGTGGTCAAGCTCAGGTCATGGCCCGCCTGGACTGATCCGGTATTGAAGAAATCCTGCGCCAACGTGAGCGACATATCGCCCAGCGACAGCAGCGAGCCGTCGCCAGTCAGGGAACCGCTGTTCAACGTGAGTTGCTGACCCGCTTCCATGGCACCGGCGCTATTGGTGATCTGTTGTGCCTGGGTGTGCAGGCTGTTCTGTGCACTCAACAATCCCGAGGTATTGTTCAGGCTGCCGCTCAGGTTGAGCATCAGCGCATTATCCACGCGCAGCGCACCCTGGCTGTTATCGACATCCACCGCATTCAGCGTCAGGCTGCCGCCCTGGATGCCATGTTGTGCATCGAGAGTATTCTGGTTGAAGATGCTGGCAGCGTTCAGGGTGACATTCAGCGCCCCCTGGATCAGCCCGGCCCCGTTGTCGATCACCGATTGAGCCGCGTTAAGCGCCATATTGCCCAGCGCCTGGATCTGGCCCTGCTGGTTGTTGATTTGGCAGGCGGTGAGATCCAATGTGCCTTTGCTGAACAGGTTGCCTAGCTGGCTGTTATCGAACGCGGCGGTATTGAGCGCCATCGCTCCGCCGGAGGCTAGCAACCCGTGCTGATTGTTCACCTCGGCGGTGGTCAGCGACAGATCACCCTGCGCACTGAGGGTGCCGTGCTGGTTATCGAGCGCAAAGCCTTGAGTATTCCATTGCATATCCTGACCGGACTGCAAGGTACCCCAGGCGTTATTCAGCGCCTGCGTCAGGGCATTGATACTGCCCAGTGCGGCGATCTGGCCCTGCAGGTTATTGACGGCCCCGGAGGTCAGAGTCAGTTGCTGGTTACTGATCAGCACACCCTGCTGATTGTCGAGCAGGCCAGTGTTAAGCGTCAGCGAACCCTGGCTGGTAATGCCGCCCTGGTCACCGCTGTGGGTGTTGCTGAGGGTTCCACCTTGAGTGTCGATCAGCAGATCCGCCGCACTTTGCAGCAAACCGCCGTCATCATTGAGCAGGCCGGTGTTAAACAGTGACAAATGACTGAGAGAAGCCAGTTGGCCGCCCCGGTTATCCAGTAACCCGGTATGCAACTGCGTATCACCACCGCCCACCAGTTTGCCCTGGCGGTTATCCAACGCACCGCTGGAGAGCGACAGCGCCCCGGTTGCGCCGATCAATCCGCCTGCCGAGTTATCTATCGTCTGGCCGTGGGTGTTCAGCGTCAGTGCCGCACCGGACTGCACGCTGCCCGCCTGGTTGTTGAGAGCACCGCTGCTGAGTGCCAGCCCCTTATCCGCCAGAATTTTGCCTGCGGCATTGTTGATATTGCCGGTCTGGGCATTCAGGGTGCTGGCCGCAATCTGGCCGTTGCGGTTATCGAGGTTACCGGTCGCAAGCTGCATATCACCTGCGCTGACAATGCCGCCCTGTGCGCCGCTGTTGCGGTTCACCACCTCGGCACCGCGACTGTTCAAGCTCAGTGCTGAACCCGCCTGCATCAGCCCGCCTGTGTTGTCCACCGCACCGCTGAGTGAGGTCAAACGGCCATCGGCGGCAATCAGGCCGTCACGGTTATTGAGCGCACCGTCCAGGGTCAACGTCAGATCGTGCTTGTCGGCAGCAATCAGTTGGCCCTGCTGATTGTTCAGGGTTCCCGCCGTCAGCGATAACGCGCCGTTGGAGAAGATGTTCCCCTCCTGATTGTCGAACAGGTCGGTGACGTTGAGGTTCAACGTGCCGCTGCCGGTCTGGGTCATCTGCCCGCCACGGTGCGACAAGCTCCCGGCGTTAAGGGTGATATTTCCCGCCTGGGTAGTGGTGTTATCCAGTTGCAGTTGGGTACCGCTGAGCGCCAGACTGCCGTTGGACAGTACAGCGCCCTTATCACCGTTCATCTTCGCAGCCTGAATGGTCAACGCACCGTCACCGGCATGTACAATCGTACCCTGCTGGTTGTTGAGGTTGGCGGTATTGAGCGTCAGGTTTTTACTATTACTGGCGATAGTGCCTGCACGGTTGTTGATGCTGCTGGCGTGGGACAGCGTCAGATCCTGCTGCCCGAGCTGCTGCACGGTACCCTGCTGGTTGGAGAGGGCCTTGGCGGTCAGTGCAAGCTGGTCGGCACTGAGTTTACCGCCGTCGTTATTGAGCATCCCGCCGGTACGTGCGGAAAGTGTTTGCGTTGCTGCCAGATTGGCCCCGGCGGTGCTGATATCGCCCACCGTGGCCTGAAGATCGATGTTATTGCCATAGGTCTGGCTGCCGCTGAGATCCAGCGCGGTGCCGGTGGCGGAAAGTTGGCCCGCTGCCGAGTTTTGCCCGTTGGCGGTGAGTTGCCCCTGGCTGTTGAGGGTCAGGTTGCCGCTGCTGCCGAGTTTGCCATCGCTGGCCATCCCCGCTGCCAACACCCCTTGTGCGGTGCTGTTAATGCTGGCTGCGGTGAGTGTGGTGTTACCCTGTGCGGCCACAATCCCGCTGTTGGTCAGTGCGCCACGGCTCTGCACCTGGGTATCTGCCCCGGCGTACAGCTTGCCGCTGTTGGTGATATCCCCAGTGGTCGTCACCTGGACGGCCTGAGAAGCGGTCATCGCCCCGCTGTTGGT
This sequence comes from Serratia sp. MMO-28, assembly GCF_037199905.1. NCBI lineage: Bacteria > Pseudomonadati > Pseudomonadota > Gammaproteobacteria > Enterobacterales > Yersiniaceae > Serratia > Serratia sp. MMO-28. The sequence continues at coordinate 15,319 of NZ_JBBCVB010000045.1, forward strand.
GAGTGTGCCGTCGGCATTGACCACCACGTCACCGGCAATCGCATTGAGCGCCCCGGCGTTGTGCACGCCCACCCCGGCCTCGGTGCCCAGCAGGCGGATTTTATTGGCGTACATACCGCCCAGTTGGGATACATCCACCGCCACCTGTGGGCGCGGGCTGCCGTCAGCGGTCTTTGCTGCGACTGTTTGATGTGCGGCATCCACCTGGTTGCGCCCGGTGGTCACCGCCAGATCGCTGGCCCACAGCCCGGCATTGATTTTGACCGAACGGGCGATCAGATCGGTATGATCCTGCAGGCTGCTGTCCAGCCCCTTGCCCTGTATGACGATTTCACCGCGTTCGACGTTATAGCCGGTCAGTTGGCCGTTGGTCATCTGCGCCTGACCAGTGGTGAGCGTGGCGCGGTTGGCGTTGATAAAGCCACAACCGCTACAGGTGATACCTGCCGGGTTGGCGATCACCACCTGCGCTTTCTGCCCGGCCACTTCAATAAAGCCGTTCAACTGGCTCGGATCACGGGCGTTGACCTCGTTGAGGATCACTTTGGCTTCGCCTTTTGCCAGCCACGGGTTGGCGGTCACCATCCCGGCGATCTGGGTCTGGGTGTTGAGGTGGCTGTTGTTGAGCACCACGCCCTTGTTATCCACGTCGAACTGGCTGTAGACGTTGCGCGAAACGCCCTCGGCGCTTGGCGTCTGGATATTGACCTGCGGCGTGCCGTTGGCACTGCTGATGATGGTCGGCTGCTGGTTGCCCGGCGCACTGCCATCGGCCACGATATTGGCCTGCACCGGCTGTATAGCCCCCAAGGCCAGTAGCACCGCAAAACTCAGTCCATGAACTTTACCTATCATCTGGCTGAGGGTATGACCGGTACCCGACGGCGACGATGCGGTCCCAGCACGGCCAGCCCCGGCGATATCGGGCACCACCATCAGCATGCCACGCGCCTGGTTGAAAATGAGTCGGTATAAATTCTTGTTCACGGCAACATCCTTGATTGGTCTTGCGGGTATTCGGGTAGAGAAACAGATAATGGGTTGGCGGCCCGCCAGGCGCGAGCCTGCGCATGACTAACCTGGTCACCCTTGAAATTCATCACGCGTTTACCGCGTTGTGCGCCACGGTGATAAAGGGAACGAAAACAGTGCTCAGGGAACAGCACGGCCCCTACCAGGCGGCGCATCGCCCGGACATCGCCAAACGGCGCGATCCAGTCGCGGAGCCACAGGCGATCGCCGCTGGCCCAGTCATCTTCCTGCACCAGAATGGCCGGTTGCGTGAGATAGCGCGCTTCCGCCTCCGCGCTCAGCCACATCCAACTGAGGAAAAACAGCGGCTGTGTACCCCGGCTGACCAGCATATAGTGCTGGTGTTTGATAATCGGCAACAATACCGTGGGCAACGCATGCAATGGCAGATCCCGGTGCTGTGGCGAATGCATCCACAGCCAGACAGAAGCACCCAGGACTTCGGCCTCACTGCGGTCGCCCCCCAGTATCAATGGGGCATGCACGTCATACGCACCTATCAGCATCGTCTTACCCTTAAAAATCCCAGTTCAGTGTGAAACCCAGCGTCACCGGGCTGGTCTTGAAGCCGTCCGGTTTGGAGAGCGGTACACCGGCAAACAGGTCGTAGCGGGTCTTGAAGGCGCTGCCGCGCACGCCGAGTACGCTACCGGCCAGATTAGTCCCCACCAGATTTTCGGTGCCACGACCGCTGACATGGCCGTAATCGGCCCCCAGATACAGTTCCTGATTGGGGACCGGCGTCGTCCAGGCCAGCTCGTTGCGCAGCGTCCAGCCCGCATTGGAATTGAGGGTACGCTCACCGTCAAAGCCGCGTACCGTAAAGCGGCTGCCGATGGCAAACTGGTCCTGTGGCGTCAGCGGGGTGTTGCTCATCTGGCGCTGATATTGAACGTTGTAACGGAAGGTCTGTTTGCCCAATGCAAACGGCGCGTTCAGTTGGCTGGAAAGTTGGATAATCTTGCTCAGCGCGGTGGCATCACCGTAATACTCTTCCGGCGCAGGCAATGCGCCGAACCAGCGGGTGCCACGCTGATAGCTGATACCGGCATCCAGCGTCGCCTGCTGGATAAAGTGACGGTGTTGCAGCCCCATGCGCCAGCCTGCGGTGCGGCGGCGCTGCACTTCCACTTCTGTGTCATTGATGTAGTTCTTCGACCCGCGCGTCAAGATATCGTAGGTGAAGGTGGTTTTCTGAGTGCCGCTGCGGTGCAATACGCGGCTCAGTTGCACCGTCAGGTTCTGGCTATCGCCGCTGTAGCGGTAATCCCCGTTCAGCCCTGCCACGGTCTGGTGATAGTCGTAGTCGTTGGCGGTCACTGACAGCATCGCGTAGCGGAACGGTACCGAGTAATGAGCGGTGATGTTTTTGCTGCTCTTGGCATTGCCGGGTTGCAGCGCTCGGGTGCCGGAAATATAGAACAGGTCGCTGAGTGACAGCGGATTATCCAGCGAGAAGGTCAATCCCCCCTGGTAACGCCCGGTGCCTTTCGAACCGGAGTCGTCCAGCGACGCGCCCAGCCGCCAGATTTTGGCCTGTTGCCAATGCAGCAGAATGTCGCTTTCGCCGGGTTTTTCACCGGGGACGATTTCCATCTTGGCCTGCACGGTCGGCAGACGCTGCAGGTTCTCCAGCCCTTGCTCGACAGCACGTAAGTCCAATAATTGACCGGCTCTCGGTGGGAACGCATTGAACAGCGTGATATAGCTCCCGCTGTCCGGCGTCAGTTTCACCTGACGGATAAAACCGGGCAGGATGGTGAGTTGCAACGTCCCGCTTTTTAAATCCTGCTGCGGGGCCAGTACGCGGGTGGTGATATAGCCGTGATCCACCAGGCGGTTCTGCATGGTGCTCATCAGCAGGTTGATACCCTTGCCGCCCAGACACTGACCCTGCGCCTGATTGGCGATGCGTTGTAACGGCAACCAGCGCGGCAACGCTTCCTGCCCACTCAGAGTCACACGATCAATGTTGAAGCAGGTTTTTTCCTGCGGGAATGCCAGGCGCCCCAACCGCGCAGCCGGAGGCAGCAGACGCACATCGGGCGTAGGGGGCAATAGCTGCTGTTCCAGCGCGCGTTGGCGCTGCTGCTGCAAGATCACTTGTTCGTTGTTATTGATGGCGCTAGCGGCAAATACCATAGGTGAAACCATCAGGAACGCAGGCACAGCAACAACGCAGGTGCGGAAATAACGCGCCCGACGGATAAAACGGGGGGATGGCATCAAACAATCCTTGTTGGAAAACGCTTAATATTTGCTTATATAAATTTTGCGCGAATATTAACCATGCGTAGACTGGTTTGCAACGACTATTCACCCGTCCCTCAATAAAGGTCTGAACGTTGCCTGCCCTTCTGGATTTGAGTGGCGTGTCTTTATTGCCATGCCTTCACTGCCTGTCTCGTCACACTGAGGTGGTTGAACATTCATCATGCGTTACCCTATACTCCCGCCCGGTTTATAACCCATGGATGTCGGGATGCCCATAATGCGCTATCTGTCATCCTGTGGCGGTAAAGCAGGGATGCAGACCTCGTTTATTTCAATCTCAGGTTCATCCTCTTTTTCCCGTCAATTGCTTATTTGATTTCGTTTTCTGCTAGCGTGCCTGTGAAGGAATGACTTCTTCAAGGTGTACGAGATAAGAGGGAAACGATCCGCAAAACAACATCATTATTATTATTCTCTGAGGCATGGATGAAAATAAACGCTTTAACGCTGGCAATCGCGGTGTGCTATTGCGGGCTGGCAACGCAGGCACAGGCTTATACCCAGCGAGTCGATGGAACTACCGTCAATAATGAATCTGTCTTTAAAACGACGGAAACCTCACCTTATGCCTTACAGCATGTTACCGAAGGCATTGTTAATAATGGTGTCGTTTATAACAGAGGCATGATTTATCTGGATAACAATTCTCAGGGCAACGCTATCACCGTCAATAAGGACGGTTGGCTACAGGTTGAAGACGGTTCAACAGCCAATGATACCGTGGTCAACCCAGGTGGGCGGTTGACGGTGAATGCTTACGGTACTATCAGCAACACCTTGATTAACAGCGGCGCAAGCATGGAGATGGAGGCTAACAGCCGTTCCCTGGGAGAGTTATTGGTTGGAGCAGGAGGGGAGCTGTATATCGCCAACACCGATAGCAAGCTGATTGATGTCACCTCTAATGTGCCTGCGACCCCAACCAATATCGCCCTCGAAAAACTGACGATCGCAGGCAAGGTCACCATCGGGCCTTCCTGGGATGGCAATGATGAATTGGGTACGGCTCCACCTGCGGCACAGCTTGGCCCCGTGATGGTCACCCAGGTCGGCACGTTAACCCTGCAGGGTGGCAGCCTCGAGATGATCCCGTACATTTCAGCTGACCAGGTTAACCGCCTGGATGTCGAAAATCTTTCTGGTCAAGGCACCTTTATGCTTACCACCAGCCTGGCCGATGGCGTAAGTGATAGCCTGCGGGTGACGCAACGTGCCACCGGCCAGTTTGGTCTGATGGTGCAAGACAGTGGCCGGGAGATCGGTCTTCCTGCCAACGTGCCGTTGGTCTACATCAACAGTGGCGATGCAAAATTCAACCTGCTGAATCAGGGGGGGATCGTTGAGGCAGGCGTCTATCAATACCGGTTGTACAACAGCTCACAGGATGGTCATACCCAGTGGTATCTGGTCGGTGGCAAGGCGGGTACCGTGCCAGAGCAAAATAATGTGGATCCCGGTGTGCTCCCAGCACCTGAACCCACCCCTGTCGAACCTACGCCGGTTTCTACTCCTATTCTCAGCGCCAGTGCTCAAGGCGTGCTGAGCATGGCGGCAGCGTCCCAGCATATTCTGAATACTGAACTGAGCACGTTGCGCCAACGGCAAGGCAACCTGCGTAGCAGCGTGGCAGACGTTGGCGTCTGGGCTCGTTATCTGAACGATGAAAGCAGATTGAACGATCACCGCTATGCGTCATTCAAAAATACGCTGAGCGGTATGGAGATCGGTGCCGACAAATCGTGGGATATGGTGGACGGTAAATGGTTGCTGGGTGCCTTTACGGCCTACAGCAAGTCCAATGTCAGCTTCAATCTAGGGGGCAACGGTGATGTGGCGAGCTACAGTGGTGGCCTGTACGCCAGCTATCTGGCTAACTCTGGCTGGTATTTGGATAGTGTGCTGAAAGGCAACCGCCTGAGCCAAACGGTCCGAGCCCGTATGAATGATGGCGCGATCGGCAAAGGCGATTACAGCCAGAGTACCTTCACTGCCTCGCTGGAAACAGGCTACACACTGCCTCTTTCCAAACTGCTTGCCCTGGAGCCCTATGGCAAAGTGAATTACTCACGCCTTGGCGCTGCGGATTATACCTTGAGTAACGGGATGCAATCTGCTGTTAACGCAGCCAACAGTGTGCAGGGTGAATTGGGGACGCTCCTCAGTGCCAAGGTGACACTGGGAGAGGTTGAGGTAGCGCCTTATGCCAAGCTGGCCATTGCGCGCGAATTCACCCGTAGCAACACGGTAACCATCAACGATATTACTCTGGATAATAACTACTCCGGTAATGTCGGCAAGTATGGTCTGGGGGTCAGTGCTAACATCACCAAGAACACGGCCGTTTACGCCGAAATGAATTACCTGAATGGTAACAAGGTGGAAAGCCCGCTGAACGCCACGACTGGGTTCCGCATTCTGTTCTAATCCGACGCCCCCATTGTTCTTCAATGGGGGCACTGACCTTCCCCATGATAGCCGTAAATGAGCGTTCAGGCTTTATGGTATCAGCCTCACCGTCTTCCCCGACAGGTTGGTGGTCAGAAAACTTGTGGCCAATGTCTTAATAAAATGCTGCGGATTGACTGTTAACCTAAATGCCAGCGGCGTGATTAACCGACCTTCAGGCGTAAATGACGAATTGAGTGCTGATTTGACGACATACAGCGCAGGCGCTGTGCCCTCGACAATCCCGTTATCCCACTCAGCCTGAGTCAACGGTCAATCAATACCTGTTTTCATCCGCAGTGATAGACCGGTACCGGGCGGAGGGTGGAGGGTGGAGGTGAGAATGTCCCAGACGGGTACCTCAGCGGTCGCAATACGCATCTTTTTTCCTGAGCACCGACAACTCTATCTGCTGGGCCGCAAGAACTCCCGGAGCGCCACTTAACTGAATGCCATCACCCAAGCTACGGAGACTATATTATTCATCGAATGGAGCACCATTGGCATCAGCAGGCTGCCAGTTCTTATTCGGACCTCACAAAGGATCGCAGAAAAAACAAACAGTGAAACAAACGTCACCGGATAGAGATATTGAGTGTGCACGACAGCAAACAGCAGTGAGGTAATGACCACCGCCAGCAACCGCCCTCTGTGGCCAAAGCCAATCCCCGAATTCAGTAAAAAACCACGGAAGATAATTTCCTCCGAAATCGGGGCCAACACGCAAATAGTTATCACCAAAAAGATTTTAGTGAAAGTTGATGGCTGCATCAGGCTTTCCATCCAGGGTTCCGGCTGGCCGAAAAATTGAAAAATGGCCGTTAATCCCAGCAGCGCGAAGCACGGTAACAACATATCCTGCAAAGCTATTTTTCCCAGCGGCATCAAACCAAACGACTTTTGGTAATGCCTCCATGCCAGCAGTGCAAAGGGGAACCAGAAAATGATGTATAGCAGAGGAGTCGCCATGCCAGAGCGATGCATTCCCACATGGCCTGGAAACAGCAACAAAGAAAATGAAAGAACAAACCATCCTATCCACACAGAAAAACAAATCAGGGTATGCGTGACCCGGTCAATATTTTCATTCATCATCACATCCCGTTAATTTTGTACATACATTTGGCAATTCATGATATTTCAATGCCGTTATTTTTTTATTGATAATGCTTTTCGTAACGTTGTTCTCAAACTGAAGCCTATTTACCTTCGCTATTAGGCGCTAATGCTTAACACAGTGTGCTTCAAGTCTTTTTGCCGATGACCTGTTGCCAACTCCCCCTGCATACGTCGGTTTAGCGACCTCGACGGGTTATCTTCATGCCAAAACTACTTACGTTACCATTACCCAGAAAAGCGATTCATGCGGATTTATCGGGTAAACCTACTACACCCTGGCCAGTTTCATAACTGGCAAAGAGTCAAAAAGAGTAGTTAGCGCGTATCTGGTACATAACTGACACCGATGACTATCGTGCCACCTAAAATAAATAATCCGTACTTTATTAACGAAAAACAGAGGTGGCATCATGAATATATTCTTTTTCACGTACTTTATGTTAATGTTTTTTGCGATCAGGCATACCAAAGTCATCGCACTGTTTGCTCAGGAAAGTACTGGAGTGTTAAAATGATGCAAAACAATATCTCTGTACCCTCATGGCCTAAGACCCCTTTGGGTGTCAAGCATTTTGCTGAGAGACTGGAAAGCGTTATGGGGACTGAATCCATCGCATCTTTTGCCCGAGGATGCCATATTTCGGCAGCGACGGTCAGGAAGTACCTGAAGTCAGGAACACTACCGGGTATTGATAACATTGCGGCAATTTCAAAATACACGGGCAAATCACTGGCATGGCTCATTACTGGGGATGAGGACTCTAATAGCAGTAACGCGTCGAATTCGCCTTCTGCCTCTTTAACGGAAGAAGAGATCGCCAGATGGTGGGGTTGTATATCTGATGCCCTGACCGTAGATGATAAAATTCGCATTATTGCTGCGTTTAAACAAGGCGGCCTCCAAGCGCTTTTTGTTTCTGCGCTCATTACCAATAAACCGACCGGGTTCAAGGGCCTGTGACTTATCGGGTTCTCATCTTTCTTTTGCCTTACGGTGCCATAATACTGTGAGGCCAGTTAAACGTCTGGGCATGCACGGGTTAACCGTTTTATCGATGCGTTGTATCAATATTAGACCGTTGGTGGTGACGGTAAGTGGATCACTTTTTACCCGTTGTTGACAACGTAATTATAATTATCCATTTTTTCATGATGTTATCGTTTATTTGATGGCAGTTACTTCGCCCATTTGTCCGGCAGGGTTCCACTGAGATCCCGTAATTTCACCTCAGTGGTATATATCGGATCCTGGCACAACGGGCATATTTTCAGCCCGTCATAATCATGGTTGCACATCACACAATGAAAACGTTGCGGCTGTGGAAACCCCAGGAAGGGATTGTCTAGATTCAACGTATCGTAAACAGCCTGTTCAAAGGGCGTTGGCGGTTTTTGGGGTTGAGAGGGGGAAAGCAGATATTGGCAATGAGCCAAGGTCTTTTCTTCCGCCTGTTCAAGGTGATGTTCAAAGTAACGACCCGCCGTGTGTGTCCAATAGAGGTGCAACGGGTTTCCACAGGACTGACAAAAATACTGCTCTCGAAGCTTTAGCGAGAGATCTTTTGCTTTTACAGACTGCCCACCTTCGGTTCGGCCCACATCGATTTTCTGAAATTGCATTAAAAGAGTGTCCTAGCGTGATGCACCTAATGGGCGAGCCCGCACATCAGCGGGCTGCCTTGGCGCTGCTGTTGATAAAGGGATATTTGGGTAACGAAAAGAATGGGATAGATAAGTGTGTTATTACCCAACAGTGATTATGTTGAAGCATTGGGCGCACATGATGGTTATATAGCTGTCACTTAACGATGCTCAGATAGATGCAGCCCCCTGATGTCTCTGCAACCTCGCGTTCATCGTGCTTAAACCAGGCCTTTTGGTGGTTATGAGGGTGTAAAATGACCGCACAACCACAGCATGGACAAAAATACGTATCTTCATTTTGGCTAAGGGCCTCGGTCGCCAATACCGATTGTCCGTCTGGGTTTATGGCCCGATGCAGTTTTACATGGTGCATTGTTATTCTCCGGTGTATTGGACGCAGTAATACGCACGCCCGAATAGCAATTCGTTCGAAAAAGAAGGTTAAATGGGGTAAATCAGAACGCAGTAACGAGTGGAGATTGGTACTACGCTGGTGTACGGGACAGCTCTATTCTCTCCTGCATCCAGGCATGAACCTCACTGTGTAGCCATCTGGAACTGCGTCCTAATTTGATGGGCTTGGGAAACTTGCCTTCGCTGATAAGCTTATAGAACCATTTGTCGGTTAAGCCGGTGAATGTGGTGATAAAGGCCATATCCACCAGCTTGTCGTCCAGCAGGTTTAATTCGGTCAGTTGATTACTCATGATGTCTCTCGCCGTCTTACGTTAATGGAAGACAGTCGCAAGCCGTTACTACAGCCCCTTTGCGGGTCTGTATTCACTCGGTGCGGCTTACTCTGTCATTACCATCGGCGAGCGAGTAAAAAATTACGTTGACCGTTCCCTATCAATATTGACTACAGCCAAATGAACGTTCGTCAGGGCCAATGCTTTTAGATTTAAACTTGGCCAGGTAGCTGGAACGGTAGAGCAGTTCTGTATAGGCGTTGAAGCTGAACTCCTTCTGATAAGCCAGGTAACACACCGGCTTATCGGGGAAATAGGTTAACGATTGATTCTCGGGATAGGCAACACGCAATGCACGCGCCCACGCTCTCGAAATCATGCAAGCCAGATTGCCGCTTTCCTTTGTGTAATCCCCTAGAAACCCATAAGCATGTTTGTTGAGCAGCAGCAAAACATGGTAATGCTTTTTCCCTTCTTGACTAAACTCCTTGACCCATACGTAACGAAGAACACAGGAATGTACCTGCTTGTTGGTTTTTATTTTCCTACGCAGATCCGCTTTAATTTGGGCTTTTAATGACTCGATAAAACGCGATATACACGCAGGGTCTGTCGCGGCGTCCATATCAGTATCGATATCAACATCCGGCAGTCGTAAATCAACACGCACCGCCAATGTTCGATGGTGGCACAGCAAGGCTTTATCGATCGTTTCCTGTATGCGGTCCATATAGTGCTGACACAAGGGACCATGGCTGGTAATCACTTTCATTTATCTTACTCCTCAAATGATGGGATGACGTTGTTCACGTCGGAACGTGCATTACCATCTACAGAGCAGTAACGATTTACTGAGCCAATACCGTCGGTTGTTAAAACACACTGAATCGATAGATATGCGTTAAGAAGAAAAAGGTAATACGAAGACCTGCCTGGGCATGATTAACGTCACCCAGAGCGTCTGCTGAGCCATACGAAGGTGAACGGATAACAGTGCAGATTAAGGTTGATTATTAACGCGTTATCTCTGTCAATTGACCCATTATCTAGCAATATCAGCCATCGTTGAACAGAACACCGTACCAATAGGGCTTTAAAACGCTCTGTACACCACGTAGAGAGGTTTAAAGTATAAAAGGGGGTTGTTAACTCGAAAATTAAGTAAACGCTTCAAAGAGCTACTGGTGAGAATTTACCGAGTATTGCCAACAGATACCGATACGGAAGACATACCTGCGGAGTTGACACCAAAAAGACTGTAGCAAGCAGAATGACGTTAATCAGAACGCCCCCTTAATGATTTTTGCTGGCAATCCGCGTTGATGATCATCCAAGCCGTTAAACGACAGGTTCTTCATAACGTTGTCTTGATAGTGATCTTTTCTTGGCGTCGATACCAATGCGCTCAAACACCACTATGGCTAATGTTCAACTGTTTGTATGAGGGGTATTCCACGAATCGTCGTTTTCCCATGTAAGCCCATAACGTCATATGGACTCACTCGTGCAGCTATTGGTTATCCCATTGGGGATCCTGATGGTAGCGATATGGGGTAAAGATCTCTTCGATTGGATAAGGCAGTCAGTTCATCTATCTCTTTTCCCTAAGTGATACACCCCCAGTTATCAACAACACGGGATACCATTCAGATAACGATATGACTAAAAAATAGATCAGACAGTAGGCATATAGACAACAGATTAGAGAGATATAGACCGTATAGATAACCATAGATATTAAACAAACCTACGCAAAAATGATGAGCATGAACACTGTTCTTAAGCGCGTCAGAGCAAGCCAGGCTTAGCTTTGATTCGATACAGATCCCCAAACCCAGCTCACCAAATCACTCTGGAGTTAGTTCGAAGAGAGCGACTTTTGAAGACGCTGATTATCCGTTCATGCGTGCTGACTATAACCTTATAGCCGCAGTAAATTTTTACTAAAAATCAATGACGGGCCCTTTTCATCGTGCCGATAAGCCCATCATGGTCTTCGGTTGCCATGAGATACAGGGAGGATAGGGGCACAAACCTCAACGATAGGCTGATTTTTATCAAAAACCATAAAACAACAACTTGATAAAAAAGTGCAGCACTACTATTATCAATAACAAAGTGCCGCACTTTTATTTAATAAAACAATGTTTCAAAAATATTATTTAGGGGGTTTTCATGAGCAGTGAAAATAGAATAACGACAAATTTCAAATCTGTTCAAATATTCAAATTGATTAACACTCTGGCTAAGAAAAAAAAGACACCAAAATCAAGAATTATTGAAGAAGCGCTGAGTGATTATTTTTATGAGCAACTCAAAGAATCACAAAATTTACTTGGAAAAGTTCAAATAAAGAAAAACAGAAATCAACTTCCTAATGCGTCTTTTTTATCTGGCCTTACACTCAATATGGTTAAATTGAATGACGGTGATATTTATACTGTTCCAACAGGAAATATAAATTTCGATGTGAGTTTTTCATTGCCTTATTCTGCATTTTTCAAATTAGACTTAAAAAAGAAAAAACAAATAATAAATAAAGACGTCATACAAGATGAAATAAAGAAACACCTTGACGCTAATCTGGCGAGTTATATCAATGAGTACGCAAACCCTGATGCAATACATTTCTTCTTGACTAAATCTTATGCTTCCTACCACAGAGTTAACGATATTACTGTTATGGTTTATGCCCAGTTGACTGTATATATCCTTCCTGTTCATCTTTATAAGAAAGATATGAGTAGATTCCCGCTTCTTGATTTTACCAGGATTACCTATAGGCGCTTTAGTGATGTTGCTAAAAAAGGCTGGGACAGGGGAAAGTATTCTCACCTGCTCTGCATAGACGGCGCTTCACAAGCAAAGGATGGCGGGTATTTTATCGGTGTGTTGTATGAAAAAAGGGAGCTAACTATAGAAGATTTCGATAATTGTTGGAAAAAAGTGCCGATCACTCGCCACGGAAAACAAGCGTATTGTTCAATATACACCCACATGAATAAATCACAATTGATTATAAAACGAAACCAGTCCAAAGATATGTTAGCCTCTTCGGACAATGCATGTTAAAAGGCAGCTAAACCTTGACCATTTTGGTCAAGGTTCTTTGTGCTTATTCGTTCACAACCCAGTCCATGCTCTCGTCAGAGGCATCCTGGTTGATGTTGCTACTCACAGGTTGATAAACATTCGTTAAATCAGTCTGGAAAGAGTCCTTGCATTTTATCTGCTTGATCAGTTTTTTATCTTTAAATATGCCCAGATTACTGACGGTGCCATCATTCCGTTCAGAAAAATAAGTGACATAATCATAGTTTCCGTTGCTGAAACGGTAATAGACCGCTTCGCTACTGGCAAAGGACACCCCCCCAAAATGCACATCCTTTAACGTTCCCGGTGCAGTGGGCAATGCCAGTTCAGGGGCTTTGCCTGGTTTTCCATAAGCGTACTTTAGGTAATTGCCCTCCCAGGTGACCTTGACCTCGCGACCATTCTGCAATTGGCACGACATGACGTTTGTCTCAGCCGCCTGAACCACTGCTGTAAAACAGAATAACGACATCGAAATACACGTTGCTTTTGTCAATATGGCCATCATTCTTCTCCTTGTCCTATTACGTGTTTGAAGCCCTGTCTTGTCTGCTCCGTGCCGATATCATGACTTCAACCGCGCCATCGCCGAGGCCAGGATTTCGTCTGCCTGCGTATTTTTCTGCAGGCTGAGTTCGCGTTGATGTTCCGCCATCGCCAGCGCAGAACGTGCCTGCAAGGCCGCCATGATCTTCTCCAGGCTTTTCAACGTGTCCTGGTAGCCCTGTTCAATCCAGCTTGTGAGAGTGTCGGGGTGGAATCCCAGCAGATCCCTCACGCCAGAGAAGGCCCCTTCACTGCGTGCCAGTGTCGACTGTGGGCGGATCTCCAGTATTGTGGCTTCTGGGAAGTCATGCCGATCCCATAACGAACCGTCCCTCAAATGCGTGACAATCACCCGATCACAGCCTGCTTCGATCAACGGTGTCACCGGGGTATTGCCCTGCATTTTTTGCCATCCCCCTATCCCGCCGTCACTGTAGCGTTTGCCTCCGACCTCCTGGGGTTTAAACAGCAACGGCAATGCTGCCGAGGCCAATAATGCCGCTTTCTGTTGCTCTACCGGCACCGCCTGCACATGAAGAAAACGTGACGGTGCGGTATCCCGCAAACCGGTTTCTGCCAGCAGGTAATTAAACAGATCCACTGTTCCCCCGTGCGTTTCGTAAACAGACACATACAGCGGCAGCCCTTTCTGCAAGGCATCCAGGTCAAGATAGTGATCCATCAAACGCGTCAATGGCTGTTCCGACAGGAGCCCCTCATTCTGCTGCAGAAAAGCGGGCAGTGTGAGATTCGCCTGTTTCGCCAAGGTACCGATGCTTTTGACCAATAACGTCCATTGACGTCCTCCGGTCAATAACATCCCGGCTGACAGCAAGTAATTAAGGTACACGGAAGGGTTTCCCCGAAGTGGGGAGGTACTGGCCAGGGTTTGCCAGACCTCTTCCAGCCGGTCGATCCCTACCTGTATTGAAGGGGCCGAAGCCAGAATGGCCCCGTTCAATGCGCCAATGCTGGCACCGGAAATCATGTCTATCGTCACGCCCGACTGATGAAGGGCTTTTATCACCCCGACCTGATAGGCACCGACCGCACCGCCCCTGACAGGACCAACCCTGTTTTACCGACATGGCTCATGGCTGCACACCCCCAAAGACTTCGTCAACCATCGCGCTCGCCAACCGTTCTGCCGTGCTGCGGATGGGCATTCCCAGTGGGAGCACCTGATCGGTTTGCGTGATGGCAGACACGACGGGATGATAGTGAGGATCACACCAGTCTCCCAGATAGGCCAGGCCTTCACCGAAATGGGTATCAGGAACAGCCAACCAGAAATCGCTGTTCTTACGTTCTGATGCCGTAACGTCAGCATCCCGCAGC
>NZ_JBBCVB010000046.1:0-28898 GCF_037199905.1 Serratia sp. MMO-28
TGACCCCATGCCGAACTCAGAAGTGAAACGCCGTAGCGCCGATGGTAGTGTGGGGTCTCCCCATGCGAGAGTAGGACACTGCCAGGCATCAAACAAGCAGAAGGCCATCCGCAAGGATGGCCTTTTTGCGTTTTGCAATTGAGATTCAGACAATTACAAACTCATCCCTGCATGAATCGGGTAGAGTGGATTTGCCGAGTCGTGTGGCACGTCTTCTTTTTGCTGCAAAACAGCATCCCAGCTTGAAGGCAGTTCAAACGGCAATTTGCCTTCAGGCTTTGCCTTACCACTGATGATATCGAAAAGTGTGGTATCAGAACTGCCGAAGTTTGCCAATAAAGCATCTGTTTTATCGACGATGTTTGTGAGTATTGCCGGACGATCGAGATAAATTGACGTGATAGTCGGTATACCCTGCAGTTTCACCTGTTTGATGATCTGGTAATCAGCACTGCCGCTGTAAATACCGGGTTTCTCATCCAATACCACGCTTGCCTGATCGTCGAACCCCAGTTGCCCGAAATGCACAGCGCCGAATGGATAGTGTGGATCTGTCTGGTAAGGCGTATTCACACGAAGCACCGCAATATCGGCTGCCTCAGGCGTGCTGACAACCGTTAGCCCATAGCTGGCCGCAACTTCGGCGTTGACGTTATACAGGAAGACCTTTTTACCCGTAAGTGACATAGGTAACAGGTTATTGTCGTTTTTCAGCAAGACGTGCGAACGGCGCTGTGCGTCAGTCGCCTGTTGTTGGAAGTCATTATTACCCACTAGCGTTGCGGCAGCTGTTTCATCAACGTAGGGATTTTCGAACAACCCAAGGACGAATTTCTGTTTTAGGATCCTGACGACGGATTCATCAAGACGCGCGCTAGTAATCTGTTGCTCTTCGACTGCGGCAATCAAATCACTGGGATCGCTGGTTCCGCCAAACTGATCGATGCCCGCATCCACGGCTTTCACTATTCGCTCCTGACGAGTCAGAGTTTCAACCCCCCAAGGCATGCCGATAGGCACGACAGCGAATGGCGAAATACCTGCGCTGACTTGCGCATCGCTCATACCGGTAATGCAGGTGCCATCACAATCTGACAAGATCCCCCAATCGCTCAGGATCACGCCATCAAAGGCGTAACGCCCACGCAGGATGTCCGTTAGAACTTGTTTGTTAAAGCCGAATCCTACCGACTCAATGAGCGCGTCTTTATACCAAAGGTCGAGCGGTTGGCCATAATAGGGCATGACCGAAGCCACTTTGGCAGCAAATGCGCCTTCGAACGGTACCAGATGATACTCAAAGTTGTCTCCTGGATAGACCTGTTCTTTGCCGTAAGAGTTATGAGGATCCAAGCCACTCAACTGTGGCCCACCGCCAGCGAAGTGTTTTACTACCGTAATGACGCTGTCTTTATTCAAGCCGTTACTGCCGTTCTGGAAACCCTCAATGTAGGCTTGTGTCACCCTCTTTGAGATCTGGTTATCTTCACCGAATGTTCCGTTGATCCGCCCCCAGCGTGGTTCGGTCGCCAGATCTGCCTGCGGAGACAAAGCCATCTGGATCCCTACTGCCCGATATTCTCTCTGGGCAATATCACCAAATTTTTTCATCAGTTCTACATCATCGATCGCAGCAAATCCCAGCGTCTCAGGCCATTGGGAGAAACTGCCCGCGACGATACTGGTTGCATTCGGATCGTTGGTGAAATGGTTTCGCGGATCGGTGCTGATGATAATTGGGATACCAAGGCGGGTCCCCTCTGCAGCTTGCTGTATCTGGTTATTATCATGGGAAATGTAGTTGGGATTGCCAGCCATACGGGTAATGAACGTATTGACGGCATTATCGACGATCTCTTTTTTAGCGGCTTCAACATCCACACGTCCTGCAGAGAGCGGCAATGTGCCATGCATCATCAGCCCGGCTTTTTCTGCGGTGGTCATCAGGGAGGCCAAATTGTTGGCTCGCGTGGTTGCATCCAGGCGCCAGTCTTCATAAGGATCGAGTTTATTGTTTCTGTTGAGATCTTTGAACTTCAGCCCGCCGACTTCCAATAGCTTGACATCCCGATAGCCCAAGTCAGCCTGTTTAGGCTCGCCAGCATTGACAGTGTCGCTATCATTACAGCCACTCAGGCCCAGAGCCATAAAACTCGCCAAAGACATTGCGGTACCGATCTTTCCTATTTGCATTGGTCTATCTCCATTTTAGTGACAAAACGGCCAGGAGCAGGTCATAAACCCACCTCAGATTTTTCCCCTAAAAGAAGCAACGAAATAGTTTGGATACTTCCCAGCGAAAAATATGCAGAAATACTGACTATGCTAACGTTCTATTTTTTTGGACTATAAAATAAATAACCACTGATATATGAGAGAGTTCAATCTTTGAACAATTGCTTTTCAGCCTTTGGTCATGATTTTTGGGCTAATGTGGTATTTTTTAAACCGGAATGAGTCATTTTATATACGAATAATTTTATGAAGAAAAAGATATCGCTTTTAACTGGCGATCCAGCAGTGGTTTTCCCTGACGATAAAAAGGCTCCCTAAGGAGCCTTTGGTGAGCGCTAATATCAGTGCTTTGCACTTTGTGAGATACCCAGCCCTGTTTGTGAACGTACAAATTGGAAACGGAAGCGTTCACGTTCTTGCTGCCCAGCGAGAGAGTTGTCGGTAACAGAGAAGAACCAGGTGCCGATAAACGCGGCCAACATTGAGAACAGGGCCGGATATTCATACGGATAGATAGGTTTAGCATGACCCAGGATTTGTACCCAGATGGTTGGGCCGAGGATCATCAGGATCACTGCGGTTAACAGGCCGAGCCAGCCGCCGATCATGGCTCCACGGGTAGTCAGGCGTGACCAATACATGGAAAGAATGATAATTGGGAAGTTACAGCTGGCGGCGATGGAAAACGCCAAGCCCACCATAAAGGCGATATTCTGCTTTTCAAACAGAATACCCAAGGCAATTGCGACGAGCCCCAATACCAAGACTGTGATCTTGGAGACTTTAAGCTCATTACGCTCGGTTGCTTTACCGTCTTTAATCACACAGGAATACAGATCGTGAGAAACCGCAGAAGCGCCAGCCAGCGTCAGCCCGGCGACCACCGCCAGAATAGTGGCGAATGCCACGGCGGAGATAAAGCCGAGGAAGAAGTTGCCGCCAACGGCGTTAGCCAAGTGCACTGCGGCCATATTGTTGCCACCCAGCAGGGCTCCGGCTGCATCTTTAAACGCCGGGTTGGCACTGACTAGCAGGATCGCCCCAAAGCCGATAATAAAGGTCAGGATATAGAAATAACCGATAAAGCCGGTGGCATAGAGCACGCTTTTACGCGCTTCTTTGGCATCGTTAACGGTGAAGAAACGCATCAGGATATGCGGCAGGCCCGCAGTACCGAACATTAATGCCAAGCCCAAAGAGAGCGCAGAGATGGGATCGGAAACCAATCCACCGGGGCTCATGATAGCAATTCCTTTCGGGTGGACCTTCACGGCTTCGGCAAACAGGGTATTGAAGTTAAAGTTGACCGACTTCATAACCATCAATGCCATAAAACTAGCACCAGCGAGTAATAGAACGGCCTTGATGATTTGTACCCAGGTGGTAGCCAGCATGCCGCCAAACAACACGTATAACACCATCAATATACCAACCAGTATGACGGCGACATGGTAATTGAGGCCAAATAGCAGTTGGATCAGTTTGCCTGCGCCGACCATCTGAGCGATCAGATACAGCGCCACCACTACCAGTGAGCCACAGGCGGACAGAGTACGGATGGGTTTCTGTTTAAGCCGGTAAGAGGCAACGTCGGCGAAAGTATAGCGCCCGAGGTTACGTAACCGTTCGGCAATCAGGAACAGAATGATAGGCCAACCAATCAGGAAACCGATGGAATAGATCAGGCCATCGTAACCGGAGGTATACACTAAGGCCGAGATTCCGAGAAACGACGCGGCAGACATAAAGTCACCGGCAATCGCCAAGCCGTTTTGCAGCCCGGTAATGCGCCCGCCTGCCGTGTAGTAATCCCCACGGGAGCGGGTGCGTTTGGAAGCCCAGTAGGTGATGTATAGCGTGGCACCCACAAACAGAATGAACATGATAATGGCTTGAATGTTCAAGGGTTGGCGCTGTACTGCGCCGCCAATCGCATCGGCATGACTCAGGCCTGGCAATGCCAACAGGGTGATAGCGGATATCAGTCGCTTCATTGCTGCACCTCGCGCAGGATTTCGGCGTTAAGACGATCGAATTCACCGTTGGCACGGTAAACATAAATCCCGGTCAAAACAAAAGAGATCACGATCAACCCGACACCGATCGGGATCCCGCGCGTAATGGTCAACCCTGCAGCGATCGGCGTGCCAAGCCAATGGGGATCGAAAGCGATCAGAAAAATAAAGCCAACGTACAATGTGAGTGTGATCAGCGAAAGGAGCCAGGCGAAACGGCTGCGTTTTCTCACCAGTTCCTTGAAGCGCGGGTTTTCCTCAATCCTTTGATAAATGTTGTCATTCATCTAAGTCTCTCCAGTAGGTGTTGATCGAGTACGCTGCGCTATACCTCGCATTTTTAAGATGCCTTGCGGCCTCTTGAAATCAGTCGGGTATGTAAGCCGTTCCCTCCGAGGTGGAGGGAACGGCCGGGGCGGCGCAAGTCAGGATGGAACTTTGATTGATTGTTTTTCTTCCAACAGCTTGTCGACTACAGCTGGATCCGCCAGCGTTGAGGTATCCCCCAGGTTGCTAGTGTCACCAGCAGCAATTTTGCGCAGAATACGCCGCATGATCTTGCCGGAACGCGTTTTTGGTAACGAATCGGTCCAATGCAGCACGTCTGGCGTGGCGAGCGGGCCGATCTCTTTACGCACCCAGTTACGCACCTCGGTATAGAGCTCTGGCGTGGGTTCTTCACCATGATTCAGCGTGATGTAGGCATAAATCGCCTGGCCTTTGATGTGGTGTGGAATACCCACTACCGCAGCCTCGGCAATTTTTGGGTGAGCCACCAGTGCTGATTCGATCTCTGCGGTACCCAGACGGTGGCCAGAGACGTTCAGCACGTCATCGACGCGGCCAGTGATCCAGTAATAGCCATCTTCATCGCGGCGGGCACCGTCCCCGCTGAAATACATGCCTTTGAAGGTGGAGAAGTAGGTCTGCTCGAAGCGATCGTGGTCACCGAACAGGGTGCGCGCTTGCCCAGGCCAGGAATCGGTGATCACCAGGTTACCCTCGCAGGCTCCTTCCTGTGGTTCTCCCATGTTGTCCACCAGCGCTGGCTGCACGCCAAAGAATGGTCGGGTGGCGGAACCGGCTTTCAGTTCGGTGGCGCCAGGCAGCGGGGTGATCATGAAGCCGCCGGTTTCGGTCTGCCACCAGGTATCGACGATGGGGCATTTACCGTTACCAATCTTGTTGTAATACCATTCCCAGGCCTCCGGGTTGATAGGCTCACCGACCGACCCCATGATGCGTAGCGAATCGCGCTTGGTGCCTTCGATGGCCTTGTCCCCCTCCGCCATCAGAGCGCGGATCGCGGTTGGCGCGGTGTAGAGAATATTGACCTGATGTTTATCGACCACCTGTGACAGGCGGTTCACCCCTGGGTAATTGGGTACGCCTTCAAACATTAGCGTCACTGCGCCGCAGGCCAGTGGGCCATACAGCAGGTAGCTGTGGCCGGTGACCCAGCCCACGTCGGCGGTACACCAGTAGATATCGCCATCGTGATAATCGAAGACGTATTTGAACGTCATCGCCGCATAAACCAGATAACCGCCGGTAGTATGCACCACGCCTTTGGGTTTGCCGGTCGAGCCGGAGGTATAGAGGATGAACAACGGGTCTTCCGCGTTCATCTCTTCCGGCGGGCAGTCGGCGGAGACGCCTGCTGTCAGTTCGTGCCACCACAGGTCGCGCCCTTCCTGCCAATAGCCCGGTTTACCGGTGCGTTGGAACACCACCACATTGCTGATGCTTGTCACCCCAGGGTTCTGCAGCGCATCGTCCACGTTCTTTTTCAGCGGCACGGAACGGCCAGCGCGCAGGCCTTCATCAGCGGTGATCACCAGTTTGGCATTGCAGTCGATAATACGGCCCGCCACGGCTTCCGGTGAAAAACCGCCAAAAATTACGGTATGTATGGCACCTATGCGAGCACAGGCCAGCATGGCGATGGCGGCTTCCGGCACCATGGGCATATAGATAGCAACGACGTCGCCTTTCTTCACCCCAAGCTTTTTCAGCACATTGGCGAACTGGCAGACGTCATGGTGCAGTTGTTTATAAGTGACTTTTTTCGACTGGCTAGGGTCATCACCTTCCCAAATGATGGCGGTTTGATCGCCGCGATCGGCCAGATGGCGATCCAGGCAATTTGCTGACAGGTTCAGCGTACCGTCTTCAAACCAGCGGATACTGATATGGCCGGGATCGAATGAGGTGTTCTTCACTTTGGTATAAGGTTTGATCCAATCCACGATCTTGCCGTGCTCACCCCAGAATGCCGCAGGGTCTTGCACAGATTGTTGATAATATTGCTGATATTGTTGAGGGCTAATCAAGGCTCGTTCTGCAATTGCAGACGGAATGGCGTGTTTATGCAGTTGGCTCATGGTTTTTCTCCTTAGAATTGTTAATAATATGTCAACTGATGGTTATGTATAGTTTGCTCTAATTCTTTGTTCTTTTTTTGCGCGGCGGATCACGCAACGAAGATATTGATTTGTAATAGTTACTGCTGTAATCGTGTTGTGGATCTGTTTGGTTGACGGTGAAAAACCTTTAACAAGGCGATTTTCCTTAAAAAACTTTTTAAATAACCAAAAAGAGTTAGCATATAGGCGCTGGCTTCTTGCGGTTGAAATAGAATCTTATAAGTATGGAATATATTTTCACGTAAACCATTTTTTATCTCGCTAATGAATAACGGGAGTATTTTTATTCTTTATTTTCGGTAAATACGATTACTGACCAGTCACTCTGTTATCAGATATTTCTTGTGTAAATAGAATTCACTTTCATGGCTTCGTTTAATATAGATATTTATTATCATTTTATAAACTATTTTTTAACAAAAAATAAACATCCCATTCGGACTAAATATGCAAGATAGATGAAAAATCACGCATTTCTATTTTGTTTGAAAATTGTTCAATTTAGTCTGTGCATGATCGCCTAACGCTAATATTATGTTTTTAAGAACAAGCAATTATGTTGCCATTCATTTTTCTCTTGCTTATTTCTTATTCTGAAAAGTGCATAAGCCAGACAAAACAAGGCTTGCAGAACACCACCTCCAGATGGTACAGATTTATATTGCGCTGCATGAGGGGCAAGCGAGCGCAGGGTTCCAACAGTAAAAGCCTGTATTAAATGATTAAGTATTCCATCCGAAGCCTATTATTTGTTAAATACTTTGGAGAGGGATCTTTGAGGACTTTTTGGGTATGAAGAGTGTAAAAATTAGCTTGGCGTGGCAGATCCTGATCGCGCTGGTATTGGGGATTATATTAGGTGCTGTATTACATAATCAGACGGAGTCCCGTGAGTGGCTGGTCAATAATATACTGAGCCCGGCCGGTGATATCTTTATTCGCCTGATTAAGATGATTGTCGTGCCTATCGTGATCTCTACGCTGATTGTGGGGATTGCAGGTGTTGGCGACACCAAGAAATTAGGCCGTATCGGATTGAAAACCATTATCTATTTTGAAGTGATCACCACCATCGCCATTGTGCTTGGGGTGACATTGGCTAATGTTTTTCAACCCGGGCAGGGTATCGACATGTCGGCGCTGACCGCGGTGGATATCTCCAAGTATGAAAGGACCACAGAGCAGGTGCAGAGTGGTTCGCACAGCCTGGTGGCCACTATTCTTTCGCTGATCCCCTCAAACGTCTTTGCCTCTATAGCGAAAGGGGAAATGTTACCGATTATCTTCTTCTCGGTGCTGTTTGGCTTGGGGTTATCCTCATTGCCGCAAGATACCAAAGAGCCGCTGTTGAAGGTTTTTAAAGCGGTTTCTGAAAGTATGTTCAAAGTGACACACATGATCATGCGCTATGCGCCGATCGGGGTGTTTGGCTTGATTTCGGTTACGGTCGCCAATTTTGGTTTTGCCTCGCTGTTGCCACTGGCCAAACTGGTGGTGCTAGTGTATTTCGCCATTGCCTTCTTTGCCTTGGTGGTTCTAGGCATTGTGGCGCGGATCTGCAATCTGCGCATCTGGACGCTGATCCGCATCCTGAGGGAGGAGCTGATTCTGGCTTACTCCACCGCCAGTTCAGAGACCGTGCTGCCACGCATTATTGAGAAAATGGAGGCTTACGGCGCGCCGAAGTCGATCACCAGTTTTGTCGTGCCCACCGGCTACTCTTTCAATCTGGATGGTTCCACGTTGTATCAAAGTATCGCTGCCATTTTCATTGCGCAGTTGTACGGTATTGAGCTGTCGCTGGGGCAGGAGATCATTCTGGTGCTGACGTTGATGGTGACGTCAAAAGGCATTGCTGGCGTTCCTGGTGTGTCCTTTGTGGTGCTGCTGGCAACGCTGGGCAGCGTGGGTATTCCGTTGGAAGGCCTGGCGTTTATCGCCGGCGTGGATCGGATCCTGGATATGGCGCGTACCGCATTGAACGTGGTGGGCAACGCGTTGGCGGTGTTGGTGATCGCCAAGTGGGAAAACCAGTTCGATACGGAAAAGTCACTGGCCTACGAGCGGGAGTTTCTGGCTGGCAAAGTGAAACCGGCAAGTCAGTCTTAAGCGCTGTCAAAAACTCCGGTAAACCTGCCGTTGTTGGGTTTACCGGAGGCGCTGCCCGAACGTTTTGCGCCAGGCAATCAGCACCATCATCAGGATAAAACCGGGTAACCAGACCCAGTACAATTCCGAGACCATCACCGCATGGCCTGAGGGGGTCAGGTATTTCGCCAGGTTGAACGGCGCTACTCGAATCACCTGCCAAGGGGCAAAAAAGCGTTCATCGCTCCATGGCCACAGCCAACCGACGCCTTTGCCGCCGGTAGTTATCGAATCCAGCAGGCTGTGTGACAGCAGTGAAACAAACAGAAACGACCAGGTCTTGAGCGGGGATGTTTTAAACCACCGACGCAACAGCAGCGCCAACGTGGGCATTAGTGCCGCAAAAAGCAGCGAGTGCGTAAAGCCGCGATGGCCAAACGCATTGCCATAAGCAACACCGAACTTAAATGCCAGCACGTCAGCATCGGGCAGCATGGCGAACACCACACCAGCGAACAGCAGACGCGGTGGGATAATTTTCGGCCCTAACCCCAATCCAAGGCATAGCGGGACCGCGGCGTGAGTGATGATCGTTGGCATGATGGTCTTCCGTGCGTTAAACCTATTGCGCTCGCTGTTTTATCATAATCACACCTTGATTACCTACTTTGGCTACGGCAAATCGCTGAGCGTGATATAACGAAAGCGAGGCATACGTCATTCGGCATCATGGAGAGAGGTTTTGGCTATGTGGGATGTTATCGTTATTGGTTCAGGGATTGGCGGGCTTACCAGTGCAGGGCTGCTGGCGGGGGTGGGTGATAAAAAGGTTTTGGTGTTAGAGAAACACTCGGAACCCGGTGGGCTAACCCATGTTTTTCGCCGCGATGGGGCATCTTGGGACGTTGGCCTGCACTATATCGGCAACGTCGGGCCAGACTCTAAAACCCGGCAGCTATTTGATTGGCTCTCCTATGGCAAGCTGCAATGGAATAAGCTCCCGGACGATTTTGACCGTTTTATCTACCCTGATTTTCAGTTCAACGTCCCTTCCGACCCTGCCTTGTATAAAGCCCGTTTAATTGCCCGTTTTCCTGCCGAAGCCAGAGCCATCAAGCGCTATTTCCGCGATATCAACCTCTGCTCTCTGTGGGCCACCATGGGGTTTGTCCGCGCATTTGTGCCGCAGAAAGTGGCACCGATCGTCGGCGTGTTGCAGCGTTTGACCAGCCGCAAATCGCTGCAGACCACCCAGCAATATATGGAGAAAAACTTTCGTTCCCCGCTGTTACGTTCTCTGTTAGTCAGCCAGTGGGGGGATTATGGCGTGCCACCGGCCCACAGCGCTTTTGCGATCCATGCCCAGATTGTAAAACATTATTTAAACGGTGCCTGGTACCCGCAAGGCGGCGCTGGTCGCATTGCGCGGACGTTTGAAAAACGGATAGAAAGCCGGGGGGGCGCGGTGCGTGTCTGCCAGCAAGTGACGGAGATTGTGCTCGAAGAGGGGCGGGCGGTTGGGGTTAAGGTCATAGACAGAAGAGGCCCTGAGCCACGTGAGGTGATTTATCGCGCTCCGACGATTATCTCCAATATTGGCTTGGAAAATACGTTTCAATCTTTATTACCGACGGATGGCGAAATCGGTAGCAAAACCGCCGCGATTCGAGAATGGATTGAGCGGCTCAAAGGTAACGGCATATCCGCAGTCACATTATATCTGCGCTTAAAGGCACCGGTTTCTACCCTCGGCGTGCAAGGCGAAAACTATTGGATTAATACCTGTATCGACCACGGCGATCTACGCTTGCATTCTGCCAGCCTGATGAAGGGCCATCCTACGCAAATCTATGTCTCTTTCCCTTCCGCCAAAGCGGGTGACGATCGCTTCCATACTGCGGAAATCATCTCTTTTGTGCTGCCGGATGCGTTTTCTGCCTGGCAAAATACGCCTAAAGGCCAGCGTGGTCATGCTTACGCCGCCCAGAAAAAGCAAGTGGCCGAAGGGCTGTTGCAGTTGGCGGAAGTGTCGTTACCCGGTTTAACACAGTTGGTCAGCTATTCTGAACTGTCTACGCCGTTAACGATGGAGCACTATACCTCGCACCCTCGGGGGGGCTTTTATGGCTTACCCGCCACTCCGGAACGCTACAGCGCCTATCTTTTGGGGCCGACCACGCCGATTGCCGGGTTATATATTTCAGGCACCGATGCCGGATGCCTGGGAATTGTTGGCGCGTTAATGGGCGGTGTGGGGGCAGCAGCGCAGGCCATGGGGGCCAGAGGGTATCCTTTAATTCAGGCGGCGCTGAAAGAGCCACTTCCACCTTTACCTACCTACCCGTTGCCAGCGGAAAAACAGCGCGCCGTGTTAATTAACAAAACTCAGCTTACTGCCACCATCTGGCATCTGCATTTTGAATTGGATTCACCGCTTGCTGCTTTTGAGCCAGGGCAGTTTGGGCGCTTACGTGTTGCTGATTACGAATGGCGCGATTATTCGATTATGCGTGCTGAGGAACGAAGGATTGAATTCGTGATCGATACCCGCACCGGGGGTGACGGCTCTGTTTTCGTCAAGCAGGCCAGCGTGGGCCTGCAGACCGAGATTGAACTGCCGCTGGGGCATTATGCTTTGGTGAAAAACGCCAAGCGCAAAGTGTTTATTGCCACCGGCACGGGCATTGCGCCATTTTTACCCATGTTTAATCAGCTTACACAGGAAGGGACGATCAACACGGCCGAGCTGCTTTTTGGTTGCCCGACGTGGGTTGATGATATCACCCGTCATTTTTCCCCATTGCCACCGACGAAAACGCTCTGTCTCAGCAGAGTCGACGTTGTGCCTGATGGCGCATTTAAAGGCAGGGTGACCGACGCGCTCAATGGCCTGCATTTTGATCCAGCCACCACCGATTTTTATGTTTGTGGTTCCGCGGCCATGGTGATGGACTGCCAAGTGCTTCTGGAAGAGAAAGGGGCGAAGAACATTTTTATCGAGAGATATTAAGTAGAGTGCAGATGTTGATGCTCATCATTAAATTATAAAACAATGGAATTAATTTAATGAAACGCAGTTTCTTTATTTGGGTGGCGGTGGTAAAGAGGATAGTATTTAAGGCGCTGTAGCGATATTGGTTCCTCCTCCAGTGATAAGGGATCCCATGAATCTACCCCATTCACCCTCCACTCTGATGATTAAGGCTACGCTTCTATTTATGATGACCAGTTTGATGGCAATAACGCCGCAGGCTTCTGCCGCTCCTCTGAATAAACAGGCTCCACAGCAACTTCAGGTCCCCACTTTAGCGGCTGACGACAGCAGCCTGGTGTTGGTGTGGCAAGCACCTGAAGATACCCGTGATATCGTTGATTATCTGGTTTATGCCGATGGCAAACTGCTGGGTAAAGCCAGTGAGAACAGCGATCGGTTTTCACCCGCCAAACCCTACATCAACCATTTCTATGCGCATGACAGAGAGCATTTCTCGCAGCGGATTGTGATCCAAAATTTTAAAGTGACGGATCTAAAGCCGGACAGCCAATATTCGTTCGCCGTCAAAGCACTCTATGCTGACGGCACGCAGTCCGAGGCCAGCCAAAGCATCACGGCGAAAACCACCCCTCTACCGAAGGCGATCGCTATCACCGACTTTGGTGCCAAAGGTGACGGCACTACGCTGAATACCCAAGCGATTCAGCGGGCGATTGACGCTTGCCAGCCCGGTTGCCGGGTTGATATTCCGGCCGGGGTCTACAAAACCGGTGCGCTATGGTTGAAAAGTGATATGACGCTCAACCTGCAGGCCGGATCGACCCTGCTGGGTTCTGACGATCCGGCGGATTATCCACCGGCCTACCGGCTGTACCACTATTCCAGCGAAATACGCCCGGCATCGTTGCTCAACGCCATTGATCCGAATCGCATGGAGCCCGGCACCTTCCGTAATATCCGTATCGTCGGGCCCGGTATCATCGACGGCAACGGCTGGCTGCGGCAGGAAAAGGCGGAGCTGGTGGATGAGGTGGGTAACCGCCTGCCGCAATATATCTCCAGCAGAAACAGCAGGGTGCATGAAGAGGGGATCTTGGCGAAACGCCAGGTTGCCCAAGCGGTGGCTGAAGGCGTGCCGCTGCAGATTGCCTACGGGCAGCGCCGCTCCAGCCTGATGACACTGCGTGGCGTAGAGAACGTCTATCTGGCAGACTTCACGGTCCGCAACCCGGCATTCCACGGCGTTATGCTGCTGGAAAGCCGCAATGTGGTGGCCAATAACCTGATCCATCAAACCTTTGATGCGAACAACGGTGACGGGATTGAGTTCGGCAACAGCCAGAACGTGATGGTCATGAATAACTTTTTCGATACCGGTGATGATTGCATTAACTTCGCCGCCGGCACCGGTGAAAAAGCGTTAGAACAGCCGCCGATGAAAGGGGCTTGGTTGTTTAACAACTATCTGCGCAGAGGGCACGGCGCGGTGGTGACCGGCAGCCATACCGGAGCCTGGATTGAAGACATTCTGGCCGAAAATAACGTCATCTACCTCACCGAGGTGGGGCTGCGTGCCAAGAGCACGACGGATATCGGCGGTGGGGCCCGCAACGTGACGTTCCGCAATAACGCCATGAAGGATATCGTCCGCCAGCCGGTGATCCTGACGCTCAATTATTCGGATCCTAACGCCAAAATCGATTATCCGGCGGCGAAAAAACCTGCGCAGTTTTACCATTTCCTGGTGCAGAACGTCACGGTGCAGGGGACGCAACAGGATAGCCCGGCCATTGAGATCAAGGGCAACAGCGAGAAGAATGCCTGGCACCGGCAGGTGCGTTTCGACAACGTGCGTTTTAATAATGTGCCACCGGCCGCGATCGGCGATCTGGAAGACAGCCAGTTCGATCGCGTGGTTTTCAGCCAGTTGCGCGGCGAGACTCCTTGGCATTTCAGCGCCATCAGAAATGTGACCATCGACGGTAAACCAGTGGCGCCTTAACGCTTATCGTAGCAACGGGTGCCCATAAAGGACTAAGCAATGAAATTAGCGACGTTACAGAAACACCATGAGGCCAGTTTTGTGGCGATTGTCGACGCTGCGCGGGGGCGTTACTGGCCGGTAGCCGAAGTCATGCCGGGTCTGGCAGTGAACATGAATCAACTGCTGCAATAGTGGGAAAGTATCAAAGGTGATGTTGTACCCAACGGAGAAGGCTACCCGCTGGTGGGCGTCAAGGTTTGTGCCCCATTGATCCCCGCACGTAATATCTTTTGCATTGGTAAAAATTACCGCGAGCATGCTGCCGAATTCAGCAAGTCAGGCTTCGACCATAGCGCAAAAGCCGATGAAGTTGCGCCGGAGTTTGCCGTGGTTTTCACTAAAGCACCGGAAACCGTGATCGCTACCGGGGCTAAAATCCCGCGCCATGCGCAAGTGACGGAGCAGTTGGACTATGAAGCCGAACTGGCGGTGATTATTGGCAAGGGGGGGCGAGCTATCAGCAAGGCCGATGCGTTCGATCACGTCTGGGGTTATACCCTGATTAATGATGTCACCGCGCGTGATTTACAAAAAAATCATCGTCAGTGGTTTATGGGCAAGTCGCTGGACGGATTTTGCCCGATGGGGCCGTGGCTGGTATCGGCGGATGAAATTGATCTCAGCGCTGCGTCCATACAATGCTGGGTCAACGGCGAATTACGCCAGAATGCAAAAATCAGCGATCTGATCTTTGATATTCCCTCTTTAATCGCCACCTTATCTGCCGGTATCGAACTCAAACCCGGCGATATTATCGCCACCGGAACCCCTGCTGGCGTAGGGATTGGCTTTACACCCCCGCGTTTCTTGCAAACTGGTGATGTTGTGCGTATTGAGATCGACGGTATTGGCCGCTTGGAAAATGAGGTGGGCTAATAATTGTTATGATTGGGCTTGGTGAATAGGGCTGCTTGCCACAGCCCTATTGCGGTTATCAACTATTTTGGGCGAGCAGTTCATTGAACAGCGATTTCTCCGCCGTAATAATGTCTGTACGCCGTTTATCATCAATCAGCCAGTTCAAACCTGCATCAGACAGATCGATCGCCGTGCCGTCCGGTGAAATCACTTTCCCGGCAAAAATCATCTGCTGATACAAATTGGCAATGCCGCCGACCCGGGTATAGTCAGCAATAAAGCTTTGATCGATAACCGCACCTTGCTCCAAGAGGCAACCAGCGCCAATAATCGCAGGCCCTCTGATGGTTACGCCGGGCTGTATCTCGGTACTGCTGCCAATATAGACCGGCCCTTCAATATCCAGGTTGGCAAAATCCGCCTTCACGTTAAGGCCGCACCAGATTTGCGGCGCAATCTGAACGCCTGGCATCGGATAATCCGGGAGTTCCTGATTAAGGATCATGCGGTTGACGTGCCAGAAATCCTGCAGCGAGCCAATGTCTACCCATTGGAATGGCAGGGCGATACCGTAGAACGGCACACCTAATTCAGCCAGTTTGGGGAATAACTGGCTACCGATATCGTATTCAATGCCATCAGGAATATAATTGAATATCTCGGGCTCAAAAACATAGATACCCGTATTGGCATTGTTTGATAACGCTTCTTCCGCTTTGGGCTTTTCCTGAAACTTACTCACCCGGCCTTGTTCATCGGTGACCACAATACCGTACTTACTGACCTGATCGGGCGGCACCGGGCGCATAATCAGGGTCGCGACACTTTTTCTGGCGCGATGGAAAGCCAGCACCTGATCGAAGTCCACATCAATTAAGGCGTCACCACACACCACGACAAAAGTGTCATCAAAGAAACCGGAGAAATTCTGGATGTGCTTCATGCCACCTGCGGAGCCCAGCACGTTATCGACAAAGGTATTTCCCTCCATCACACCTTCGTAGGAGTACCCCATTTCTACTCCCCAGGCATGACCATCGCGGAAATAATTCTCAATATCTCCAGAAAGGTAGCTGGTGTTGACCATTAACTGATTAAAACCATAGTTCCTTAAATGCTCAACGATCGACTCCATAATTGGCTTACGGATCAAGGGGATCATTGGCTTTGGCAATATTGTGGTCAGCGGTCTGGCTCTGGTTCCTTTCCCTGCAGCAAGAATCATGGCTTTCATAATGCATATTCCTTTTTAATCAAGGTGCGACGGGGCACATTTGTTGTAATGCCTTGCTTTGATCAGCGCCGATAGTAAATATTTTATCCATCCGGGTTAGCTTGAACATACTGTGGATGTTGCTGTTCAGTGAGCAAATCGCGAGCTCCCCTTTGCCATGTAAAGCTTTCAAGAGAGAAACCAGAGCGCCTAAAAAACTGCTGTCAATGAAATCGACCTGGCTGAAATCCAGTAAAATATGGTGGTTCCCCTGAGCAATCATCGCTTGCATGTCGTCCTTAAACTTGGCGGAAACGGACGCATCCAAGCGCCTGTCCAAGGGCGTGATAACCAATACCTTACCAATTGACTGAGTTTCAAAGTTCATTATTTCTTCCTTACAATACCGTTGGGATGGGGAACCGCGATTGCGCCGGTTCGCCGGTAAAGAAATAGTGTGATTCCATGCCATCTGCCTTTGCTGAATATACATCTGTTTTTGTCGGATATCAGTAAGGCAATGGCTGCTGTTTTTGCCGTCACCTGAAGGTTATCTTCGATTGGCTGATAGGTTGTTGGTGAAAGCGTTTCGAGAGGTGCTTCTGGCAGCAGACGGAATTCTTCCTCGTCACCTGAACACCGTTATCGGGTTAGGCCATATTGCTGCAAGTCATAAGGGCATAAACATCACCTCCAAGGAAGATATTCAGTATTCCTGACCTTTTCCTTGACTTATCAATAACGGTATTAAGCGTAGCACAGAGTTCTAGCCTTTCAATTTATGGCTTGGATGGGGGAAAACGGCTTGATCGCGGCCGCGGTGGGGCTGAGGGATGTGGGGGATCCCCGTGTGGGGAAAGATAAAACGGACGCCTGTAGGCGCAATCTATTCCCTGTAGTGGCATAGTGAATTTGGCCACTCTCATCACGAGAACGGTTATGGCCCCCCTCGTTACGCAACCACAGGCTGGTGACCTTCTGTTCGCCGGTCAGCACATCCGTGTACTGAGTTTCCCCCAGGCGATCGCGCAGGCGGGTGACGAACATGTTATTGGCCGCCGCCAGGTTGGCACTGTAAGCACCGGCTTCCGGACGTTCCGTCGGTTCCTCAGTTGCGTCATTGCTCCGGTTATTCGTGTCACTGGTAAGATACCAGTTCCCGGTCTGCCCAGCCTCGGTGCCACGGCCCAGGGTATAATCATACGCCCCGGCAGCAATACGCCCGCCCTGGACAAACTTAGCTATTGAGCTAAGTAGTTGCCTGCCATTCTGAACAAGCAGCGTCCCTTCACTCGCATAACCGATATACAAATCATCGTTAATAATCCAAGGCGAACTTTGGGTATCTGGAACGGTAACGACTTGATCGCCATCAACTGTTGTTATTGCTTGTGCTGCTTGCAGATAGCAATTACTTGTTAACGCAGTGATTATCGCTGCTGATATTGGGCGAACTAAAAATGGTAGTGATTCTTACGCATATATATTCCTTCACATAGTGTATTTATATGGCTTACGAAATTATTAATTTAAAAATCAGCGTGTTTCAGTGGGGGCTTTTGACTTATCATTGATGGAGCGGTGAATAGACTTTCACTCCCCTAGCATCTCTCCTTGTTACGCAAGTTTAGCGTATCAGCCAGGTATCGGTGGCGAGAACAACGGTAGCGTTGTTAAGGTTCTGCAGGTCAGCTTATGGTTTTTAATTTATTTGACTCTGCCAGCCTGGAAATGAATTCACCACTTTTATGAAAAACTTCATCTTTAACGTGATGAATACCTTTAAATTTGTCAAAGATTCGCATCAAATAACGTCTTCAGGTTATGGAAAGTATCATTTATGCCATTCTTTATTAGGTGGATTATTAGTGTTTGTGGTAATTTTCAATTAAATCAGTCCATTAGGTTTGGTTGTCGCGGGGACATGACTGTAATTACCCGACATGAAAATTGTTAAGCAGAATAAAATGATCATTGCTCAAGTTACATGCCTTGGAAATACCCTTCAGATAAAGGGTGCATTCTGACAGGGAATTGCCATATTAAAAAAAGGGATAATCTTATGCTGATGATCAACGAAATGACTACAGCCAACGCGCACGATATACCGCTGCTAGGACACTCTCTTACTGATAATATCCATCCAAACTTGTTTATCGCATGCGACAACTGTTTTTACGATAATTTTGAATCTTCAGCACTTTCTTATTTACACTATAATCATAGGAGTTTGTCATATATTTTTAAATACCCCCCCATTAAGAGTTTGGTGCATAAAGAACGAAATTATACAGAATTTTAAACAAGAAAAGAAAAGTTTATAAGATAATAAAACTAAAGATGTATAAATTGTTGGTTTTTTATATGAAGAAATAATAGTTGATATCAATGACTTTTAGTAGTCTAAAAAAACTAAAATTTAATAAAAGCCAGCATAAAAAAAATCGGTTTGCCGCAATAAGGCTTGTGCTGCGGTGAGCGGTGAGATAGGAGCCACACGCTGCTTATTTGCCAGAATCGGCAGCGGAGTGAACGCGTTATGGGAGCGTTGATTCTGGCGGAAGGGACAAACAAAAACGGGCCTCCGTGGAGGCCCGTTGATATGAATTTGCTGCTGGGCTCGGAATCGTAGCCATCCATAACAATCATCGTCCTTACCTGTTCCCTGTTAAGGCGGCAGGTGGTTAAACCGTTTTGACCAGGGTGGAAGACAGCGTGGGCTGGCTGCGATTCTCTGACCGCCGATGTTGGGTTAAGACCGGATAGGTGCGGTTTTGCTCCCGTGCGTTTAATGGCGGCGACAGTAGTGGAGCGGTCTCTGCGGCTATTTCTGATTGCAGGGTAAACAGGTGCGGTTTTGCCGGTGGCCGTTCGTTTAAATAGTGCCCTCCGCCCTGAAGGAGCCATTGGTACAGTTCCTGATTACATCGGAAATTCAGTTTCCGCATGGCGCTTTGCTTATGGGCATTCGCTGTTTTCACACTGATATCTAAATAGGCACCGGTGGCACGCCCATTCATCCCTTGGTATACACAGCGTAAGACATCCCTTTCACGTGGCGTCAACGGTGACATGCACGGGCAGTCGTGTTGAAACGAGGCCGATATCTGGGGTTGCGCAGATAGCACGGAGTTCAACAGGTCAAGTAATGTGAACAAAGTTTGATGACGGTACAATGTTCCAGCACTGCATTTTTCGCACTGTATCCCACGTTTGAAGGCGTTTGGGTTGCGTCCTTGCGGTTTGATAAAGAACACGATCGGATGGCAATTCCGTTGATGCAAGCGGTAAAGCCATGGAGGAGTGGTGATGAGATCGCCTAAGAAAATGATGTCAATGTTGTCCTCAGTCTGGGTTTCATCAAGTAGATGAATCGCTTGATGGCGAGACTGGAAAAACGCCTGTAACCCTAGGCGCAAACCCTGGGCAAAATAGCGGTTGGCATCGACGATCAGGATGGAAAGTGGCTGTGCCATGATATGGAGTCCTTTCTACCAAGGTGTCTGTCATACGGTGATATACTCGCCATATTTCAAGTTATCTGTGCGCTGACTGCGTGATTCGGCCCACTCAGGGCTTCGCCCTCTGGAGCCGCGGCAAGCGGTATCGCCATCCCTGTCACAGGGTTACCTACGCTCCTGGGGGGCTTTCGGGCTCGCTGCGTGACTCGACCTTATCTGGGCCTCGCCCCCCTCTGGGCCAGTACAAGCGCTGTTCAAAACGCGTTACGTTTTGCCCTGAAACTCGAATTATTTAGAGTAGAGAGACAGGTACTGTAATGGGTAAATATCCGTAAAAATAAAGATGAAACAGATATCCGAAGGTTAGTGCGCGTATTTAATTTTCTGCTGTAACGGGCTGTGCCTCCCTTTTTTCATGCTGTTTAGCCGATGGGGTAGGTTCTGCGATATACCAGCGCAAGCTGTTATTGAGTGCGCCGGAGGTAACATAAGCTTTTTTATTTTCAACTAATCTCAGCAGATAGTAACGTGCAAGGTAAATGGTAATCTCGCAGTATTCGGCTATCTCCCGAGTTTTGGGCCAATTTACCTGTGGCGGGATGGGGGAGTGGTGAACATCCTTCCTGCATAAGGCTCGCAAGGCATTCAGTACATTATTTAGCTGTTTTTCTCTTTCTTTATTGCGATAAGACATGTTTCACTACCTCCTTTTAATGTGTCTTGATAGGGCTTAATTGCATAGGATTAAACTTACTATGCTAATTTTTTTCTCTCTGTTGCAATAAGGGGGAAGCTATCAAAGCTAATGTGTTTCCTTTTCATTTGCGTGAGGCATTAGTTCGCCACCCTAAGTTAGCACGGGTTATTGTTTTGTAAAAACTAAAATCACGATCAATGAAGTTGAATTTGTCTTCTTTGGCAGAATAAAACTCTAATTAATCCGCTTTTGCGACCAGTGTTGTCGCAATGGGAATATTCTGGTGTGAAAATAAGACTTTTATGGCGAAATTGCGCAATTCAGAAAAAATACTTTCAAAGTTTAGAGGTGTTTGCAATAATTTTTTCGAAGACAAGGTAGGGGAAAATGTCTGGTGAGTAGCCTATAGAATTTCCGGATTTTAATGTGTGAGTCCTCAACAGGTAACAGGGCGCTAACTTTTTTATAGCGTGAAATTTGTTCATTTAAGGCTATTGTCAAGATTACTATTTTACTTTTTGCTTTGTTCATTGGATGAAGCACCGGCGAAGCTTTGCTTTTTTCCGGTGTGCCGCCCCCTTCGTAAATAAAGGGGAAGGAAAGGAAGCCTTCTTTTATATCAAATGAAAGGATGCTGCCTGTTATATCAATCTCCGTCACAATCAAACTGTGCCTGCACTTGGCTGGCATCGCTTTTATTGTGATTGAGTAATATATCAGGGTTTCTCGTTAATTAACGTTTTAAGGATAAAGAAAACATGAAACTGAATAACATTGCGCTGGCTACGATTTTGTCTCTGGGAATGGTTTCTCTGGCAAATGCGGATGCCGGTTCGGGCAAAGTCAATTTCGTCGGTAAGATCATTGATGCGCCTTGCTCGATTGCCCCAGAAAGCCTTGACCA
This sequence comes from Serratia sp. MMO-28, assembly GCF_037199905.1. NCBI lineage: Bacteria > Pseudomonadati > Pseudomonadota > Gammaproteobacteria > Enterobacterales > Yersiniaceae > Serratia > Serratia sp. MMO-28. Next base: position 20,937 of record NZ_JBBCVB010000046.1, read on the forward strand.
GACCAAGAGTTTTGGTCAGGTAGCCAATGTGGCTTTGGTGAACGGCGGCAGATCCAGCGTGCTGAATTTTGATATCAAACTGCAGGGTTGCGATATTTCTGGTGCTAAGAACAAGGTACAGGTGACCTTCGGTGGCCCAAATGGCGGTGCTACGGGTAACACCAATACGTTGTTGGCCATTACCGGAGCCCAAGGGGCGAGTATTGCCATGTTCGACGGTTCTAACCAGCCGATCAAACTGGGTACCCCAACAACGGTGCAAAACCTGTTGGCTGGTGCTAACACCCTGAGTTTCTCTGCGTATCTGCAGGGGCATGCCGGTACAACGTTGACGGATATCACTGAAGGTGATTTCACCTCAACCACCAACTTTACGCTGGCATACAACTAAGACTGGACGTGGCTGCATGCGCCTCCCGCATGCAGCCTTTACTTTCTTTGTCCATTACGGGAGTCAGGGATGTCAGGAAATACGTTTACGACTGCCACGCTGCTGTTACTGGTGGGCGCCGTTACTGTGCTGCCAGCCTGGGGGGGAAGCCGTTTTAACATGAATGGGGCGATCGTCGCCACCGCCTGTGATATTGAAACCAAGAGCCGTGACCAGACCATCGATATGGGTACCTTGCCTTTCGATCAGGTGCTTAATAACAGTCAGGCACTGGCACGCCCTTTCAGTATCAGCCTGGTGAGTTGTGCATTGAAACATTCCAACAGCACGATCTTGGGTAGGCAGCACTTTCGAGTCACGTTTGATGGCCGCAATGAGGATGGACGTTTCGGGGTTGATGGTGAGGCGCGTGGTGTGGCATTGGTGCTGAGTGATGCGCAGGGCAATGAAGCCGTTCCCGGTGTAGAGCTACCCGCACAAACTCCGGTATTGCAGGCCAAGGAAATGCGCCTGAACTATACCGCCCGCATGGTGAGCAACAACCAGCCGTTGCAGACCGGCACTTATACCGCTCTGGTGCGCTACCAACTTGAGTATTACTGAGTAGCACGTTGACGTGATGATGGATTGTCAACGCGTCAAGACAGATTTACTTCCCCGGCAGGGTATTCCCTTCAATAACAACCATAACGTCCGGGAAAGTCATTAACGCATAAAGGTCAATGGATGATGAGCACCCCACTTGTAGGAGTACAGGTTCCGCGCCCCCGCCTGTTGCCGCTGCTGATTGCGCTGGCATTGGTGAATGGCCAGGTGTCTGCCGCACAACCCATCGAATTTAATACCGACGTGCTGGATGTGCAGGAGCGCGGCAATATCGATCTGAAGCGTTTTGCTCGTGCTGGCTATGTCATGCCGGGTGAATACAGCCTGGCGCTTAACGTGAATCAACAGGAACTGCCGGAGCAGCCGATTCAGTTTTACCCGGCAGAAAAGGATCCGGCTAACACGGAAGCCTGTCTTCCGGCCTCGCTGGTACAACAGATCGGCCTCAAGGAAGAATTTACCCGCCAACTGACCTGGTGGCATAACGGCCAATGTCTGGCGATCGGCAGTCTTGAAGGGATGACGGTACGCCCCGATCTGGGCAGCAACACCCTGTATCTGAGTATTCCGCAGGCTTATATGGAATACAGCTCCCCCGACTGGGATCCGCCCGCGCGCTGGGATGACGGCATTCCTGGGCTGCTGCTGGATTACAACCTGAACGCCCAGACCCAGCGTCAGAACCAGAATGACAATGTGCAGAAGGGGTATAACCTGAGCGGCAACGGGCTGGTGGGCGCCAATGCGGGCAGTTGGCGGCTGCGGGCCAGTTGGCAGACACAGATTGATCATCAGACCGGTTCAGGCGAGCCCGTCCATCAGAAATTTGAGTGGACACAGTATACCGCTTACCGGGCGATCGCACGGCTACGCGCCAAGCTGACGCTGGGTGAAGATTTTCTTAACTCCGACATTTTTGACAGTTTCCGCTACACCGGGGTGAGCCTGGTGAGCGATGACGCGATGCTGCCACCCAACCTGCGTGGTTATGCGCCGGAAGTGAGCGGGGTGGCGCGTACTAACGCCCGCGTGGTTGTCAGCCAGCAGGGGCGGGTGCTGTATGAAACCTTGGTGCCAGCCGGGCCGTTCCGTATTCAGGATCTGAACAACGCGGTATCGGGGCTGATGGATGTTCGTATCGAAGAACAGGACGGCAGCGTACAGGCGTTCAGCATCAGCACGGCGAGTATCCCTTATCTGACGCGGCCGGGGATGATCCGCTACAAGCTGGCGAGCGGGCGGCCGACCGACTGGCGGCACCGCACGCAGGGCCCGCTGTTTGCCAGCGGCGAATTCTCCTGGGGGATCAGCAACGGCTGGTCGCTGTTTGGTGGTGGGATGGCCGGCGATGAGTACAACGCATTGGCACTGGGGATTGGCCGTGATCTGATGGCGTTTGGGGCACTGTCATTTGACGTGACCCAGTCGCGGGCGCGTTTGCCGCAGAGAGAAACCCTGAGCGGTGGCTCGTATCGCCTGCGTTATTCGAAGAACTTCGACCAGATTGGCGGGCAGGTGACCTTTGCCGGTTACCGTTTCTCAGAACGCAGCTTTATGACCATGGGCGAGTTTATTGAGATGCGTAACCTTGGTGTCCGCAGCCAGAGCAGCAAAGAGATGTATACGGTGTCGTACAGCCAGCAGTTCCGTGACATGGGGCTGACGGCCAACCTGAACTACGACCACCAGACCTACTGGGATCGGGATGCCAACGATCGCTACAGCCTGTCGTTGATGCGTTATTTCAATGTGGGGCGTTTCAAAAACCTCAGCCTGTCGTTGACCGGTTACCGCAATCAGTACAACGGGTTAAACGACGATGGCGTGTTCCTGTCGCTGTCGCTGCCGTGGGGTAACAGAGGCTCGGTAAGCTACAGCGGAACGTGGAATCGCGACGACAACACGCACCGGGTCAGTTACTCCGATCGCGTGGGCGATCGCGGCAGCTATCAGGTGAGCAGTGGCTGGACGCGCAATGGCGCGCTGGCGAGCGGTTTCTACAGCCATCAGGCCGATTGGGCCCAGATTAATGCCACGGCCAGCGCCCAGAGCGGGAGTTACGCCACGGTGGGGCTGGCGTTGCAAGGGGGGGCTACGGCAACCCGCGAAGGAGCGGCGTTGCATCGCGTCGCGGTACCGGGGGGCACCCGCCTGCTGGTGGATACTGACGGGGTGGCAGATATCCCTATCCGTAACTACGGCGCACCGATGCTGACCAACCGCTATGGCAAGGCGGTGGTGGCAGATATGAACAGTTATTACCGCAACCGGGTGAACATCGATCTGGACCAGTTGCCCGACAACGCCGAAGCGCTGAAGTCGGTAGTACAGGCAACGTTAACCGAAGGTGCCATTGGCTACCGCCGGTTTGACGTGATTGCCGGTGAGAAGGCGATGGCGGTGATCCGGCTGGCAGACGGCACGATGCCGCCGTTCGGGGCGACCGTACAGAATATGAAAAAACGCGATGTGGGGATCGTTAACGACGGTGGCAGTGTTTACCTGAGTGGCATCCAACGCGGTGAGACGATGACGGTGCACTGGGATGAGCGGGCGCAATGTGAGCTGATATTGCCCGCCGTGCTGCCCGCCGACGGGATGAAAGAATTGCTGCTGCCATGCAGAGCGCTCGCCCCGAAAGCCACCACAACCGATCTGGCGGCAGTACAGACAAACGCAGAGACAATACGATGATGAGACATGAGATGAAAAGAGTGAATACGGGAATGGCGCTGGTCGCCGGTACTTTACTGTGCGCACTGACGTCGCAGGCCCAGGCAGCCATTGCGCTGGATCGTACCCGGATTATCTTTGCCGGAGGGGATAAGTCGCTCAGCCTGAGCGTGAACAATGACAACCCGCAGCTGCCGTATCTGGCGCAGGGCTGGATAGAAGATGCGCAGGGTAACAAGGTGACCAGCCCGTTGACCGTGCTGCCACCGGTACAGCGCATTGAGCCCGGGGCGAAAAGCCAGATCAAAGTACAGGCGTTGCCGATGGTGAGCCAGCTGCCTCAGGACCGGGAAACGCTGTACTACTTTAATCTGCGTGAGATCCCGCCAAAGAGCGATAAGGCCAACACTTTGCAGATCGCGTTGCAGACGCGCATCAAGCTGTTCTACCGGCCAAAGGCGCTGGTGAAGACGACTGCGGAGATGGCCACGCCGTGGCAGGAGCAACTGACGTTGACCAAGCAGGGTGACAAGTATCTGGTGAGCAATCCAACTCCCTATTACGTGACGCTGGTGGACGCAGGCAGCCAGAAAGGGGTGAGCGTATCAGGTTTTGAACCGTTGATGCTGGAGCCGAAGGGGAGCGCTCCGCTGGGGGTAAGTGCATCGTCACTGGGCAATACGCCCGTGCTGACCTACGTCAACGATTACGGCGGCCGCCCGCTGCTGACGTTCCGCTGCGGTGGAACGGATTGCCAATTGGTAGCAGAGAAGAAGGGCTAACCCAAGCCGGTCGTGCCAGGTCACAGGGAGCGCGCGGGTCAGGTCTGCAAGGAGAGAACGAATGCAACAACATTATCCTGTACCGGGTGAGGATCGCCTTGGCGCAATGCGGTTATGGGCGATAGCACATGGCCGCACCGGGGCGCTGCTGAGCGTTTTGCTGCTGAGTGCGCCATCCATCGCCAATATACCGGTAAATATCAGAGGGACGGTCATTATCCCACCGCCGTGCACGATTAATAATAACCAGACGATCCGGGTGGACTTCGGTGATGAGATCATGACCACCCGTATTGATGGCGTTAACTATAAACAAGCAATTACCTATAGCCTGAGTTGCGATATCCAGAAGTCCAATAACCTGAAAATGAGTATTCAGGGTACTGCGGCCAGCTTTAATTCGGCTGTGCTGCGTACGGATAAAAACGGTTTAGGGATCGCGTTATATCACGGGACACAGCCATTAAATGCCAATACCTGGTTTAGCTATACCTACCCCAGCAAGCCGGAGCTTTACGCGGTGCTGGTTAAGCAGAGTGGCGCTACGCTGACCGGCGGTGAGTTTACGTCATCCGCGACGTTATTAATCGATTACCAGTAAACACAGGGAGACCAAAGTCATGCGGATTTTACAGCTTTCCCTGCTGCTTGCGGGGTTGAGTGGATATTTATCGTTCGCCTCTGCGGCCGGGGGGGATATGGCGTTTCGCGGAACATTACTCGAGCCACCTCCTTGCACCATCAACAGTGGCAATAATATTACCGTTGATTTTGGCGTAAAGGTCGGGATTAAAAAAGTGGATGGCGTTAATTACATGCAGGACATTAATTACAGCCTGGTTTGTGAACCTAATACGCACAGTTGGGTATTAAAACTGAAGCTTACGGGAAATAGCACCCCGTTTGATAATGCGGCCGTACAAACCAATATTAACGATCTGGGAATTAAAATTCTGCGTGATGGCCAGCCGTTTATTCTGGGAAGTGAGATTATCACTACGCCCGCCAGCAAACCTCAGCTCAAAGCCGTGCCGGTACAAAAACCAGGGGTGTTATTAAAGGAAGGCCCCTTTGAAGCCGCCGTCACGCTTCAGGCGGATTATCAATAATAAGGAACGATATCATGCGGTTTTCAGCACTGCTATTGCCCATGTTATTAGGGCTTATCGGTTTACCGGGTTTGTCTTCAGCGGCCGATAATTTACGTTTCCGGGGGGCATTGGTTGCAGAGCCCTGCACATTGCGGGCAGCAGATGAAAATATCACGGTCGATTTTGGCTCGATCGTCGATAAATACCTTTATATCAATGGCCGCACGCTGGGGGAACCGTTGGTATTGCATCTGGATGATTGTGATATCAGCTTGGGAAATATGGTGAAACTGACGTTTTCCGGGGTTGAAAGCACCCGACTGAATGGATTGCTGGCGATATCGGGGGCGAGCCAGACCCAAGGGATCGCCATTGGTATTGAAACGCAACAGGGGAATCTGGTGGCACTCAATACTGGGCGTTATAACCAGGGGCTGGTTGCAGGCAATAATACCCTCAGCCTGCGGGCTTATGTGCGGGGTGAGCCCGAAGCGATCGCCCAGAAAAGCATTATCCCCGGTGATTTTACCGCCAGTGCCACGTTTTTACTCGAATATGAGTAGCCTGTTAATACGGCTGCCCCTGAAACCCACGATGTGGCTAATTGACACGCGACGGATTAAGGGATAATCACAGGAGTGTTTATGAAAGCCATAAGAAAGATTCTTTTGGCTGTCACGATGCTGACAGCTTTTGGCGCCCAGAGCGCGATTTATTCTTATATTACCCGCAGTGATGGCACTCCATCGAATGCTAAATATTGGTGGACCATTGAGTATTGGGATACCAACGATGCCACGCCAAATCCCTGTTATCGATGGCCACAATGCACGGTATTTATTGGCCACCGTCACAGTGATGCGGGTGAGGCGGGCCCTGGTGTGTCAGATGGTGGGGAATATCTTGATGGTATCCAGAATTATGCCACGGTAGGTGATGTGGGAGCCGCTTTTCAGCGTAAGTATGCGCTACCACGCAGCGGAACTCAGAATCACGTTGGCCCTGCGGTGACGCAGGAGTGCGTCGGGATCTACTTTAAATCGACAACAGGTACTACAAATGCTGGCGGGAGCGCCATGATGTCCAGCAGCTTATGCGGTATCGTACCGCCCCCGGTGGGCAAGTGTGCATTTACCGAAACCAGCATCGAGTTAACACACGGCCAGGTTCAATTGAAAAATATCGAGGGCAATCAAGCCCGGCAGACCGGCTATATCCGCTGTACACAGGACATGGATGTTGTGGTCTACGCAGCGGGAGCGGGCGGAAATGGCATGGTTAACCTCAGAAGCGATGGCAGCCTGCAATCCCGGTTAACTATTGGCGGGAAGAGTGGTTCAGAGGGAGCCCAAGTACATGCTCCCGCGGGTATCAAGGTACCGCTGGAGTTTGTCTCCACGCTGGCTAGAGTGAGTAACGTGGAGGCCGGTGATTTCTTCGGTTCGGCCACGGCGATTCTGACCGTGCCATAACCCTGCCTACTCTATGCTGGGGAGTGTTGTAATGGCAATCCCCGGCATTCTGTGTTTCTCTCCTCATTTATTGATGGTCGATATTGGTTTTGTGAAAAATCCACCAAGGCGATCCTGACTTCCTTTCTCAAAATGGTTAGCATGAGAAATAAATCATACTTAACTAAAAATGATAGGACCTATTTGTTTTGTGAATAATTTAGTGTGAAGCAAACTCTTTCTTAAATCATTAATTACCCTGGCCCAGTCGTTTGATAAAGAAATATCGTTCATTTTCAATCGCGTTTTTCAACACTCATTGTTTGCTGGCTGAGTTGTTATTCTGTGCTATCCCATTGCAGGATTAGCACTTGTGATTCTGCTCTGGAAAATTCTTAATAATCATTGAGATGAAGATGAGAGCAGATTGATGTTTTTTTGAAATATTTAGTTACATAATTGCATTTCACTAATCTGATTAAGGTTTCTACACTGCTGTCGGTGAGTTTTATCCGTATTCTTTCTTTATTCAGATAAATCTTATTTACACAGCGCTCTGCCATTATCCTGTAAGGAATGTGCTGGCTTGTGACCCTCTTTTCATCTGCATCCGATGGTGCAAAAAAGGAAATTGTTCTCTGGCAGGGTTAGCCATTCTTATTGATTCCCCAGGGCAGACCGTTCTTCATGGTATTCGTTGAACAGGGTTAGTCATGTCAAATTCCTACCAAAATGAAGTCCCCAAAGCCCGTGTTAATATCCGATTAGACCTGCACACCGGTGGTGCACAGAAAAGCGTTGAGCTGCCGCTCAAATTGCTGGCGATGGGGGATTACAGCAATGGGCAAGAACAGCGCCCGTTGTCTGAGCGTGAAAAAATCAATATCAATAAAAATAACTTCGACAGCGTGCTGGCCGAATTCAACCCCAAGCTCACTCTCTCCGTGCCCGACACCCTGTCCGATGAC
>NZ_JBBCVB010000047.1:0-26676 GCF_037199905.1 Serratia sp. MMO-28
CACGGCTGGGACGGAAGTCGCTGTCGTTCTCAAAATCGGTGGAGCTGCATGATAAAGTCATCGGGCATTATCTGAACATAAAACACTATCAATAAGTTGGAGTCATTACCGACTCGATAAAGGAAATAATGCAATGGGGCGGGAAGTGGCCGGACCTGCCAGCGTCAGAAGATACGCCATTTTAGATGTTAAAAGGCGGGGGGTGGTCCCCCCGCCTTTAGCTACGTTTCCGCGTTCATCAATCGACAAATTCGCGGATCAGTTCCAGGATTGCAATCACAGCGTTTGACACCGCGACTACCGCCCGCAGAACGACGATTAACACGTTAATCATCCGTTTGCTCCATACAGAGCCGGAACGTCGCTGATTGCCCTTACATTGCCTGTCACAGCGACTACCCAACGTCAATTGTTTGGTCGTTCCCGCTCCAGCCTGGGCATTGAAACAGCACCACCTGTTTTTCAACCAGGACTTTAATCCGTTCATGCCGCATAAGCGGGGAGCTGGAGCGAGGACGTCAACAGATTGACCCGCGCAGTATACCCTATTCCGCGCCGTTTGCATTTACGCTACCCATGACGTAATATTTCGTTGTCAATTGTTTGGTCGTTCCCGCCTCAGTCTGGGGCAAAACATTAAAGCCCGATCTCACCAGTCGGGTTTTTTTGTGCCTGTCGTTTACCTTTCCGCGCTGGGCGTCGCCCTCCGGGCCGCTACGTTGTGCTGCGCATCGAGCCAGCCTTGCTGTCTCGCCCCTTCGGGCTTCCATCGCTGACGCATCAAAAATACTGAATACCTGTTTTTCCTGCCTTCTGTTGCTAACTCACTGAAATAACGTAAAACCCGAAATGGGCGCCCGCCAGCTGCAGCTGCTTCTCAGCTGCTGCCGTCTGCGTGTGTCGTTCAGCAAATTTGATCGTATCGGCCAGCGTCGCCAGCGGCGCTGTAAGCCCGTTTACAGCCCATCCGGGCGCGTCAGCTGCGCTGACCCACCACGGACCCGGAAATCACGCCCAGCGCGTCGCAGAGCGCCGCACAGGCCGCTCACCGGGACAGGGCTTATGTCTGGCCGTGGCGTGGCGGCGGGAACGGTGGAAAGGATGGCTTTGCAGGACGGGGGATTATTACGGCTAAAGCCGTAACGCTTTTTAAGTCCTCGCTTCGCTGCGGGGCTTCCGGCGCGTTGCGCCTCCCATGCGCTCCGCGCATCTTCTTAACTGCCGCAGCCACATGAAATATATGTAATAAATGTATTTACTAATATTGACTTTGTGGGCAAAAAAGGCGATACTTATATTCATCGGGAGGCAATGCCGCCGCCCGGTAACACAGCCCAAAGCGGCGATTATCAGGAGTAATATTATGACTACTTTAACTGTCGGCCAGTGCCTCACCTCTTTTAACAACGAGTATGTAGTAAGCGCGGTTAATCTGGCTGACGGCAAAATCAGCTATACCATCCTCGGCCTGAATGCCCCGACCTGCGCCCCGCTGCTGGAAACCTCCCTGCGTTTTTACCAGGTGATCGACAAGACCCTTTCACTCGATGAACTCCGCGCCCGCCGTCAGGTTGTGCAGAGTGTGACCGACCAGCGCGAAGCGAGACACCAGGCGAAAGAAGATGCCCGCCAGCTGGCGAACGAACGTGCCAGCGCTGACCCGGAAAACGCCGGATTGCTGACAACGGCCACCGAAAGCAACACCACCAAGCTAGCCGCTAAAAACATCCGTATTCTGCTGAAAAAGCATTTCCCCGGCGTGAAGTTTTCTGTCCGTATGCGTGACTATAACGCGCTCTATGTTTCGTGGACGGATGGCCCAACCAAAGAGGCTGTAGAAGCGATTACAGATAAGTTTGAGGAAGGTAGCGTTAACTCAATGGAAGACATTTACGAATACAACATTACGGGCTTCCACCGTGTTTATGGTGGCGTGAAATACCTGTTTTGCTCACGTGACCTGACCGACGCGCTGATCGCTGAATCTATCGACCTGCTACGCAAAGAATACGGCGAAACCACCATCCCCGCTGATGTGACGCTTGAGGCGTACAAATCCGGGGCGCTGGCGGGGCGCGGGCATGACTGCTTTACCTGGGGGCTTGCAGCGCAAATCCGCATCAATGCGGGAAAGGTGGATAAATCCAGCCGCTAAATTAGCGCCCTTCGGGGCGCTTTTTTGTGGGTAAAATTTCATGAAATATAAGTAATAATTGTATTTACTAATATTGACTTTTGGGGCAAAAAAAGCGATACTTATTTCATCGGGAGGCAATACCGCCGCCCGGTAACACAGCCCAAAGTGGCATCTAAGGAGTTATCTATGAACTATCTGATCATCATCCCAATCGCGTTTATTCTCGCCGCAGCCGCGCTGGCCCTTCCGTGGTTTATGGTTCGCCAGGGCTACCGCGAGCAAGTCCAGCTGGGCGGCGCGTGTACTACCGTGCTGGGGCTGGCCGCATCAACAGGCGTGTTTAGCTATGCCGATAATATGCCGCTGGCGCTGCTGTACGGCTCTGCGTCGGTCGTTTCATTCCTGTATGCGCTTGATTGCTTCCTGCCGCTTTACCTGTCACGCAAATCTCACTAACCCACAGGCGGGGGGAAACCCCCGCCAGCCTGGAGAAAAAAATGGAAAACGGAAAACTCGCACAGCAACAGGGTTTTGACCTGGCGTTGCAGATCCTGAAAAGCCAGAGAGGCTATTACATTGGCACTGCGACCAGTGAGGGCTACCCGGTATCAAGGGAATCCGCTGAATACTTCCCGGACAGCAGCACTGCGCAGCAGGCTTTGACGGATAACCGCTGGACACAGCGCGAGGATTGTTAATTAAATTGCAGGGCGGCTAATCGCCGCCCTGCATAACGAAAAGGAGGCCGGACGATGGCTGATCATGACGACGCACCGGAAAAAATTAAGTGCCTGGAGTGCGGGAAGGAGTTTTCTTTCCTGGCCCCTCATTTGAGTAAAGCCCACCAGATGAACGCCAGACAGTACCGGGAACGCTGGGGCATACCACTACACACGCCGCTTGCCAGCGCCGAGCATTCCCGCCAGTGTCGGGAAAATGTTTTGCGCCGTATCCGGCGGGGCGAAATTCGCCCCGCTGACCAGCTCGCGCTCATGGCCGAAGGCCGGAAGAATGCTCCTGAACGTGCGACCAGCACCAGGTTGCATAAAGTGGCGGCGGCGAACGTCGCGCGGGTGCATCAGATATGGAAGCATTCTCCGGTGGTGAAGGTCGTTCCTGATACGCTCAGGGATGAAGCCGTGCAGAGAATGACGGCCAGAAAGGTGACTGGTGAGAAAGTTAAGGATATTGCCGCCGACCTGAATCTGTCGGTTGGGTGTCTGTACAAATGGGTGGCGGACGCTAAATAGGGCGTCTCCCTCCGGGCCGCTACGTCGTGCTGCGCATCGAGCCAGCCTTGCTGTCTCGCCCCTTCGGGCTTCCATCGCTGACGCTTGTGATAAACATGGATTGTGCAGCTCAACGGGTATCTGCTCGTCAAACCCGGCGCTTGCAGCGGCCAAAGGCCGCGCCGCGCCAACCGCCCCGCAACGGGGCTATAAGGCATCAAAAATACTGAATACCTGATTTTCCTGCCTGCTGTCGCTAACTCACTGAAATAACGTAAAACCCGAAATGGGCGCCCGCCAGCTGCAGCTGCTTCTCAGCTGCTGCCGGCTGCAAGTGTCATTCAGCAAATTTGATCGTATCGGCCAGCGTCACCAGCAGCGCTGTAAGCCCGTTTACAGCCCATCCGGGCGCGTCAGCTGCGCTGACCCACCACGGACCCGGAAATCACGCCCAGCGCGTCGCAGAGCGCCGCACAGGCCGCTCACCGGGACAGGGCTTATGTCTGGCCGTGGCGTGGCGGCGGGAACGGTGGAAAGAATGGCTTTGCAGGACGGGGGATTATTACGGCTAAAGCCGTAACGCTTTTTAAGTCCTCGCTTCGCTGCGGGGCTTCCGGCGCGTTGCGCCTCCCATGCGCTCCGCGCATCTTCTTAACTGCTGTAGCCAAATGAAATATATGTAATAAATGTATTTACTAATATTGACTTTGGGAGCAAAAAAGGCGATACTTATATTCATCGGGAGGCAATGCCGCCACCCGGTAACACAGCCCAAAGCGGCAATTAAATTCAAGGAGCAAAAAATGAAACTGACTCGCGAAGCAACCACCGCAGCAAACCCGGATTTACGCGGCCGCAAACATCATTTCATCATCGAGAGCGCCACGGCGGCAGAGCTGGAAGCGATGGACGAGATCCTGACGCTGGCAGGCTGGGAAAATGACAGCTGCCCTTGCTATGAGGACGGCTTTGGTTGTGGTTACTGGATCGACATTTCCGAAGTGGCTTGTTTCAAAGCGGCATACAAAGCAGCGAAAACGGGCCTGAAAGGCTATATGGCAGTTGAAGCGGAGAAGGCCGCAGCAGTGAGCGAAGCCACCGCAGAGCCAGCCCCGGAACACATCCCGGCGGCAAGCCTTGACGATTACACCGTGTACACCTTGCATGAACCTATTGAAGCGGAAGAAGGCAAGCCATACGCAGAGAAGCGCGTAACTCGCGCCTACGTTGCCCGCAGCATGACCCGCGCCCTGGCGAGCCAGGAGAAGCATACAGAGAAGTACAAAGCGCAGGATGTTATCTGGCTGGCGGAGCACAACGCAGACCACGCTTTTAGAATGGGCGTTTTAAGCCCGGAAGAGTTCACAGAGATCTATCGGATGGTACACGCAGAGAACGCGCAGCCCCTGCTTATTCTGGCGGCCCTGCGTGATGCCCTGCTAACCGGAGCGCCAGCACTTGCCGCCGTCCGTGCGGCATAAACTGCCCATCCTTCAACGCGCCTTCCGGGGCGCTTTTTGTTGGTAAAACTGAATGAAATAAATGTAATTATCGTATTTACTAATATTGACTTTTGGGGCGAGAAAAGCGATACTTATTTTATCGGGAGGCAATACCGCCGCCCGGTAACACAGCCCAAAGCGGCAACCCACGGAGTCCCAAATGAAACAACATATCGCTGCAATTATTCGCGAATACAACACCCCTACAGTAACCGTCGAAGTAGCCAATACAGACCGCTACGATAGCGAGCAAATCGAGATCCGCCACGTTGTTGATGGTCGCCTTGCCTGGCGAGCGTGGGACTATGAAACAGGTTTTGAAAATGACCTGCATCGCGAGCTGGCCTATTACCATATTCCGGCCTGATTGAGCATAAACACCCCGCCCGGTGAAAGCCGGGCAATACAGCCCAAAGCGGCACTTATCAGGAGTAAGCCTAATGACAAAAGTCACAACACCGTCCCAGCTGAAAGCAGAGCTGGAGAGCCAGAAAACCTACCTTCTCGAAGCCTGCCTGATGGCCTTCAATCAGTTACCTAACCAGCGTACAAAAGGCGCGTTCCCGTCAACATACGCGCTTGCAGCAAAGATTGATCACCTGTTGCAACAGGAAAAAAAATAAACCTTCCGACAACGACAAAGCCCGGTATTAACCGGGCTTTTCTGTATTGCACAATACACTAAATGTTAAGCGCGTTTGCGTCCTGCGCCAGCCAGCATTGGTATGTTTCCTTTTGAAACTCCCCGCCGCAGCCGCCACCGGCTTTTGATTTTCCGCAGTGCTGGCATGTACCCAGCGCGGCTTTTTCTTTCTCCCACTGTTGCCAGTTGCGGATCAGCAGCAGCTGGAAAAACTCATTTGGTGAATAGGGCTGTTTACCCATCCGGCGCACCTGCCGTAGTTCGTCCAGTTGCGCCGCTTCATCGTGCGTTAGCGTGACGGTCACGTTAACGCCTTCAGCGCGTAACCGTTCGCGGCGACGAGCTTGTCGCCGTCTGGCTAACATCCTTTCGCGTTCAGTTTTATCCATTTTTATCACCGTGACTGTCACGATTGAAAAGAAAGAAAAAGGCCGGATTTCCGGCCTTGCGTGTTACTTCAGGATCAGCAAGGTCAGCGCCGTCCCGATGGCCGCGCCGACGATGGAACAAACAGCCGTCATGATCACGACGCGGTTAACGATGGTGCTGGCGTTGTTGTGCTGGAGAGATTGCCAGCGCGTCAGAAAGTCTGACCGCGCCTTGTTTTCCTCCTTCATCGCCGCCTGTATATCTCTCAGGCTGCCGATGATTTCCGCTCTCGAATCGTCTGCCGTCAATTCAAGTGCGCTTTTGAGTTCGCCCAGCCGCTGAAGCATGTCGGCTTGTTCGGCCTTCATTAACTTCATGGCTTCTAAAATTTCCTTCGCGTCTCCCAAAAACCAGTCCATCAATACGTCTAATTTATCGGGCTGCTTATCCATGCTTAATCTCCGATTAACAGGGAGAATGTTTTATCCAGGTTGCTCTTAACCGGGATAGCCTGCTTCATGTAAGTATAACGACGCGCCATTTTGCGGCGTTCGTCTGCGTCAGCTGATGCTTTAGCGCGGGCTTTAAATTCTTCCGCATCTTCAGCGGTCAGCGTTTCAAAAGAAATTTTATGGTGTGCAAGATATTCGTACACCTCACTATTATAGATCGCAGAGTTTTTATTAATGCGGCCTACTTTAGTTTGTTTCACAAAGTCGAAAATCGGGCCGAAAACATTTTCAACATCATCACCCGGATTAACGCGGTTTGGAACAAAGATAATCTTTTTGTTATCCACGCCAGCCTTGCTTAACGTGTGCGCCGTTTTCATACTTTCTTTAATGGCTTTATCTTCCGGCGTTACCGGAATGAAATACATATCAAATTCATTTGCGCCGCCATCGAAGCGGGACATTGCCATTAAAAACGGTTCCACGTTTGACGCGCCAATATCAATAATCGCTGCATCTTCAAAAACCACATCTTCAATCAGACGGGAGAAATCATCACCTTTAAAACTGGTGACATTTTCAATCCCTAAGTCAGACGCTGATTGGTTAATGGTTTCGACCGCGAAAAATTTCGCATCTTTCAGGCGCGGGGCGAGAAGGTAAGTTGAAACTAAAGTTTTGCCAACGCTGCCACTGTAATTAATAACCGCTACTTTCATTGCACACCTCAATATTTTTTGATGAACTCATTAGGATCGAACTCGGCTCTTGCCTCGTCAAAAAATTCCTTTCCGATGATACCCGGTGACTGTTTCGTTTTGTCTCCCTCGGTCGCACTTTGTGTATTGTGCAATACATCTTTTTTCACCTGCTCAGACTTCGCGGGTTTTTCTGTATTGTGCAATACAGGTTTCTTCTGTTGCTCACTGGCTCCGGCTGATTTTGTATTGTGCAATACAGAATCAGGGGCGGCATGTTTCGCCCGGTTTTGCCTGGCCCGATACAGGGCAGTATCAAAACTCCGAACGTTCACATTCTCCAGGCCGAAGCGTTCAGATACCGCCTTGAAAACCTCCTCTCTGGAGACTCCCAGCGACAGCATTTCTTCTACTTCCGGCAACATCATCTGAATTGCTGCCCTGATGCTTTTGGGCTTCATAGTACCCTCATGTAGAATGATGTGTTTTTGATGTAATAGTGATGTATTTATGACGTATCAACTATCCCATGACGTAAGAGTGGTGTAATAGTGGTGTAATGTCAACCATGAATTGACGTAATTGTGGTGTATTTGTGGTGTATGGGTATTCATGCAAGCATGAATACCGGGATATTGAACGCTTTTTCACCAAAATACCCCTTAACCTCCGTAGATCGCCCCTACCAAACTGATTATTTTTTAGCCCTTAACCTGCTATACACCTAACGCAGTGCGATAAATCGCACTAACTAACTGATTTAAAGAATAAAACATTCAATATTTCGTATTTTGGGTATTAAAAAGGTATTAAAAAAATAGAATAAGAGTATGGTTTATATGGAAATGAAGGTATTACTTTGTTAATACTTACCTCATGCGGTTAAACTACCGCCAGATTGAACACGAAAAATCACCAGTTGAGGACATGATGCCGATCATCACATGCAAGGTAACGGACGAAGAAAAAGAGCTTATCGACAGGCTGGCCGGAACGAACAGATCGGACTATATGCGCCGTTGTTTGTTGGCCGGATCAGGTGGTCGGATAGGTGGATTGAGTCAGGTTACGGAACAGATAAACGAAGTAAATCGACGACTCGATATTCTGTTTGACCAGGTATCAGAGATAGACATGAGCGCGTTTTCCTCGGAGCTGAAAGGACTGGTCAAGCAGCTGTCACAACTCAAGTTGCCGCCTCCCGGTCAGATGATGCTGCACGAATCCCTGGCAATCGAGACGGTGATCCTGCTGCGTTCGATGGCGACTCCAGCCAATATGAAATCCGCCTGGGGAGAGCTGGAACGTAACGGTTACAAGGTATGGGAAAGTAAACAAGAGAGGACGGAATAATGACGGAACAAGAAAGAGGACTTATATTTTTATGCTCGCTGCTGGGACCGATACCCTTTGTGTGGTTTATTACGGCAAAGTTTGTATATGGTATCAATAGTGAAACGGCGCACTACCTTGTCCCCTATTTGCTAAAAAATACGTTCAACCTTTGGCCGTTATGGGTGTCGATTATAGCAGGTTCGGTTATAGGGTTGTGTGGATTCATTGGATTCATCATTTACGATAAGGGTAGGGTGTATAAAGGGCCACGATTTAAACGTGTACTCCGTGGGACTAAATTAGTCAGAGCTTCGTCTTTGGCCGAGAAAACAAAAGAACGCGGTCATAAGCAATTAACGGTTGCAGGTGTTCCTGTGCCTACTGAATATGAAACGCTTCATTTTTCAATTGGTGGGGCTACAGGTACTGGTAAATCGACAATCATTAAAGAGGCGATATATTCAAGTTTAAAAAGAGGGCGAGATAAGCGTGTTATCTTAGATCCTAATGGAGAGTATGTAGAAACTTTTTATCGTGAAAACGATATAATTCTTAACCCCTATGATAAACGCTCTCCTGGCTGGTCTATGTTTAATGAAATAAGAGATGAGTTTGACTACGATCTTTATGCAGTGTCTATCATTCAGGAAAGCAAGGAACGTTCTGCTGAAGAATGGTATCGGTATGGTCGCTTATTATATCGTGAAGTTTCAAAGAAATTACTCACACATAAAAGAAACCCTTCAATGGAAGAAGTGTTGTATTGGTGTAACGTTGCAGAATACGACAAAGTGAAGGATTTTGTTAAAGGCACACCCGCAGAATCTTTATTCATTAAAGGTGCTGAAAGAGCTACAGGGAGTGCCCGATTTGTTTTAGGTGATAAGTTGGCTTCCCATTTAAAAATGCCTGAAGGGAATTTCTCGCTGCGTGACTGGCTGGAGGATGATAAACCCGGCACGTTGTTTATTACCTGGCAAGAGCAGATGAAAAAGAGCCTCAATCCGCTGATCTCCTGCTGGCTGGATATTATGTTTTCTAGCCTGCTGGGTATGGGGAAACGCGATCAGCGCACGTTATTTTTTATCGACGAGTTGGAATCACTGGAATACCTGCCAAATCTACAGGACTTACTGACGAAGGGCCGTAAAAGCGGTGCGTCAGTATGGGCAGGCTACCAGACGTTTTCCCAGTTGGTTGAACGTTATGGCATCAATATAGCGGAAACGTTATTGGGTAGTATGCGATCAGGTATCGTCATGGGAAGCAGTCGATTAGGTAAAGCAACGCTTGAACATATGTCCCGCGCGTTGGGCGAAATAGAAGGAGAAATAGAGCGCAGACAGGGGAGCTTATTACAGTCTGGCCCAAATAATAGGCCGCGAATCGAAACTCGCACAGTCAGAGCAGTAACCCCCACTGAAATCTCAGAACTCAGGAATCTTACGGGCTATATCTATTTTCCTGGTGATCTACCTGTCGGCAAGTTCAAGACTAAACATGTGCAATACACGCGTAAGAACCCGGTTCCGGGAATCATCATGAGGTAGCGGCATGCTTGATATTACGACTATCACCCGTATCGATATTGCGTCAGTTGTAGGCTACTACGCTGATGCAAAAGACGATTACTACAGCAAAGACAGCAGTTTTACCGCGTGGCATGGTCAGGGCGCGGAAGCGCTGGGCCTTTCCGGCGAGGTCAGTTCTCAACGCTTCAAAGAGCTGCTTGTCGGGGAGATTGACCCTTTCACGCAGATGAAGCGCTCCAGCGGTGACGCGACGAAAGAACGGCTGGGATACGACCTCACATTTTCCGCGCCTAAAGGCGTATCGATGCAGGCGCTGATCCACGGCGATAAGGCAATTATCGCCGCCCACGAAAAAGCGGTTGCCGCTGCCGTCCAGGAAGCAGAAAAGCTGGCTCAGGCCCGCACGACCCACGCAGGGAAAACCATTACGCAGAATACCGGTAATCTGGTTGTTGCTTCCTTCCGGCATGAAACATCACGCGCCCTTGACCCGGAGCTGCATACCCACGCCTTTGTCATGAACATGACGCAGCGCGGGGATGGTCAGTGG
Source organism: Serratia sp. MMO-28 (assembly GCF_037199905.1). Classification (NCBI taxonomy): domain Bacteria; kingdom Pseudomonadati; phylum Pseudomonadota; class Gammaproteobacteria; order Enterobacterales; family Yersiniaceae; genus Serratia; species Serratia sp. MMO-28. The sequence continues at coordinate 10,448 of NZ_JBBCVB010000047.1, forward strand.
AGGGCGCTTAAAAACGATGAACTGATGCGGGCCAAGATGCACCTGGGGGATGTCTATAAGCAGGAGTTGGCGCTGGAGCTGACAAAGGCCGGGTATGAGCTGCGCTATAACAACAAAAATAATACCTTTGATATGGCGCACTTTACGGATGAACAAATCCGTGGATTTTCGCGGCGTTCTGCTCAGATAGAAGAAGGGCTGGCGGCTATGGGGCTGACCCGCGAAACCGCAGACGCACAGACCAAAAGCCGGGTATCGATGGCGACCCGCGACAAAAAAACAGACGACTATTCGCGTGAAGATATTCATAAAGAGTGGGTTAATCGGGCTAATGAGCTGGGAATAGACTTCAATGATCTGTCCTGGGCGGGCAAAGGCAAGGACGGCCCGCAAACGTCAATGAATACCGTCCCTAACTTCACCAGCCCGGAGGTAAAAGCCGACCGGGCGATCCAGTTTGCGCTTAAATCCCTTTCAGAGCGCGATGCGTCTTTTGACCAGTCCCGATTGCTGGCCGTGGCAAATAAAAAGGCTATCGGCCAGGCATCAAAGCAGGATATTGAAGCGGCCTATTATCGCGCTGTGGCAAAGGGGGCCATTATCGAAGGTGAAGCGCGATACACCACCACGACTGACCAGAGAAGCAAAGACGCGCCACCGCTACCAGCCATGACCAAAGCGGAATGGCAGGCGCAGCTGACCGACAAAAAAGGGATGAACAACGGCCAGGCGAAGGCGTTAGTTGCTGAAGGTATCAAGTCTGGCCGCCTGAAAAAAACCAGCCATCGGGTAACGACCGTTGAAGGTATCCGGGTAGAAAAAGCGGTGCTGAATATAGAGGCTCGCGGTCGGGGCAAGGTGATCGCCGCGCTGACAAGCGAGCAAGTCACCGCGCAGCTGGTCGGTAAGACGCTGAAGGCCGAACAACAGAAAAGCGTCGTAGATATTTGCACCACGACAGATCGCTTTGTGGCGGCTCACGGCTTCGCCGGAACCGGGAAAAGCTATATGACCATGAGCGCGAAGGCCGTTCTGGAGTCTCAGGGCTTTCACGTCACCGCCCTGGCCCCCTACGGTACGCAGAAAAAATCCCTGGAAGATGAAGGTATGCCCGCCCGTACCGTTGCCGCTTTCGTGAAGGCAAAGGACAAAAAGATAGACGAGAAAAGCGTGGTCTTTATCGATGAAGCGGGCGTTATTCCGGCCAGACAGATGAAGGTGCTGATGGAAACCATCGAGAAGGCCGGGGCCAGAGCGGTATTCCTGGGCGACACCTCACAGACAAAAGCCGTAGAGGCGGGCAAGCCATTTGAACAGCTGATCAGCGCTGGAATGCAGACCAGCTACATGAAGGATATTCAGCGCCAGAAAAATGACGTGTTGCTTGAGGCGGTGAAGCTGGCCGCAGAGGGCCACATATCCGGCTCACTGGCCCGACTCAGCAATATTAGCGCAGAGAAGGACCAGGATAAGCGGCTGGAGGCTGTAGCGAATCGCTGGCTGTCATTCTCCCCGGAGCAGCGCGAAGGTACGCTGATTATTTCCGGTACAAACGAATCAAGGGTAATCCTCAATAGCCAGATTCGGGAGGCGTTGCAGCTGCAAGGAAAGGGCGTGGAGGTGAATTTTCTGGAGCGCGTTGACTCCACGCAGGCCGAACGTCGGGACAGTAAATACTACCAGGTAGGGCAAATTATTATCCCCGAAAAAGACTATAAAAACGGGCTTCAGCGGGGCGAATCTTACCGCGTACTGGATACAGGTCCGGGGAACCTTCTGACCGTGGCCGGGAGCGACGGCCAGAAAATCAGCTTCAGCCCGCGTACCCATAAAAATCTGTCTGTTTATACCAGCGTGGCCGCCGAGCTGGCCGTGGGTGACAAAGTGATGGTGACGCGTAACGATAAGACGCTGGATGTGGCGAACGGCGACCGCTTCACCGTGACCGGGGCCACCGAGAAAGGCACGTTTACGCTGACCAACGCGAAGGGCCGGGAAATCGAGCTGGACCAGAAGCAAGCCGCCTATCTTTCGTATGCCTACGCAACGACCGTCCATAAAGCACAGGGGCTTACCTGCGACCGGGTGTTGTTTAACATCGATACCCGTTCGCTGACGACTTCCAAAGACGTCTTTTACGTTGGGATCTCCCGCGCCCGTCATGAAGTCGAGATTTTCACCGACGATAAAGGCCGCTTGTTGAGCAGCGCCAGCCGCAACAGTCCTAAGACCACGGCCAGCGAAATAGACCGCTTTTTAGGGATGGAGGAACGTTACAAAGACGTAAACCGGAGCTATGGCCATGACGATGGCCAACAGGCAAAAAGCTATGGCCATGAAGCTGGCCAACAAACCGGAGAGAAGGAAAACACCATGAAAAATGCGACAGAAGCCGCCCATGATGGCCCCGATACTTCAGGTACTGAAAACACGTCTCAGGATTTGCGCCAGCGTGAGCAGGAGGAAGTCAACGCCGCTATCCGGTACGAGCAGAGGCAAGAAGCCACACCGGAAATGGAGGCGAACCCCTACCATGACTATGAGCGGTATGCTGACGAAGGCCCGGACTATGGCGACATGCAGGACTACAGCACATATGAAGAATATGAACGTGCGCGTGACGTGGAATTACCGCAGCATGAGCACGAAAATCATCAACATGACTACGACAAGGAGGGCTACGGCCTGTGATGTTCTGGAACCGAAATAAGAAAGAAAAAGCCGCTGCCGGCAATGAAAAAAATCGCTTCGATCACCTGCTTTCGGTGGCCGAAAAATTACCCGTTGAGGCGCTGCCTGATCTCATTCGCGCTATCGTGCGGCCAGTGCAGAGTGATTTCCTGCTGGCGGTAGCCGAGGAAGGGACTGATGCCCGCCCGGATATGACCCCGCAGGAGTTCTTCTTTGAGGGGCTTATCCAGGTGCAATCTTACGAGAAGATGAAAGAGGGCGAGCTGGACGGCGCAGATTATCCGTTGTCGCTGGCAAGTGACATGGTGTTGCCGTGGCCGTGGAGCCTGACACGCTATATCGATAACGTTTCGCACATTGGAACCCGTAAGGGCAGGCCGTGGAAGCAGGATAAAATCAACCACTATGTTGACCTGTGGTTGCCCTGGCGCATTGGCTTTGTGCGCGGCGGCAACCATTCCATAACGGCGGGTATTCTGGCCGGGGAAGGGACCGTGATACCGGAGCACGTTTACGATATGTCCTGGCTGTTTGAGCTGGTCCGAACGGACGGTAATCACTGGTTTGTTGACGGCCAGAAAGCTGAAGCGGTGAAGTCGGGGCGGTCAGCGGCTGTTTTCGAAATTGGCCGTTTACTTACTGAAGGAGCAAAAAATGGGTGAGCAAATTACTAACGCGGAGTGGGAAAAAATCTCACCGGATAATTTTGAAACAGCCTCTTTGTTGCGGGCTGTTGATGCTATCGATGATTTACGCGGGGATTTTAGTGATGGCGAGTATTCAGCACCGCCGCAAATCAGAACTGATTTACTCAGGCTCCATGAGATAGCAATGGCGGTAATTAACGAAGGTTCACGTAGCCGGGTTTCGGCATTATTCGAGCTGGCGAGCGACCTGGACGAACAAATATCCCATCTGGTAAATCGGCTGGATGAAGTACAGGACACGCTATCCCAGCTAATGGAACTGTATCCAGAAAGCCTTTACTACGATGATATTGAAGGTGATGAGGAATAGCGGAGGATCAAAGATCGTTGATCGATCCTCTGAAGATCCTGTACTCTCTTGCTCAGAAACGAAAAAACCACCCGGCAAGGTGGTTTCTTCGGGTGACGTAGAGCTAACGCTCTTATCACCTGGTAGCTGGTTCTAAAGGGGAACACAGTACCGAAAATTCAAATGTAGTGTAGCAGTCGTTATGGCTGCAATTCAAGACCCATTTCCCCTTTAGAGCCACGTTACCGCATAGGCTGTTACCTATGGCGGCGATTTGTCGCGCCTGACAAACTGGAAATCGTGTGTTTGTCATAGTCAGGCGTAACGGCAGCGGGAGACGGGGAGTCTGGTTAAAACCCGCAGCGTTGGAGCGAACTGTCTAAGTCGAGCCGAGAACCCTACAGCGTGAGCTATGAGAAAGCGCCACGTTGCCCGTATGGGCTAAAGGCGGTCAGGTTTCGGTAAACGATATGACAGGAACACAGGACGTAACCAGGGGGAGCGATGCCAACGAAAGGCGGCTGATCTCTAAGCTGTGTCGGGTTTCGCCTACTTCTGACTTGTAGCTTTTTTTTGAAGCTCGTCAGGAGGGGCGGAGCCTTTGGAAAAAGGCGACTTACGCCGCCTCTCATGCTGTTATCGTTCATAGATCGGTATTAGTAGCAGGACAACAACGGACATAGATTGAAGTCCTGTTATGGCAAAATGCATCCATCTATAAGAACTTGAGCGATCTTTCGTCTCGTAAACACCTCTTATCATTATCGGCTTTTGCATTAACATGATGATCAAAATACCGAGCATATTCGTAATGAAAGAGGTAAAAGCAGGTACACCTATGAACATTAATCCTCTGCGCGATAGCTCCGCAACTATTGCTACCACAGCAAGCAATTTCAGTGGCTGTACAGCATGTTTGAAAATATAGCGTTCAAATTTTTCTCTCATTTATAGTCCTCCCCACGATCCCAACGGTCCTTCCAGTGCTCAAGATAAGGTTTCGCCAGCTGGGGCATGTTCCAGATCACCACCGCGTTTTCCGAGTTTTTAGATTCTGCTGCTTTGGTGTAGTTGAAGCTGCCCGTCTGAACTGACCGTTCATCAATAATCATCACCTTGTCATGCTGGATAGGAAAGTCGCTATCCACCCGCAGCGGGATCTCGTTTTTCACAATGAATTTCATCGCTCGATGGCTTACGTCATTACGATTGCCGCGTTCGTCGATAACAATTTTCACATCAACACCGCGATTTTTAGCTTTGACCAGCGCCTGCATTATATCCATCGCGGTGAAGCTATAAGCCATCATTCTGATCGAGGATTGCGCGGAGTCGATAGCGCCAATTACCAGCGTTTGAGCGCTACCTTCAGGAGAAAACCCAACCTGTACCGATGGCGAATCGCCAGCCATCGAGGGCAGGGAGGAAAGGGCCAGAAGGCCCGTCAGGAATATGACTGCTCCTTTTCTCACTTTATCCCTCCATTCATGCACTCATATTTATATTCTGGCGAATAGTAGATTTCGCGAATCTTCCTTTTCGCCATGAAAACGACCACATCAATAGTGGAGTGCAGTAGGCGCATAATGTCAGAAATATCCAGCATACGGCCCACTTCGGTAGCTTTAACCATCAACCCTATACGGGTGAAGGCATCCATCGCCGAGTTAGCATGTGTGGAGGTTAAGCCGCCAGGGTGTCCGGTATTCAATGCCTGAAGGTAATCCCATGCAGCATCATCTCTCAGCTCTGTCATGAAGATACGATCTGGTGTCAGGCGCATACAGGCTTTAAGGCACTGCGTCGGCGTAGCCAGCCCTGGTTTATCTTTACCGCCATATTTCATATAAACGGCTTCTTCCAGGTGGGTAGCTTCAACCTCGTGAGCATCCTCCATGATTATCACGCGTTCCTGTGGGCTAATGGCTTTGAGCAGGGCGCGGGTGAGTACCGTTTTTCCTGATCCGGTTTCCCCCACAACGACAACGGTTCGTTTTTTCCGTACCGCAGTAAGCAAAAATTCTTCCCGGCGTTTAGCCCGGTATAACTCTTTCAGCAGGAGATCGTCGTCGTCCAGCTCGCGCTTATGGCTGTCAATTTCCCGGCAGAACTCAAAGATACCTTCCTTGCTTAACGTCGCCAGGTCTTTATCCAGCGCGATATTTTTGCGAAAAGCGATAGCGGCGGTGTTATCGATCACCGCAGGCGGTAAACAAATAATTCCCCTGGAGCCGTCCGGCAATACCACGTCATTAATCATCTGGCGCTTAACGTCATTGGCGCTGGTTAATGCTGCGGTCAGGTTGTCGATAAACGCGCCGGTAATGCTGTCGTTCTGGATAATTTTACGGCCTTCGAATGTGTCACAAACCACCTCGTTATAACGGTTGATACGGATTTCAAATACGCCCGGATCTTCGAAATACTCCCGCAGCGGCCCCAGCTGGTAATAAGCCGATGATTGATTCATGTAAGTTATCTCCTGCTACAAAGAACAGTGGGCCTTCCGGCCCACGTTGATTAGTTGTCTGCCAGTGAGTAAATATCACTGAAATCGAGGTCACGAACGACGTAGATACTGATTGCGTCGCCCTGCTGGTCATAGAGTGTTGGCGGGATGTTAATCGTGGCTCTCAGTGCTTCAGAGGCCAGTTCCTGCGAGTTATTCTGTGTATTACTAAACTGGATGTTATTGCCATTTTGGGCTGCGGCCACGCCAGCCTGAAGCGCGTCAGACAGAACGGAAATGAACACCGCACCTTCGAAGCGATCCCAAAAGTGGGAGTCAACCTGTCCGGGAACACCGGAACTACCGAGAGAGTTGGTCCCGGCGCTATCCAGATTAACGAATGTGCCATCCGGGTTTACCACTCGTTCCCACAGTACAAAGACGCGGGCCTGACCATTTTTGAGGCCACCGTTCATCTGGCCCGTAACAAATGCGCCTTTGTCGATCAGCTTCACCAACCCATCGAGGGAATACACATCACGCGTCACACGACAGGACACCATGCCGGGAACGGTCGTATCCAGCTCCGTAGACGTGCCACACGGTATCATCGTCCCTTTGGCAATGGTCATGCTCATATTCTGCATTACGCCCGCTCTGCTGCCTTTCAGTCGGGCAGGTGTAAGCTCTTTTGCTAACGCGCTGCTACCTTCGCTGCCTTCGTCGCTTTGCTGCTCTTTTTTGGCCGGAGTCTGGCTACCGCCCTGCTCGCCGGAAAGATCGCCACCAAGACGGCGTTGCATGGCGACTTCTTCCGGTGTCAGTTGCTTCTTCCCGTTGCTGGCCCGGCCCGCATTGCTATGACTGGCTTCATATTCCGCTCTGGCTTTATCCTGCATCGCCTTTTGATTAGCGTCAGGAGCCGCGGCCCCGCCAACGTTCGGGTTAGTGTTGAACTGGTAGTTAGGCAGACTGCTAACCCCATCGTTTTTATTACCGCTGTCAGCTTTGGCCGTGTCCGGCGCTTTGCGTGTGTGCGTGTAAATAGTGACACCAACGAAGCACATGGCGATGATAGCCAGGATAGCGATAAAGGCTTTTAGCCCTGGTGCGGTGCGGCGTTTCTGTGCGGGCATTCCCCCGCGTTCATCATCGAAGCTGTTGTTGTTATCCAGCTCGCTATCAATATCGACTTTACGGGCCATTAGTTATCCCCTCCTTTTTGCACCCTTCTTACATCCGGGGAGGCTGTGCCAGTGGAAATTGCGCCAGCTGATGGCACGTAGTTGATATTTCTAATACCAACAACCTTTGTCCAGCCAAGCCTTACACGCCATTCTTTCGCTACGTTCTGGCATTCCAGAATGTTGTTATGTTCACCAACCGGGCGACAGTTAGGGAGCGTCTCTTTGCCGCTGGACGATATGTAATAAACCTGCGGTAAGTCAGCGTTTTCCGGGAATTCAAAGCGCGTGAAACGGTAGTTATCCCAAACATGGATCGGCTGAATATCTGCCATTTCCGGCTCGTCGCTCATTTCGTACTGGTAGTTTTTAGGGCCAGCGAAAGCAGACTCCCGTAGCTTCTCCGTCAGGCGCTTTTTCTCAGCCGCGCTGGAGGCTTTTTTCTGCTCGTCAAACGGGTACTCATAGGTCAGCTGAAGCGTGGCCTGTTTCATTGACCACGGCGTTTTGATAAACGATTTTGTCTCTGTACCGTCAGCGTTCTTTGTTGTCGTGTCGCCGATATAGTGCAGCACGATGTTATAAGATCGCTTATCAGTAACGATGGTCAGGTTGGTATCACTCATTTCGCGCTTAGGTTTTACAAACATATGGTTGAGCTTATGGGAGAACGTCCAGCCATCAGAATCACCAAACGCGTGAGTGATGTATGTTTCATCCGGGGCAACAACGATATGTGTAAACAGGCCCACTACCGCATCAATTCGCACCACATCAACCGGGTTATAAACTACCGTTTTGATACGGTAGTCATACGGTGAACTTTTCGGCGCTTGAAGCGCCGCCGCGTTGAATGTGGCCCCGGCCAGCGCCATTGCGATCACTGCGGATAAGACTACTTTTTTCATAGTACAGTCCTCAGTTCGACTCAGGGTTAACGCGGTAACTGGTGACGCGGAAGCCGAGCGGGTTGATGTAGCGCTGCGAGGCGTTCATAGCCAGCGATTTGTACTCGTAGCCCAGGATGGCAATCCAGCGCTTCGGTGGATCGTCAAAGTTATTGCTACGAGAGCGGCGAACGGTCGTAAAGCGAATGGTCGCCACGCCATGCTCTCTATCGAGAATGGTTGAGTTGATACTTACTCGCGTCGTCTCGCTGTCACCCAGGACCTTATCAATCCCTTGCTTGCCCTTGAACCGGGAAAGGTAGGCTTCCGCCACGTTCGGCGTGGACATTAAACCTACTGCGTCATAGTCCACTTGCAGGGAATAAAAATCGTAGGATTCACGGTGGATAACGTATTGAGTAAGGAAATACTTATCAATTTCGTCGCCATAGGTGGCATCGTCACGCGTCAGCTTAACCTGTGATACCTCATGATTGCTGGGGTTCAGCGTCAACAGGAACGGCGGTATTGGCTGGCTATAGCGGTAATTCACAAAGGTAGCATTACCGATTGCGACGACAGCCACAACGGATGCGACCGCAGCGACTATCCACGCCGTGCGGCGTGAAGATAACACTTCGTTCATAACGTCCACTTCCAGCCCTTTACGGCTTTCGTTGAACTCTTTGATGGCCTCTTTGGTCAGCCCTTTCTTTTTCTCTCTCATAACAACCACCTTATCCCTGTGTATCTACTGGAAGCGTTTTATTGACTGGCACGGTGTGGCTCCAGTCCGGCTCCGGTGGTGGCTTGAAACTGCTGGAACATGCCCCTAACAACAACACCCCTAAAAGTACGATTGCGCGCATAGTTTCGACCTCATTTGTCCATTGCGTTCTATTATCTTATATCCGTGAAATTGCAATTTCAACGACTTTTGTTTATTTATGCAGCTTTTCCCCGGCTACCACGCGCCTTTCCTGTCAAACCTGAACCGCCAGCCCCTGCATTGCCGCTAGTGCTGGCACTTTGTCCACCGCCGCCGCCAGCTGCTGAAGGTCTTGCTGAAGGCTTCGCTCCACCAAAAATCCCATTAGAGGCAACATTACCCATCGTATTCATCGAGTGGCCCGCATGGCGGGCCGCAGAAGCTATATCAGCAGAAACACCGCTACCGAAATTCGACGCTACCGCTGGAACCTGGAACAACACATAGACGGAAACAATGGTGAGAATGACCAGTCCAATTGCTGTTGATAAGGCATCAAAGCCTTCGCTGCCGTTAAGACCGGAAATCATTTTTGTAAAGAGGCTCATTAACAACCCAAATACGAGAGCCAAAAGAACTATGACTAGGCTGTAATTAATAACGGTCCCCATCCACTTAGCAAATATGCCTTTTGTTGGATTCCACAGGAGACAGAATATAGCTATTGGCCCTAAACACAGGCTTATAGCCAGTAGCACTTTAGCCATAATTACAAAGGCAGAACCCAACCCACAAAGAACTACGGTCGCTGCTATTAGAATGAGTCCGATTACTGCGCTCATTATGCCATTAGCGCTAATGCCAGCCCCTTCGAACGCCGTTTGTATTGCCGTTATAGACTGGTCTACCCCAGTATCAATAATGGCTGCCATCCCTGTACTTGAGGTTTTATTTTGAGTAACCAATATTGAAGCAAAGTTATCAGGTAGGTTTAAAGCCAAATGTACAAGGTCGGTTTGATATAAACCGCCAGCCGTTGCAAAACTCAAAACAACGGCAGCTTTCATATATTGTGTAATTAAATCCCCAAGCGCCTCCCCGCCCCCTCCGGGGCTAAGAGCGGAATATGCACCTTGAGCCATAAACTTGATGGTCAAAAATATTGCAACCGTTGGTGTGACGGTTGCAATAATGGTTGTTACGTTGGTATCAACCATAATATTTATCAGATCATCAATTATGTCAAATATCTGTTGAACAGTATCAAATGCCATAACTACATCCTGAAATTTAGTTTAACTTCGGCACACTATGAGAGTTATCTTTCCCATGAACAAAAAGTTCAGTCTCTGCGTCTCTTGCATTTTTACAATCAGCATCCTGCAAGGATTCTGCATTCTTTTTGCATTCAACAAGCATTTGTTTTCGTTCTGTCTCATGCGACTTATACCAATCTTTGTCATGCTCAGGCTTACAACCAGCGAGAGCGGAAACACCGATAAAAACTAAAGCTACTTTTAAAGTCGTTTTCATATAATCACCTTATTTCAACGGAGCGGGGTTATGACCACCATCAGTACCATAAATAAAATTACCTACGGCGCGTTCTCTTTGAGCTTCATACAACTTATCTTGTGATTCCTGAAGCATACTCATAAGCTTCAGTTTCGCTTGCTCGCCCTGAATTGCGCCTTGCGCGGTTTGAATGCGGGCCTGAAGATCAGCCACTTCCTTTACATCTTTAGTTGTGGAAATCTGCTCTGTCAGTTCCTGCATGTCGCTTAATTCCTGCATTTGATTGTTATAGGCTTTTTCAGCTATAACTCGGTCATATGCTCCTTTCTCGGCCAACTTTTTATTTAGCGCTTTAATTGCATCAGAAGGGTTCATATCATCAATTTCAGAATTGAAATCACCAACCATGCTTTGAACATCACCAGTGACGGATGATGTTGAATTCATCGCATCGCTATAAACTTTCTTCCAGTCGTCAGGAAGATTTTTAGCGAGGGCACTTGTAGACGAACCCAACAAATTCCCAATATCAGTAGTTTTTGCCAGACTTTCATAAGTCGCCTTTTGGGTTGCCAGTTGTTGCTTTAACTGTTCTATTTGGTCAAGCATTTTAGCCACGCCAGTCGGATCGTAGACCACAACACCAGTACCCCCTATAGCAGAAGCCGTACCAATGGTTCCCGCGCCTAACAGCCCAGCCAGTGCAATAGCAATTAACTTCGCTTTCATAACATCATCCTCTAATTAATGACGACAAAGACGCCAATATTCTTCGATCCAGTTTTCGGGTTCTGGACCATATTTACCTATCAATTCCTCGGCCAACTCGGCATTTTGCGGCTCACCGGAAAGGATGCTGATAATGTTGTCCATTTCCATTTCATCGCGTTCTGGCGTATCGCTGTTATGAATCTTGAGATTGAACGTAGCAAGAGCTGACTGTGACCCCTGCTTAACGAGGAACTGGCGCGAATGCTCAGGAATTTTGAGCAACACATCAAACTCCGCATCGGTCAGGAAGGAGTAGTCCTTACGGCTGGCATCAGGATCGCGCAGGCAGATTTTTGATGGCGTTTGCGACATCACCGTTTTACCAATGCTGCTTGCGAGTGCGTCATTTGGCTCTTGCGTGGAAAACAAATAAATCGCATCTTTCTTACGGTCTGTTTTAATGCCGCGCTTTATTTCCAGCTTTAAAACAGGATCGTCAAGATAAGCATGAAATTCATCGAAGCACTGAATGACACGGCGCTTTCCGTCAATTGAATTACGGATTCGGTAAAGCAGATACATTAACAATGGCGTTCTGGCTGGGCTGGGAATCTCACCTTCAGCAGCAATGAACTCGGTCAGGTCGAAGCCGAATACATCATGAGCATCGAGATCTAACGCATCTTCATCATTATCAAAAAGCCAGCCATACTGGCCTTCATTGGTCCAGTCTTTGATAAGGTCTTTAAGGTATGGGTGATTGATGTATCCGTTAAGACGAGTAATATCGCGAGCTTCAGGAGGAACCAATGAATGCTCACCCATCACAGCATCTACTGCCTTATTGAGTTCCATCCCCATATCTTTATCTAACGGGCCGTTATTTGTAATTTCAGCACAGACACGCATAATATTTTTAGTGGTTGCAATATTACGCGGTGTGCCTTTCTGTTTGAGCGGTGAGAAGTTAGTTTTTACGCCCTGCTGTAAAACTTTATAGTAGCCGCCGACACTGCGGATAAACGGCTCCATTCCCCGGTCACGGTCATAGCAGAACATACGCGGATTAAACTTCATGCACTGGCATAACAGGAAATCCAGCAGCGTAGTTTTACCTTCACCAGATGTACCTGTAAGCAACATATGCCCCAGCGGTCGCTTCCCGATTGAGCGTTCTTCCAGTGGGGTGACGTGGAAGTTAAAATACAGCGGTGTACCGTTCGCGGTACGGAACATCGTCACAGCCGGACCCCACGGATTATTGTCCGGTTTGCCGCGCATAAAATTATGGTACGGGGAGAAATGGAAGAAATTCCATGAGTTGATCGGCGTTGGGCGTGGCGCCCATTTCTGATTACCCGGAATCTTCGCAAAGTAAGCCGCTTCAGAGGCCAGCCCTACGCCGCCCCCCACGAAGCCACACTGACTTAGCATGACTTTAGCTTTACGGGCCTTGCGCTGCACTGCTCGCTGATCGGTATCGAAAACGTGAATAGTGGCATGGTGATAGCCCATCACAATTTCTTTAGAAAGCAGCATATCCAGCGCTGTATTCAACTGTTCAAGCTGGGACTGGCTTCTGTCGCCAGTTTCCATCATGGACTTCTCCTGGCGCTCCAGAAGCGTTTTAGCTGAAGCCTCGGATATGCAAGAAAATGTTTGAGTCAGCAGATATTCAAAATCAGCTTCTTTCAGCAAATTAAACTGACCCGGTTCCGTGTTTTTTTCGTAATCACGGATTTCGATAGCCGTAGTATAAAAATTGCTGTCCAGTGTTCTGACCTGAACAATATCCCCCCATACAGAACTGACAACACGGTTTTCCATGATGTAAGAACCGATACGGTCACGGCAAACAGGAACAATGGACCATTCCAGATTGACCAGGAAATAAAGAAACTCCAGCGCTTTAGAATAAGCGTGAGCAGTCGGCGGGACGGTATCAGCGACGTTGAGCATTACCGGTTCGTCGAAAATATCTGCTTCGTCTACTTCAAGCAGCGACTGTTTTTCTTCAGCGTCAGTTAGCGCTATTTCCTCACCGTTTTTATCCCGGTAATAAATACCCAGGCGCTTGATGCCATAGCCCTTCATCCCCTCCATGATCTGCTCACAGACTTCTTCCATTCCGGTGAAGGCTTCAGCCTGCATTTGAGCCAGCTCGTCAGCTGACGGTCGCTCAAACTTAGCCAGGAACTTCTGCGTCTTATCGCCTATCTGGCGATAAAGCACCGTCAGGTACAGGTCATTAACCATCTGGTTAGACCCCGTTTGCAGGCGGCGGTTGTATTCATCCAGATAGCGCGGGAAGAATTGGGTAAACTCAGAGTCAGGATACTCTTTAGACTGGTGATGATACTCGTGTGACCAGACCTCTACGTGGTCAGTCCCGAAGGACTTAATCAACGTATTAAGATCATCGTTCCATGTAATCAGCTCACGGTCAGAGGCACAATCATGTGTCCGGCCATCGACTTTAAAGAATGCGAGCAAATCGCCATTACGCATCGAGATAATATAATCATCAAGGTGCTGGCTATGCTGCAAATACTTTTCATTAACGCTCGGCTCGTCTCTGAACGTTTTAGGTTTAAGCAATGCCACCATTTATTTCAGCTCCTTTTTCTTGTAATCCACAGGGGAATAACTTGAACCACTCCATTGTTTAAATGGCGTGTCGTGTGCATTACGAAACTTAGTCTGTAGCCATAATGAAAGGATGCGAAACATACGGTCGTCGTATTTAGTTAGCGCTGCTGCAATTGACCACAGAACCGCAAATACAAGGAGTGACCATAAATGTAACGTCATAAACAGCGTGGCCGAGATCATGAAGATAACCAGCGCCACTGTACGCGGAACGCCAGCAAGCCGGGGGACGCGTGTTGCACCTTTAAATAATGGCCGTTGTCCATTTTCAAACATAAAACCTCACTTAATGGGGGATGTACTCCCCCCCATTAATCAGCTGCCGATACCAGTCAGGGATACCAGATATGATGCGGAGCCAATGCCAACCATTGCGATTGCGAGACGGAACATAAAACCAGCGGAAATAAGATGGAACAGCCAAACGAGGAACGACACGATCACGCCGATGGTACAGGCGATAGGAATCCAGGTATCCAGCCATGACTTGATGTTGTTACCTGTACTGGCCCCGGTGTCTGCCCCGCCAGCTGCGAGGGCCAGTTCTGGCGCTGCGATACATAACAGCGCAACCAGCAGCGCAAACCCGTTATTTTTGAAAAAAGTAACCATATATACCTCTACCTTTCCTTTGTTGATTTCAATATCAATCGGCACTCGCCGACATTGCACTTATCCAGAAGAAACTCCGTTAGGAGTCTCAGGTCTGCCCATGTGCGAAGTTCGTGATCTTTATTCAACCGAATGGAGCAACGAACCTCACCCAAATTTTCGTCCTTTACGTCAAATATGGGGTACCACTGCTTTAGTGAAATCCTTTCAATTACAACCTCCTGTATTTTTCCGGCTTCGCATAAATCAATTATTTGAGACTGCAACAGGAGATAGATTTTTGTCATTCATAACCTCACTCCCTTTTTGCTCTGCTTTGGTCAGAAACGCGTCAGTGTTATCCTGCGAAAACACATCACCACCACTATCACTTTCACCCGTAAACGCATCGTGCTCACCCTCAAAGGTTGCGCCCTTCGCACTCACAGGCTGGCTCTCCGCTTCCTCGTTCTGCCCATCAGGTAGCAACGTAGGGATCTTTAAATCAGACTGTTTAGCCACGTTAATAACTTTCGTGACATACCCGTTTGAAATCCCCCGCACTTGTGACCCGGTGTTGTAGCAGGACAGCGCGTGTCTTAATGCTATCTGGCCGGGCGGGTTGGATTTCAGGGCCGTACTATAACAGTCTTTTAAAATGGTCTGACTGGCGCGGAGATTGATGCAGGGTTTAAATACCTGCTCAACCGTGATACCTAACGAACTCAAATTGTTAGAATTAATCATCGCAAGCCCCATATCGATGCTTTCATCTTTCTTGAGGTTTTTGATTAGCCGGTTGGCAACTTCTACCGCTTCAGCTTCGGTTTGCGGTTGACGTTTCAGGCTTGCGCCACGGTTAACGTTAATAAAATACGGGTTGTTCCCGGATTCATGGCCGACGATATAGGCCATTGTTAGCGGTGAAACGTCTGGTGCGCATCGGGCCGCAAGGCTGGCGATCGTATCCGAGGCAGAAGCCGCGTGAGCGACCCCCTGAAAAGAAAGGCCGGAGATACATACCGCTATCAAGCACCATGTTTTTTTCATTTTTGTATGTCCGTGTAATTGTGATTTTGACGACTTTTATTTATCATAAGGGCCAATAGAATCGTGTCAAGAGAAAAAGACGTTAAAGGGAAGAAACCTATGCTTGTTCCTTTGCAGTCGGAGAAGCGACCAAAAGGGACGCCTGTATACCGTGACCCGGAGAATCCATTTAACACCTGGAGCGGGTACGGAAAGCGCCCTGTCTGGTTACAGGAACGATTGAGTGATGGGTATCTTCTGGATGAAATGAAGCTGCCTGGTGCAGTGGTGGATCGGGATACCAAATCCCCTCGATACCGTGACCCGGCTAACCCGGATAATACGTGGACTGGCGTTGGCCGTCGTCCTAAGTGGTTAGTTGAGTTGCTGGAAAATGGTGTGGATTTGGACGATCTGAAGATTCGAGAAAGGGAGTGAACGATGGGCAATGTGATTGAGTTTAAGAGGCCGAAAGGCGAAAGAAACCAAAAAGACAAAATGCCTAAAAGGGGGATACTGCTGTGGTTCAAAAAGACTGCCCTGTCCCTCAAAAACAACCTCTTTACCTACTCTAAGTCATGTTGCTGTATTTGTTTGTTTTTTGGGTGATGCTGCCAACTTACTGATTTAGTGTATGATGGTGTTTTTGAGGTGCTCCAGTGGCTTCCATTTCTATCAGCTGTCCTTCCTGCTCCGCTACTGAAGGCGTGGTGCGTAACGGCAAAAGCACTGCCGGACATCAGCGCTATCTCTGCTCTCACTGCCGTAAAACATGGCAACTGCAGTTCACTTACACCGCTTCTCAACCCGGTACGCAC
>NZ_JBBCVB010000048.1:0-24654 GCF_037199905.1 Serratia sp. MMO-28
CGGTCAGAAAGCTCAACTGACGGTATTATGGAAAAATATCGCGATCGCGACCTGCGGTCGCTAGAAAAGAAGAACCCCACCTGAAAAAGTGGGGTTAGTCAGCAGTCTGAGCCTGAATTCACGTTCAGGCTTTTTTGCTTTTAGATTCCCCGCACAGGGAGAGGTGAGAACCCTCGACAGGGTTCGACAAAATGGCCTGCCATTTTGGACGGCCGCAGGCCGCCCGAAGGGTGAGCGTAGCGAATCAAGCCCGACATCACCGCCATATTCAAAGAGAAAGCCTGAATTCACGTTCAGGCTTTTTGCTTTTAGATTGCCAACTCTGGCGGTTCATCACCTGCGTTGGCCGCCAAGCAGCTTTCACGCAGTATGCGGATAATAGTGTCCGCACCGCTGCGATTAGGGTTTATCCTGATCATACGCTGTTCCAGGCTGGGGTCCGCCTGGCGGAAGGTGCCGGAAACGCGGTAAAACAGCGGAGGGATCTCATACTTGGATTCAGCGCCAACAGGGTAAGGCAGCGCCCCTAATGCCTGCGCCTGCTCCAACACCGCCGCAGCGATCGGTTGATGAAACTCCACCAGCAGCACTTTAGATTGCGCATTCGCCAGCAGCGCCTGTTTTATCTGTGGTATTTCGC
Organism: Serratia sp. MMO-28; assembly: GCF_037199905.1. Lineage (NCBI taxonomy): Bacteria > Pseudomonadati > Pseudomonadota > Gammaproteobacteria > Enterobacterales > Yersiniaceae > Serratia > Serratia sp. MMO-28. Next base: position 641 of record NZ_JBBCVB010000048.1, read on the forward strand.
CTTGATTCAGGCGGCGCACCAACTCCTCGTTCACCCGCGCCTGAACCGCATGCATCACCGGCGCAAACGTCAGCCCGCGCAATACCTCCATCGCCTGAAAGCCCTGGATCTGGCTACCGCCAGAATACATATTGTGGCGAATAGCGGTAATGGCCTGCTGCTTGCCCACCACCACCCCAACCCCCTCTGGGCCAAACAGCTTAAAGCTGGAGAAGGTTGATAAGGTTGCCCCCTGCTCACAGCCAATCTTCGCCACTTTCATCACCGCATAGTTATCATCCACTAACGACGGGATCGCCAGTTGCTTCAGTTGGTGGATAACCGCCCCCAGGTCATAGCTATCCTCAATTTTCTGCCGGGTATGTTGCACCAACGCTGCCGCAGGGCGGTGCTCACTCACTGCCTGAGCAATCTGTTCCGGCTGATTAAAATCTGCGCGGATCAGGCGTAACCCCATGTGTTCCGCAATCACCTTGCTGGTGGGATAGATTGGCGCATCGTGGATCAACAGGCTATCGCCGCATTTAAGCAATGCCGCCAGCCCGCAGCGGATCGCCCCCGTTCCCGCACCACTCACCAGCACCGCCGCTTCGGCAGAAAAAAACTGGGCGATAACCGCCTCAACCTGCCGGGTCATTCGGGGCTGATTAAGCCCCGGCGCAAGCCCCAAATCCCCCTGGGTCAAAAACTCTGCCCCAGGGAAATAACGGCAGATAGTATCCACCAGCCGAAACTGAGCCTGCTGCGCCTGCTCCATACTCATGCTGATAAGTGGAAAAGTCCTGATCATGATTCACCCCACACGGCTGTCAGCCGATGCCGACAATCTGAATAATGTTGGCCAATATCCCAACAGCAATGGTGGCGATCGGGCCGATGGCCATCTCAACCAGTGGCCGCTTCGATGTGCGGTTAAGCAAGTACAGCCCCGCCACCACCATAAAGCCCATGCCCGGCAGGATGGCGTTCGAGGCGATCATGCCCCCGACCAGTAACGACACCTCCAGCATCCGGGTGATCGCGGTACGAATATGGTCGCCACAGGCTTTGATGCCAGGATATTTATCCAAGCCGATAGCGATTTTGGTCAATAATTGGATCTCCATCAGCATGATGATGCAACCTGCGATAAAAGCGATCCACGGGTTATTGGTCGCCAAACCGGCAACGAAGACAAACTTCATGCCATCGGGGCTGTAGACACCCGTTGCGATCGCCGTCATCCCCACTAATGGCACAAAGCTGATGGCGCGCGCCAGCGCTACCAGCATGGCGCTGGTTTGTTCACCATGTGCCATCAACTGCAGTGAAACTGGGCCTTCTGCCAACAGGCTAAAAGACATGGTTGCCGCCACCGCCGTCAGCCCGCCGCTCAGCACCAGCAGCCATTTATTCTTCTGGATACGTTCAATACGGCTGGAAAACAGCCCCACCAGCATTGCATTCGCCCCTGCCTGCTGGCCGTTGGTTGGCTCTGGCGGGCGCTCTTTCATGGCAAAGTAGAACATGGCGACCATGGAAAGCAGCAGCGCACTGCCGTTAGGATCAAGCTTGACGGGGGTAGCAAGCAAACCACCAAAGCTGAGGTTACCGATAGCCTGCGTGGCGAGATACCCCACCAACGTTGCAACCAACACCCAGATCCCCTTGCGGTAACCATATTGATAACCCACCACAATCGCCGGGAACAGAGCAAAGCAAGCCACAATAGGATCGCCCACTTTCCCCAGATTGCTCATAAAGTTCACTGGCATATGGCTGAACAGCTCGACCACCGAGCGTAGCCCGGTCAGCAGAGCAATAGCGTACAGTGCGCCGACCACGCCAGACAGCACCAGCCCCTTGCGGCTGTCGGCACACCAGACGCCGATCACGTCGGTACCGAGCAATAGGCTGTGTACTAAAATAATCGGTGCGGTGAGGGAAAATGGCAGCCCGAAGCCGATAATCAGCCCGAAACTCAACGCAAAGCTGGTGGCACCGAGCGCCTTGCGGCTCATGCGCCCTTCCAGATACTCGGGAATCAGCGGGCGGAGCCCATCATGAAATACCGCAATCCCTCGGTTGGCCATCATGGCGGAAATCGCCCCGATCAGCGCCAGTAACCCCGCTTTGGTGGGGTCGATTTCAAGCAATCGCATTAAGAATGAGTGTTCCATGGCAACAGCCTCACAGAGAGAACAGCGTGTTAACGATTACCGGTACCACCGCATCAATGTCCTGCCCGGTAAAGCCGAAGGCGATCTTGCCCGCTTTGATGCAGGCGGCGATCTCGTCGTCGGACAGGATCTTGCCAGGCATCCCCACGGTGGCACATTTATCCATGCCGATAATGGCGATCGCCATGGCAAGCGCGCCGCCGCCGCCGGTATTGCAGGCGCCAAGATAGATATCCGCCTGGCCGCCTTTGATGCTCATCGCGGCTTCGATATCATTCATAATGCTGATAGACGTTGCTTTCTCACCGGCCAGGCGGCGCACGGCGTCGGCAATTTTTTCTTTTTCGATCTGGCCACCAATGACAAATTTCATCTTTTTTTCCTTTTTATTCAGTTAACTAGCAGTATCCGAAACATGTCCGTTACGGCTTGCATAACGCAGGGTAGGTATCAGTTAAAAAATCGAGCTGGGTTATCGCGCAGCATCAGATCCACATCACGTTGAGACAAACCAGCCTCAAGCAACATCGGCACGAAGGTGTTCAGCAGATAGGCAAAACCGATCCCGCCGTTGGCTTTTAAATGGGAGCGCCGGGTAATATCCATTGAGAGCATCACCTGCCCAAGCTGCTTGCGATCCGCAATCGCTCGCAACATCGCGACCCGTTTGCTGTCGGGGTAATAGTTGTTTTTGCCGATGGTATCGAACTGCACCCAAGCGCCCTGATCCAAGATCGGCAAAATGGTGTCAAGGTTATCGGTCAGATCGCAGTGCCCGATGACAATATGCTCCGCAGCCACGTCAAAACTTTGCAACAGCCGTAGCTGCTCGTAGCCCATGGTGCTGAGGGTGGTATGGGTCGAGATCGGCCTGCCGGTTTGCTGATGGGCCAAAGCCGCAGCGGCAAACACCCGCCGTTCGTCATCAGTAATTTTCCCCCGGCTGGAGCCAATCTCGGCAATCACCCCCGCTTTCATCGCCGTGCCATCAATGCCTTGCTCGATCTCGCTGCACATTTCCGCCGCGATTTGGGCTACGCTGAGTTGGGCAAGGTGGGCGGGATAAAACGCCTGCTGGTAATAACCGGTGGAGGCGATGATGTTCATCCCGCTATCGCGCATCAGCGCCTGCAGGAAATCGGCCTTGCGCCCCATATAGCGGTTGGTCATCTCCACGATGTTGCGCACCCCAAGCGCGAACAGCTCACGCATTTCCTGGCAGATCAGATCATATTGATCCAACCTGCAGTCGATATCGTTTTTCCCACCAGAGAGATCAACATGCAGATGCTCATGTACATAGGTGTAACCGGAGCCATCGATCCAGCTCGTAAGCGGCTTGGTGCTTGTCATATCGTGCTCCTGTGCGACCTGAGTTGTGGCAAAAATGAACGGCCATTCTGCGGTGCAGGGGCGTGAAAGAAATCACATACGGTGGCACCGATATCCGACAGCGTGCTGCGTAACCCCAAATCCCCTGCAGGCGCACCTTGGCAATACACCAGTAACGGCACTTTTTCCCGCGTGTGTTTACTGTGGCCAATCGTCGGGTCATTGCCGTGATCGGCGGTGACGATCAGGCAATCCTCCGCGGCCAAATGCGCCAATATCTGCTCCAGGTTGCGATCCACCAGTTGCAGGCGATCGAGGTAACGCGCCGTATTCTGGGCGTGGCCAGCCAGGTCGGTTTCCTGAATATTGCTGCAGATGAAACTCGCTCCCGGCTTTTGCAATTCGCTTAGGGTGATATCCAGAATCGTCTGGCTATCCACCAAATCCTGATAGCTGCTGCCATACGGGTTTTCCACGATGTCGGCGACTTTGCCGATCAGAACCGTGCTGATGCCCACCTGATGCAACTGCTGTGGCACCTGTACGGCGGCGTTAACGCCGTACCCCATGTGCTGCACCTGAAAGCCGTTTTCATAGGCTCCAGACGCAGGAGCGTTAATGCCGATGTACTTATCCAGCCTGGTCTCTGCCGCCCGGTGAATACGCTGGCTATCGCCAATCAGCCCGCCAAAGGCAATCACTCGCGCCACCTTGACCTGCTCGCGCACAACGCGGCCAATCTTCTTGACTTCGCTGAAGGGGATCAGCGTCAGATTGGCGGTAACATTAAATACCAGCCCCAGATCCGCCTCGATGTTGTCCCCCACCGCGACCGCATCATTTACCCACAGGTATTGCAGCCCCTCCCCCATGCGTTTCACTCGGTAACCCGCCTGTTGCAGAGCCGCTTCCACCGGGCCGATCACCGCTGAAAAAGGAATGCACACCGGGGTTTGTGGTTGGGTGCCCATGATTTCCTGATGCCCCATAAAGGTATCGCCCCCTTCATGTTGCAGGTTGACAGTACCGAACACCGCGCTGGCGCAAGGCTGCATGATATTGGCTTGAAAACCCAAAGCATTAATCAGCCCAAGCCGTTCCAGCGTCGGTAAACGTACTTCAGGGTAAGCCTGCAAAATATGGCCACAGGTATTAGCTCCCAGGTCCTGAGGCCGTTTCTGTGCAACGTCATCCATCGCCCCCACGCCGAAGCTGTCGATCACCAGTACCAGAAACTTAGCCATTGCAGCCCCCTTTTTTCACACGGCCCTGGCTGTCGTAAATCCCTTCCAGCTTCGGCCGATCCGTGGCAATGCCAGATACCAGCGCCACATCGCTGCGGGTGACAAAAATCTGGCTGCGGAAGCACATCAGGACCGGGCAGCCGATGGGGTATATCCCTTGCAGAGCAATGTGATAATCGATGCTGGATTCATGCTGCGGCAGAACGCTGGCGGTCAGCAGTGGCCCTTCTTGCTCTGCACCGACCAAAGCCTGCAGAACATTGCCGCGGCGATAATATCCGCCGCCGTAGCAATAGCTGTTACCGGCGAAATGGTGGGAAACCTCGGTGAGATACAGCATGGCAATCTGCTCGGGCTGATCGCCTTTGATATTGGCCGGTATGGTACCGGTCAGAGCGTGCCCCGGCTCAGTATGGGTAGCACCGAGCTGTGCCAACAGCGGTAACGTGGTGCAACTGGCCGCGGAAGGGGCATTGATCTGCCGGATGTCACAGCCACACTGCCGTAGCCATTGGCTGGCCTGCAGCAGCGTCTGTAAATTATGCGTGGGTAAGGTTTGCTGCTGCTGTGGATCCCACAATAAGCATGGGAAATGGGTCAGCCCTTGTAATAACAGCCCCGGCATGGCGGCGATTTTTGCCGCAACCTCTGGCAGTTGCTCCAGCACAAAACCGGCCTCTTGACCAGGATAGAGCAGATCGCCTGGCGCAAACACTTTCAGCATCACCGGCTGCACATAGCCCAAGCGCTGCGCATGTTCGGCAATCTTCGCGGCTTTCTCTAGAGAGAAAACGGTGATGACCTCTGGCCGCTGTGCCACTATTTGCGGGATCAGTTTATCGGGGATCTGGACAAGGTGCCCAACGTGGCACAGCGGGAGCCCGGCGGCGGCCAGGTTCTGAGCTTCACGAAAATCCACCGCCACCACGCCACGGTAACCCAGGGCAACCAAGCGCTCGGCTAGCCAAGGGTTGCGGCCAATCTGCTTGGTCATCAGGTAGAGTTCGATACCGCATGCCTGAGCCACCTGCAATAACTGACGGGCATTGGAAATAACCCGATCAACATCAATAACATAGGTATCAGGCAAGATAAGCCCTTGCGCCCATAACTCCCTGGCTACATCCACCATCTTGGGGTTTTGCTTTTGCAGTGCGTTAATAAACATATCTTCTCTTCTGCAGCCCTGGCGATAATTATCGCCTTATATCTTCAGTAATATGAATATTTAGCCCATGAAATAACCCATCAGTGCGGGTTCTGGGCTTGCAGCAAACTGTAAAGATTAGCCAGCAGGTAGCCCTCTTCATTGGGATGGGCTTGATGGCCCGATACCTGCAACAGATCCCGGTGAATAAGCAGCAGTTGCGGGTAAATTTCTGCCTCGCACATCTCACGTTGCAGCTCTTCATCCAAGGCCTGAATCACAATATGTTGCTTTGAACGCATCAGGGCACTGGCCATGTGGGTCAAGGCCATAACGCCTTGCTCATTGCGCACCGGAATAGACCAGCGGTTGTCCAGCGCATCCAGCACCCTCAGCATGCCATCACGCACTTCACTATCAATCACGCCGCCCTGACAAAGCAGGTGTAATCTTTGCTCCATATTCATCCCTCAATAAACAGGCCTTATCTCACCCGCAACCACGCGTTGCTGGTGGAACAACAGGCTCTGACGATCCACCATGGTGTGTAACAACTGCTGTGTTTGCACATCATGGTGACGGGTCAGGATCACCGCCTCCGATGCGCTGGTAAAACAATCATCGCCACTGAGGGGGGCTGTCATCAGCCCCAGACGGGCCAGTTCCTCATCGTCGCTCACGTTCCAGATAGCGGCATCAATATCACCGCAGATAATCTGTTTCAGGCATTCGTGGTAAGAGATCTCAACCAGGGTGATAGCCTGCCCGGCGAAAAATGCGGCGGTCATAATTTTCTGATCCGCAGAGGCACTGTCTATCCCTACCTTACGTATGCTCTCCCGTTCCCCCAGGCGATAAATCAACCGGTGCTGCTCCGTGTAGCTGTGCTCGCCAAGCGACAGCGCGATCTGCACCTGATGCTGCTGCACGTAGCTTTCGGCCGCCAATCTTGAGGTTACCGCCAGATCGTAAAGACCGTTCAGCAGGCACTCAATACGGATGTCCGATCCCCGCATATGGGCAAAATAAAAGGGAATATCCGCAAACTGGGCTTTTAATCCACTGGCCAGCCCTTCATAAATCCGGGTATAGGGCAGCGGCATCGCGCAAACAACATTGCCGATATTGGCGTGCTTGAGCAGCGCTTTATGGTCGGCGGCAATAATAAAACTGCCATTACGCCCACGGCGCTCAACACCAATCGCCCCATCTTGCTCAAGGCTTTTTAACGCCCCTTGCATCAGGCCCACAGATAAACCGCTTTCTTTCGCCAGGGCATCGATGGTTTTCAGCCTGCCGCCAATCTGCTCTGTTAACAGATAGCGCGCCAGAAACGATTGGGCAATGCCCTCTTTCTTGATAAATTTATGATTCATGGTGCACGTCGTTGTTGCATTGGCTTTATATTCATAAAAATGAATATAAAGATCAACGGCAGAAAAGTAAAAACCAGAGGAGGGTCACATCCAGGACGTTTGTCAGCTCAAACGCAATAAATAAGGTGGCAGTTCAGGCTCTGGCAGTACCGAAATCACCTTCAGCCGCTGCAGAGTGCGCGCTTGGGAACGGTTGAGATGATCCCGCAGGCCAAAGGCGGCGGAGTCATAGGCTCCTTGCAGCAGCATCTGCAGCACCAGGCGGTGCTCATTCAGCATCATTTCATCCACCTTAACCCCCAACATGTCGTAGAAAATCCGCGTGACGATCAGGGGCGACTGGCTTTGCCGCAGCACGGCCTGCATGGCTTTATTACCCGATGGCTCCAGGCAATGGATATGCAGATCTTCTTCAACCTGCTCCAGGGTAGCCAGTGAAAAACCGCTATTTTCCAGCTGTATCAGCCGTTCCAGGCTATCTAGCAACAGCTGGCGCGACAGATGCGGGGCGGCTTTACGCAGAGCGATCGGCTCCAGGCTGGCGCGGATTTCATAATGATCGGCAATTTCACGCGCCGTCAAAGGCCCCACCAGCCACTGAGCATAAGACTCTTTTTCCACCAGGCCGCGATCGCGCAGGCGCATCAGCGATTCGCGAATGATATTGCGGCTCACGTTGTGAAACTCTGCGGCAGCGCCTTCGTTGACCTGATAGTGGCCGAATACCATGCAGGTAGAGAGCGCCTCCTGCAGATAACCGAGTACCTTTTCACCCGCGCTGCGCGTATCCACCAGTTCTTCAAGCTGGCGCAATCCCAGAACGGAGCGATTGAGGGGCAAACGCTGCGGCTCCACGTCCTGCCCTTCGGCGGCAACGATGAAACCACGGCCTTCAAACCGTGCAATCACCCCTTTCTCATGCAACAGCCCCAGCGCCCGACGAACCGGCACCCGGCTGGTACCAAAAACCTCTGCCAGTGGCCCTTCCAGCAACACCAATCCTTTAGGGACTGCACCAGACTGGATGGCATCATCCAATACCTGTCTGATCATTTCATAACGCGCACCAACGCGCATTTCGCCGCTGTTTCTCTCTGCGCTCGTTTTTTCCATCTGCATGTAGCTCTGCAATCGTTCTCAACTGAATGACGACCATTATGACACATTGCAACCACCAAACTGATGCTGCGACCGCTCACACCAGCCCCCAGCGGGCCATTCTGTAGCGCAATCTGTCATTTCCATGCTAACCAATGAATAATTTTAGGTAAAATTCATTTTTTGATGTCATTACTTCGCCATATCTTGTATGCAAGTCACAAAATTTTGATTTAACAGTGCCATTATTTAACATTTAATACTCATATCGCTCACATAATAGCACAAAAATCAACCAATCATGCTGACAAGTCGGCATCTCCATTGCTAACTTAAAATGTATATTTTAATAAAAAATACATTTTAGAGGCGCTATGGATAACAGCCTGTTGCAATCTTCTGGTGACCACAATGGCAACATTCGCGATGCCCGTCATTTTGCTGAATGCTTCCGCCAGGGAACCTTGACCCCAAGCGAACTGACCGAGCAAGCCTTAACGCTGGCTGAGTCAATGCATGACGTTTTTATCAGCCTGACTCCCGAGCGAGCGAGCCGTGAAGCGGCTGAGGCAACACGGCGCTGGCAACGCGGCAGCCCCTTGAGCGCTCTGGATGGCATTCCTATCGCCTGGAAAGATCTGTTTGATCTGGCCGGTTCACTCACCACTGCAGGTTCCGCGACGCGCCGCAACTCCCCTTTGGCGACGAAAGATGCCGCCCTCGTAACCCAGCTACAGGCCGCAGGTTTGGTCTGCCTGGGGAAAACCAACCTCAGTGAGTTTGCCTATTCAGGGCTGGGGCTTAACCCGCATTTCGGTACTCCGGTAATTGCCGATCGCCACGGCGTCGCGCACGCGCCGGGCGGTTCCTCCAGCGGATCGGCCTGCGCCGTTGCGCGCGGCGTCGTCCCTATCGCTCTAGGCACCGATACCGCAGGTTCCATCCGCATTCCTGCCGCGTTCAGCGGCGTGATCGGCTATCGCAGCAGCCGTCAGCGCTACAGCCGTCGCGGCGTATTCCCGCTGGCACACAGCCTGGACACGCTCGGCCCCCTGTGCCGCAGCGTGCGCGACGTCGTCACCCTGGATCAACTGCTGACCGGCGCTTGCTCAACGCCAAGCACCGCATCACTGCGCGGCCAGGTGCTACGGGTTGATGAGGAGATCCTCCATGACGTTCGCGTGGACCCCAGCGTACGGCAAAATCTGCTGACGATGCTGAGCAGGTTCATGGCGGCGGGCGTGCTGATCGATTGGCGCCCGGTGCCCGCATTGCACCATAGCCTGCAGTGGATAGCCGAGGAAGGCTGGCCGGGTGCCGTTGAAGCTTTGACCGTGCACCGCGCTTTGCTTGCCAGCCCGCTGGCGGCACAAATGGACGCCCGCGTCCGTACCCGCCTGATGGCGGCCAAGGCGTTATCAGCCGATCTCTTGCCGCGCTTTTTACAACAGCGTGCAGGCTGGCAGCAGCAAATGCGCACCGAGCTGAACGGTGCACTGCTGGTTACGCCAACCGTCGCGCACGTTGCCCCTGCGCTGACACCGCTGGAAAACGATGACGAACTGTTCGCTCAAACCAATCTGGCGACCTTACGCCTGACCATGCCGGGCAGCCTGCTGGATATGCCCGGCATCACCCTCCCTACCGGCCAAGATGCCAACGGATTAGCCACCAGCCTGCTGCTGTCGTTACCCAACGGCGACGATCAACGCCTGCTGAACCTGGCGCTTGGCCTGGAACAACACCTAGCCCAACAAGATTAAGGTGGCACCCATTGATTGATCGCCACCTGACTACCCCCGGCAGGCCATCAGGCCGCCGGTATACCTGCGATAACTCGCAAACCTAGGAGCAATGATCATGGCGAAAGAAATACTCTGTGCGTTTGGTGTTGATGTGGATGCCGTTGCCGGCTGGTTAGGATCTTACGGCGGTGAAGATTCACCCGATGACATTTCACGCGGTCTGTTTGCCGGTGAGGTCGGTGCGCCACGGCTGCTGAAGCTGTTTGCCGATCATAATCTGCGTACCACCTGGTTTATTCCGGGCCACTCGATCGAAACCTTCCCCGAGCAGATGAAGGCAGTGGCCGCTGCCGGGCACGAAATTGGCGTGCATGGTTACAGCCACGAAAACCCGATCGCCATGACGCCCGCGCAGGAAGAAGCCATTCTGGACCGCTGCATCGATTTAGTAACGGAGTTAGCGGGTAAGCGCCCTACCGGCTATGTCGCCCCGTGGTGGGAATTCAGCAACGTTACCAACGAACTGCTGTTGAAAAAAGGCATCAAGTACGACCACAGCCTGATGCACAACGATTTCCATCCTTACTATGTGCGCGTTGGCGACAGTTGGACGCGCATTGACTACAGCAAGCATCCTGACAGTTGGATGAAACCGCTGCAACGAGGGGCAGAAACCGATCTGGTGGAGATCCCGGCCAACTGGTACCTGGACGATCTGCCACCGATGATGTTCATCAAGAAATCCCCCAACAGCCACGGCTTTGTTAATCCACGTCATTTAGAGGAGATGTGGCGCGATCAGTTCGACTGGGTGTACCGCGAGAACGACTACGCAGTATTTACCATGACCATCCATCCCGACGTGTCTGGCCGCCCACAGGTGTTACTGATGCTGGAACGCTTAATCAAACACATCCAAAGCCATCAGGGCGTGCGCTTCGTGACCTTTGATGAAATTGCTGACGACTACCTGCGCCGCGTGCCGCGCAAAGTCTGATCCTGTCGCTAATGCCTGTCAGTCAGTTCCCTCTCCCTCGGGGAGAGGGGCTACAACGCCAGCAATTACGGCATAACAATGCGGTTTTACGCTTATCTGATCGGCATTAAATCCTGGTTCCCCCTACTGCATGAGTGACAGCAAATATGAGCATCTATAAAAAAACGACGGTCGATGGCTGGCAGCCACAGCAGTTGACCCTGAAAGATGTCAAATTCGCCACCTGGATCGCGTTCTTCGCCTGGGTATTCGCCGTCTACGACTTTATTCTGTTTGGCACGCTGCTGCCGGAGATCGGTAACCATTTCAACTGGAGTGAAGTGGAACAGGCCAAGCTGGCAACCTGGGTGGCGGTTGGCGGTGCCGTTGTGGCTCTTGGCGTCGGCCCATTGGTGGACCGGCTGGGCCGGCGGCTTGGCATCATCGTCACCGTCACCGGTGCGGCGATCTGTTCGCTGTTAACCGCCGTAGGGGGAGCCTGGGGCAAAGGGGCCTTGATCGGCATCCGCTCAGTTGCCGGGCTAGGCTATGCCGAGCAAACGGTGAACGCGACTTACCTCACCGAGCTGTATGCCGCCGTCAACGATCCCAAACTGAACCGGCGCAAAGGATTTATCTACAGCCTGGTGCAAGGCGGCTGGCCGGTAGGAGCCTTGGTTGCCTCGGCGCTGACCGCGCTGCTGATGCCGCTGATTGGCTGGCAGGGCAGCTTTATCTTTGCCGCCATTCCGTCGTTTCTCATCGCCCTGCTGGCGCTGAAGCTGAAAGAAACCCCGCAGTTTCAAATCCACCAGCATATTCACCGGTTGCGGCACGCCAATCAGGCCGATAAAGCCCGGCAGGTGGCGGAAGATTATCATATCGATTACCACGATCATCAGAGTGCCGGCCTGGCGGCAACGTTCCGTGGCACGTCGTTACGCGCCACCCTGGTGCTGGGCTGTGCGGTGCTGATCAACTGGTTTGCCATTCAGATTTTCAGCGTACTCGGCACCACGGTGATCACCAAAGTGCACAACGTCTCTTTTGCCAACTCGCTGCTGATTCTGGTGCTGTCCAACCTGGTTGGCTACTGCGGCTATCTGGTGCACGGCTGGCTGGGCGATCGCTTCGGCAGGCGTAACACCATTGCCGTCGGCTGGATACTGGGCGGCCTGGCCTTTGCCGCCATGCTGTTCTGCCCGAGCAATTTCGCCATCATCGTTATCTTGTACAGCGTTGGCCTGTTCTTCCTGATCGGGCCGTATGCCGCCGCGCTGTTTTTCATCAGTGAAAGCTTCCCGACCGCCATCCGTGCCACCGCCGGTGCCTTGATTGGAGCCATGGGGCCGGTTGGTGCCATTATTGCTGGCATTGGCAGCACCACCATTCTCAGCAACGGCGGCAACTGGCAAAGTGCCGCGCTGTTCTTCGGCGCACTTCCCTGTTTTGCCTCGGGCATCATTATGCTGTTTGCCCGCCATGTGGCCCCCCACAGCGTGAAATAGTTTAAACAGGGGGAACTGACTCCCCCTACTTACTGATAAAGGAGTCCATCATGACCGAACAGACAGCTTCACGCCCGGTGGCACTGATCAGCGGTGCGGCCAGCGGCATCGGCCTGGCCTTAGCGCTGGAGTTCGCCCGCTGTGGCGTGCGCGTCGCCGCAGGCTATTTCCCCCAGGATCCGCATGACTATCGGCAAGCCGCCGCCCAGGTAGAAGCCATTGGGGGAGAAGCGCTGTGGTTAACGCTGGATGTCACCTCAACCCCGTCGGTGAATGCGTTCGCCCAGCGCGCGGCAGAACACTTTGGCCGTATTGATTACGCCGTAGCCAACGCCGGTTTACTGCGCCGCGCCCCGATCGGCGAGATGAGCGACGCGCAATGGAATGAAATGCTCAACGTCGATTTAAGCGGCGTCATGCGGCTGTTCCGTGCCGCGTCTCATCAGATGCAGGGGGCTGGCAGCATGGTGGCCATCTCCTCGATCGCCGGCGGTGTCTATGGCTGGCAGGATCATGCCCACTATGCCGCTGCCAAAGCCGGGGTGCCCGGTATCTGTCGCTCGATGGCGGTTGAGCTGGCCCCCCGTGGCATTCGCTGTAACGCCGTGATCCCTGGCCTGATCGAAACCCCGCAATCGCTGGACAAGCAAAACTCGCTGGGGCCAGAAGGGCTGGCAAAAGCGGCGCGCAGCATTCCGTTAGGGCGCGTCGGGCGCCCTGAAGAAGTGGCCAGGCTGATCCGTTTTCTGTGCAGCGATGACGCCTCTTACATTACCGGCCAGAGCCTGATTATTGACGGTGGCTTGACCATCCGTTGGCCAGACTAACCAACACCTGGGAGCCAAAATGTTACTACAACACCGTCGCACGCTGATCACCGGCGCGGCCAGCGGCATTGGGGCCGCCATTGCCCGTCTGTTTGCTGCTGAAGGCAGTGCCTTAATGCTGAGCGACCATAACGCACCCGGGCTGGAAGCCATGGTTGCGCACTGCCGTGCGCTGGGTGCAACCTGCCATGGGGTGGTCGCTGACGTCGGCGATCCTGCCGGTGCCCAGCATGGTGTGGATGAATGTCTGCATCTGTTGGGCGGCATCGATATTCTGGTGAACAATGCCGGTATGCTGACACAGGCGCGCTGCACCGAACTGACGCTGGAGATGTGGGACGAGATGATGGCGGTTGATCTGCGTAGCGTCTTTCTCGCGTCCCAACGCGCCCTGCCTTATATGCTGCAACAACGCTGGGGGCGCATCATTAATATCGCTTCACAGCTCGGAATCAAGGGCGGTGCGGAGCTTTGCCACTATGCGGCGGCCAAAGCTGGCGTGATCGGCTTTACCAAATCACTGGCGCTGGAAGTGGCCAGCCGGAACGTGCTGGTGAACGCCATTGCCCCTGGGCCGATAGAAACGCCGCTGGTGGCCGGGATCAGCCGTGCCTGGAAGGAAGCCAAAGCCGCAGAGCTGCCGCTTGGCCGTTTCGGCACGGCCAATGAGATCGCCCCCACCGCGCTACTGCTGGCGAGCGATCCGGGCGGCAATCTGTACGTGGGCCAGACGCTGGGCCCGAACTCCGGTGATGTTATGCCCTGACTTAAGGAACACGGACGATGTGCGGACTTTGTGGATTATTAAATGATGCACCGCAGTGGAGCGATCCGCTACAGCAGCCATCGCTGCCGGTACGCCAGCTTCGGCTGCAACAGTTGGCGGTGCTGAACCGTGCCTTGGCACCCTTCAGGTTAAAACTGAGTGATATACACGGCAGCGCATGGCTGCTGGCCAGCCCCACCGGGCAGCAACAGGTGATCACCCGCCTGGAACAACTGTGGGTTGAGGCAGAACGCCTGCTGAAACACCCGGTCGATCCTCTTGATCCGGCCTATCTTGCCGCACTGCAACTGGCGGAGGCGCCATGATCCAGGAAACGAAACTGCCGATGCACGTGCTGAGTGGCTTCCTCGGCAGCGGTAAAACCACGCTGCTGAAGCGTTTACTGGCCGGGCCGGATCTGCACGATGTGGCGTTGCTGGTCAATGAGTTCGGTGAAGTGGGGATCGATCACCTGCTGCTGAACGAGGTGGCTCCCGATATTGTCCTGCTACCGGGCGGCTGCCTGTGCTGCGCCATTCGCGGTGAACTGAAGCAGGCTCTACTGGATTTATATGAGCGCCGCCAACGCGGCCAGCTTCCCCCGTTCAGCAAAGTTATCCTTGAAACCACCGGGCTGGCAGACCCGGCGCCGATCCTGGCGACCTTGCTGCACGATCGGCAGCTTCAGCACCATTTCTCACAGGGCATGCTGGTGACGCTGGTCGATAGCGAGCATGGCTGGCAGCAGGCAGAGCAGCAGCCGGAGTGGCTGGCGCAGGTCACCGCCGCCGATTGGTTGCTGTTGAGTAAAACCGATCGCGTGCCACCGGCAGCACTGCCCGCGCTGCGCGCCTACCTGCAGCAGTTGAATCCGCTGACGCAAATCGCCAGCAGCCATGAATTGGCCGATGGCGATCTCAGCCTGTTTACCACCCCGTTTAATCCGCAGGCTCCGCAACGCTTCCGGCGCTGGCTGGGGGAAATCACGCCGCCGTTGCAGCAGGCCAGCGCCTACCATGCCGAGCACCCTGTCACCACCACCTGTGTTATCACCTTTGACCAGCAGATTAACTGGTCGGCCTTTGCCGTTTGGCTGTCAATGCTGTTACATTGCCACGGCCAATCTATACTGCGCCTGAAAGGGCTGCTCAACGTGGCCGAAAGCCCCACCCCGGTGGTGATCCACGGCGTGCAGCATAGCCTGCACCCACCGATTCACCTGTCGGCTTGGCCAAAAACGCAGCAACAATCACAATTAGTGTTTATCATGCGCGGTATTACCGCTTCATGCCTGCAGAATGCCTTTAGCCATTTTCTGCAGCCTTACACGACAGGAACCGTCTCTGCCGGAGCAAGAACGCCATGAAATCAACCGCTAGCGCTGTAACACCCACTACTTTGCGGGTATTAGGTACCTCTGTCACGCTGCTGGAGATCCTGCGCCAGCGCGCAGAGCAAGACCTTGGCCTCCATATCGAATACCAGATCTGCGATGTACAGGATGCACAGCGCATTGCCGTGATGCACCCTGAACGTTACGATCTTTACGACCAGTGGTTTCACAATGTGGATTTTGTCTGGCCAGCCCGGGCGATTCAGCCATTGGATATCAACCGGCTGGACTATTGGCATGAAATTAACGATCTGCCCAAGTTTGGCACGCTGTTTCCCGGTGGAAGGCTGGGTGGTGGCAGTGTTCCGGTACAGCGCCTGTATGTGCAGCACGATCACAGCCTGGGCAGCCAGCCAACCGACCGTATCAGCATGTTGCCGTTGACGCATAACGCCGATAGCTTTGCCTACCATAGCGTGCGCTTACCGCAGGAGCTGCACGAGCAGGAGGAGAGCTGGGGTTGGCTGCTGCACCCCGGTTTTAGCGGGCAAGTGGCGTTGCAGAACGATGCAGCCATGGGGGGATTGGATGCGGCTCTGGCGGCTCAGGGGGCGGGGCTGATGCGCTTTGCCAACGTTGGTAACCTGAACCTGGAAGAGATCGATAACCTGACCAACGCGCTCTCGGCGCTGCAACGTCAAGGGCACTTTGCCGCATTCTGGGCCAGCCAGGATGAAGCTTATCGTTTGATCGACGATCCACGCGTCAGCATTCAGAGCCTGTGGGCACCTACCTATTTCCGCCATCACTACCAGCAGAAGGGCTACACGCTGGCGACGCCGCGTGAGGGCTACCGCGCCTGGTATGGCGGGCTGTCTTTATCACGCTGCGCCAGCGGCAAAACGCTCGATGCTGCCTATGCCTACCTTAACTGGTGGCTATCCGGCTGGCCGGGCGCCATGATGGCGAAGCAGGGGTACTATATTTCCAACCCGCAGCGCAGCCGCCCTCACCTGTCGGTTGCCGAATGGGACTATTGGTACGCCGGCAAAGCCGCCAGCGAAGATCTGCCGGATGCCTATGGCAATCTGCTCATTCCGCAAGGTGAAATCCGCGATGGTGGCAGCTACGAGCAGCGGATGAGCCATATCGCGGTCTGGAACTCGGTGATGGATGAACATAATTATCTGGTGCGCCGCTGGCATGATTTTCTGCATGCCTGATGTGGCTTATGGCTGCCGCATCAGCATCTTAGCCATATTAATGGCTGCGATAAGCTGCTGGCGATCCACGCGCGGGGAATTGCTGTCTAACAGGCGTTGCCACAAGCCACTCGCCCGTGCGTAGTCCGCCTGCATAAAGGCATCCGCAGCCAGCAGCATCAGGGCCGATACTTCCTCTTGATCCATCTGCAAGGCTTGTTCGATATAGCCTGCCGCCTGCGGCGTCAGTTGCTGCCCGGCCTGATAATAGAGCACCGTCGCCAGCGCGGAATAGAGTTCTGCGTTACCGCCGCGCAGCGCCAACGCCTGCTGATAGGCGGCGATCGCAGCGTCAAAGTTATCCCTGTAGAGATAGTATTCTCCCAACTCAGCCCACAACACGCTGTCCTGCGGAGTCTGGCTGAGCTTTTGCTGCAGCCGCATCAACCGGCTATCGGCCTGCTGTGACGGGGTCAGTTTCTGCACCTGCTGCTGAGCCAGCAGGCTGGCGGGCCGGCCGCTGGCCAGATACAGGCCCGCCGCGATCGTCAACACCAAGCCGATCAACAACAGATGAAAACGGCGCGGCGTCACAGTTTGCTCCTGCCACGCCACAGCACGATACCGATCAGCGCCAACAGCAGCGGCGGCAGCCCCCAAAGCACCAAAGTTGAAGCCTCTAACGCGGGTTGATAGCGCACAAAATTGCCGTAACGCGCGGTCATAAAACTCATGATCTCACTTTCCGTTTTGCCCTGCTCCGTCATGGCAAAAACCTCGTGGCGCATAGCCACTGCCGCTGGCGCATTCGACTCCAGCAGGTTCTGGTTCTGGCACTGCGGGCAACGTATTTTGGCCGCCACCGCCAGGGCCTGTTCTTGCACCACCGGCGAGGAAAACGCCCAGGTATCGACCACCTGCGCCCGCAGCGGCCATGCCAGCCCACACCACAACAGCAAAATGGCTAGTCTGCGCATGGCGTCCTCCTTGGCCAACGAGCGGCCAGCACGCCCATGATCATCAGGGCACCACCCCACCAGATCCAACGGATACCGGTCTGCACATAAAACCGCATGGCGTAACGATCCTCACCGCTTTTCTCGCCCATTACCACGTACCAGTCATGCAGCACGCTCCAGTCGATGCCCGGTTCAAACATCTGCTGGCGACGCGCGGTATAAAAACGCCGCTCCGGCCTAAGCTGCGTCAGCGCTTTCCCCTGCTGTGAAACGTCGATCACCGCCTGTTCGGTGGTGAAGTTGCCCTGCGCCTGTAGCTCGATCGCGCGGAGCGTGAACTCATAGCCGGCCAGCGTCACGCTTTCCCCAACGGCCACGTTCAGGCTGACCTCATGCCGTTGCAACGACGAACACAGAATGCCCAAGGCGGCCAGCAGCACGCCGGAATGCGCAATCCACTGCGCAAGCTGGCGGCGAAAACCACCAACGCACATCAGGATCAACGCCAACAGCCCAAAAGGCAGCAGAACCAGATTGAAGTAAGGCGCACCGACAGAGATTTGCCCCCAGCCCATCAGCCGGTACAGCATCGGGTAGAGCGTGCCGATCAACACGATCAGCGCCGCCGAACTGAACAGCAGCAGTGTCACTACTAACACAGGCGGCGCAGGCGGCACCGGCTGTTCAACCCGGTTGGCACGCAGGGCGTAGACCAGAAACGAGGCGCCGCTCAGGAAAGCAAACAGCACAAATAGCGGTAATGCCCGCTGTTCATCCAGTGCGAAGGCATGTACCGAAAGCAGCACGCCAGAGCGCACGATCAAGGTTCCCAACAGGCTGAGCACGAACGTCCCAAACGTTAGCAGCAGCGTCCAGTGCCGCAACCCGCCGGTGCGCTGGCTAGCGGCCAAGCTGTGTAGCAATGCCGTTGCGGTCAGCCAGGGCAGCAAAGAGGCATTTTCGACCGGATCCCAAAACCACCAGCCGCCCCAGCCCAATTCACTGTAGGCCCACCAGGACCCCAGAATGATCCCAGCGGTGAGGAAACACCATGCTGGGGCAGCCCAATGCTGGCATTGCCCGGCAGTTTGGGGAGTGAACTCCCCGTTCAGCAAGGCGGCCAACATCACCGCACTGCAGACGGCAAACCCGGCATAGCCGAGATACAGCAGAGGGGGATGCAGAATCAGCCCGATATGTTGCAGCATCGGGTTCAGATCTCGCCCTTCAACCGCCGGGGGAAAAACGCGAACAAAGGGATCGGAGAAGCACAGAATGAAGATCAGAAAGCAACCGGCGATCAGCAACAGGATCGCCAGCGTGACGGACGCCGTTGCCTCTTCCGGCTCACTGCGCCAGGCGAAAACGGCAGCCCAGCCGCTCAGGCACAGCAACCAAAGCAGCAATGAACCTTCGTGGCCGCCCCACAACGCCGCGGCCTTAAGTAAGCCCGAGAGTTGACTGTGCCCGTGCTGGGCAACATACAGCACAGAAAAATCATCGCGCAAAAACAGCAACAGCAGGATAGCGAACGCCAGCGCGATCAAGGCAAATATTGCCAAACTCCAAGCACGGATTGGCAACAGCGCTACCCGGTGGCGCGCGAACAGCGCCACGCCAGAGATCAGCCATGACGCCGTACACGCCAGCAACAGTGCACCAAACCCCAATTCGGGTAACCACAACAGCACGTTTACCGCCTTATTTCGCTGCCAACATCATTCAGGCCACCGTCATTTGCCCGGCATACAGGATGAAATAGCGCAACAGCAACACTCCACACAGACTGCTACCGCTGATCAGCAGGATCTGCCCCTGCGCCTTGCCCCAGCCCAATGCCTTCAGCAACAGCGGCAGGCACAGCCCAACGCCCACCACGCCCAGCCAGAACCACCAGGCCCAGAACCCACCACCCAGCGCCGCCGACAGCGCGCGCAGCTTGCCATCATCCCCCAGCCACAGGCCGATAAAAAAGGCGGCTAACAGGAAGATCTCCAGCCAGACCACCGGGGTTTCGACACGGTGCAGAAAGTGCATTTCCTTGCTGTGCAAATCGCCCTTGGGGCCGAACACAAAGGCTAACAGCGCCACGGCGATCCCAGATGATACTCCCGAAAACAGAAACAGCGCGGGCAACAGCGGGTTATTGAGCATCGGGTAGGATTTCAACGCGGACAGCAGGAACCCGGTATAGGCTCCCAGCAGCACGGCCAAAACCATCATCAGGGTTTCAATCGGGCGCAGAAACGGCAGGAAGCGCGCCAACAGGTTGGGGATCAGCGTCAACTTTGGCAGCCAGCGCTGCTGTAGCGCAGCCACTTCGTCACGGAAGATCAGCGCCAGCCAGACCACCAGCACCAGCGTATACACCTGGAACAGCATCACCCCCATTGACATCACCGAAGTGAAGCTGTAATGGAACATCAGCTTCCAGAAGGTCCACGGGCGCGTCAGATGGAAAATCAGGATCACCAGCCCCAGGATGATCGAACTGGGCGCAATAAACAGCGTGGTGCGCATGATGCGGCTGTGTGAGGTGCCCTCCTGCGGGTGGTAACGACGCAGCAGAATGCTCAAGGTCACCAGACCGGCGGAGATGCCGATCAGAAACAGGTAAATCGCGATCGGCCAGTCCCAGACTAGAGAGTCAAAATGAAACGCAGAGGTCATTGACTTATCTCCCTATATTTAAAAGGCACGCGATACACTTTTGGCCGGGTACCCAGCGCAATTTTGTAGCGGTAAGTCGTGGTCTGCCTCAGCAGGCGCGAGATATCACTGTTGGGATCGTCGAGATTGCCAAAGGTCAGCGCCTGAGTCGGGCAGGACAGCACGCAGGCGGGCTGTTTACCCTGGCGGAGATTGGTTTTGCGGCAAAAATCGCATTTATCTGCCGTTTTGCTGATCGGGTGAATAAATCGCACCCGATACGGGCAAGCAGCAATGCAGTATTGGCAACCGACGCACAGATCGGGGTTAACGTCGACAATCCCGCTGGCGGCATCTCGGAATGAAGCCCCGGTGGGGCAGACATCCACACAGGGCGCATCGTCGCAATGCTGGCAGGAGTGGCGGAAAAACCGATACTTCACGTCTGGAAAGCTGCCGATCGGTTCGCTGCGGATAATCGTCAGGCGCGAAACGCCTGCTGGCACCTGATTCACTTCGCGGCAGGCATCCATACAGGCGGTGCAACCGATGCAACGCGACTCGTCATGCACCATGCCATATCGCACACCATTAACATTCATCGTGCGCGCCAGCACTTTCTCTACGGCGCTAGACGCCACGGCCAGCGCGCCTATACCGGTAATAAAACGGCGTCGTGAGCAGCTCATGGCTGCTCCTTACCCAGCCGCACGGCTGCTGGATTAAACGCCGGATCATCCTGTTGCTGACGGTGGCAATCCACGCAGATCTGTATCCGCCCTTTATCACTCAGCCCCTGCATTTTATCCTGCTGGGGATGAAGCTGATGGCAACTGGCGCAGGTCACTTTGGCCAGGTGGACATCGTGCGGCCAGAAGGTTTTTTGCAACGCCTCCGGCAAGTGGCAAGACATACAGACGCTATTTTGCGTTTCTACGCCATACATAGGCTCATTAAAACGCATCACATCCTTCACCCCTTCGCGATGCTGCAGCGAAGGGGTACCGTGGCAGTTGGTGCAGGTCACCGGTAGCTGATTATTCGGGTTGATCGCCCCTGCATGTTTGCCATGCATCGCATTCTGCTGCGGCTTATGGCAGCGCAAGCAGGCCTCATCGGGGTTACGTTGTAACTTCACCTCGGCGTTTTGTTGTTGCATCGCAGGGCTATCAGTTTGAGCTGATACCGGTAATACCGTCAGCCAAAGGCTGCAGGCCAGCACCCCGGTAGTTAATAACGAACGCAGTACGCTCATATTCACTCCATTTTTTTACGCCCCGCGCACGGGGCGGAGGGGTTATTGGCTGAGTCGCCCGGCTTTGCGCGCCTGCTCATCCCACTGCGGTACTACCGTCTTGAGGAATTCCTGCTTTTCCGCATTAAGCTGTGGCATATCCATGCCCAAGGCCAACTGCGCCTTTTGCTTGGTGGAAATATCCGGCAACGGGATTTCATCGCTGATACCTTTGGTCGCCAACAGGCGGGCCAGCTTGGTGCGGGCCTGAGCCGCCTGATCGAGCGCAGTGCCTAACACCCGTAGCGCAACGTCTGGTGCATGCATATGAATGCCGTGCGACGCGATGGCATAATCCCAGCGCCATTGCGCATGGCGGATATCCATCAGAATCGGTTTCATCTCAGCCTCTGTGGCACCGGCATCCCACGCGGCTTTCGCCTCAAAGTGTGCATGCACCAGTTGGTCTTCGACCTTCAGCTTGATCTCAGTGATATCTTTTTTACGCTTGGCTACCATCCCTTCCAGGCTGGCCTTATCCTGGGTGTGGCAAGTGGCACAGGTTTTTTCGAAGTTATCGAAGGGGTTACCGATTTTGTGATCGGTATAGATCTTGCCCTGAGCGTTTTGCACTTTCGGCATATGGCAGTCGATACAGGCTACGTTGTTTTGGCCATGCACACCCGCGCGCCAGGTTTCATATTCTGGGTGCTGGGCTTTGAGCAGCGGCGCTTTGGACAACGGATTGATCCAATCGGAGAAAGCGATATTGTCGTAATAGACTTCCATATCGTCGACGGTGGTCCCTTTATCCCAAGGGAATTTCACCGCTTTATCTTTACCATCAAAATAGTATTCAACGTGGCACTGCCCACACACCATGGCTTGTTGATCGAACCGCCCCGCTTTATCAAAGGGTTTACCGATCGCCTCCATCGCCCGGGCAGCATAAGGGCGGGAAAGCGTCAGCGCCGGTTTACCCTCGGCGAACTCCGCTGAAGCGGTATTATGACAATCCGCACAGCCGAGGTTATTGACAATTTCCGGGCCGCCGCGCGCCCATTTACCGTGGAAATACCCTTCTTCGCCCTGCTCGGTGATCATTCTGGCAACGTCCGGGCTTTTGCAGCTCCAACAGGCCATCGGCAGTGGCCCATCTTCAGCAGTCTTTGGTGCACCGGTGCGCAGCGTTTCACGCACGTCCGTCAGCGCATAGGCGTGGCCGCGCGGTTTCTTGTAGTCTTTCGCAAAAGGATATCCGGCCCACAGGATCACCAGGCGTGGATCTTCCGCCAGCGCATCGACCTGCTCCGACTGCTCTGAGGTTGCTTTCCATGATTGGTATTGATCGGGGTGAGGCGCAGAGAATGTTTCGTTTTTGGCTTCTATCTTCTGCGGTACGGCGGTGTTAGAGGCATCGGCTTGTAGCGAAAACGAGACAAAACCCGCACAGATCCCCGCCAGAAAAATGGCCAATATATCGCTTACCTTAGTCATAAGCATCCCATCCATTTAGCCTGCTGAATAGCAGCGGCTTATTAGTTATTAGATCCACGAAGGACATATTATCGATACTGCTCGCTGGCTATGGATAACATAGACCACACAAAAATTGTTGTCTTTAATCAAGTTAAGGAGGGCTAATTCACCACTTCGATTGATTTTTGCGAAGTGGCGCAGCGCAGCCAAACGTGCTTGCAAATCAAATACCTAATAAGAGGTATATAATAGGTAACATAAGGGGCGAGGTTTTCCTTTCCGCAGCGTTCTGAACATTGGCTCGCAGCGATTGGATTCTCGCCCGCCGTTATTTTCGCCGGAGTTTGCAGCAATGCGAACACAGCTTAACCAGCCACGCTAAAAGCACGAAAATATTCTTGACCGGATCAGCGTCACTCCCTATAGTAGCGCCCCGTTGCACTGAGTAACGCGCAACGAAACGGTGAGGTGTCTGAGTGGCTGAAGGAGCACGCCTGGAAAGTGTGTATACGCGAAAGTGTATCGAGGGTTCGAACCCCTCTCTCACCGCCAAATTCAAAGAGAAAGCCTGAGCGAAAGTTCAGGCTTTTTTGCTTTTATATTCCCCAAAGAGAGGGGCGAGAACCCTCGACAGGGTTCGACAAAATGGCCTGCCATTTTGGACGGCCGCAGGCCGCCCGAAGGGTGAGCGCAGCGAATCAAGCCCTCTCTCACCGCCAAATTTAAAGAGAAACTCTGAACGAAAGTTCTAATGTTGGTCAGTTAAGCGCAAAACTGCGCAATCATGCAGCCATTGCTAAAGGAGTCGCCCCCTCTCCCCGTGGGAGAGGGCCGGGGTGAGGGGCTTATAGCTCGGTGCTCGTCCCCTCACCCTTGTATGTTTGTAGTTGATGTAAAAAGATAGGTTGTACCGTGTTCTTACCCGGCGTGGCAGCACGTACGCCCTCTGGGACACCAAGCCCGTGGGAGAGCTTATTGCG
>NZ_JBBCVB010000049.1:0-24474 GCF_037199905.1 Serratia sp. MMO-28
GCGTGCCGCAGGCAACGGCGTGCAGGCATCGAACCCGACCCCTTATCACGTGTCGTTTGTCAGCCTGAATGTGAACGGGGAAGAGATTGAAGGCGAGATGCTCGCCCCTTATGCAAACCGGACTTTTGCTCTGCCTGCTAAAGCGGGGAATAAAATCACCGGCAGTTTTGTTAATGACTATGGCGCGGTCAATGTCTTCGATGCTGCCGTGAAATAAGTCACTCATGAACGTAAATATATTTAGCTAGCACCTTAGTCATTATTCAGGGAAGTCAGTTCTTGAAGGAATTTTATATGTCAAAACCTTGGCAACGTGGCATCCAGAGCCAGCTTTCACCTCTGGCCGTCGCTATCTTATCGACTTTTTTCGTGGGCCACGCCAGTGCTGAAATTAGCGTTAGCGCCCCACAAGAGATCGCAAGAAATCTGGAGTTCGATGCTTCTTTCCTGAACATTGATGACAAAAAATCAGTCGACCTCAGCCGCTTCGCTAACGGTTCTTCTGGGCTGCCAGGGGTGTATAAGACCGCGCTGTATATTAACGACCAGCTTGTGAGTAACACCGATATTGAATTTAAAACACGGGAAGATAAGTCGGTTTATCCGTGTCTGACCAGCGAAATCATTAAAAATATCACGTTCAATTACGATAAATTGCCAGCGGATTTTTTAAACCCAAAAAATGGTGGTGAGTTGTGCATCGATCTGCAGCACAAACTGCCACAGGCACAGGTCAATTACGACAGTAATGAGCAACGGCTGGATATCGTTATTCCTCAGGTTTATATGCTGACAGCAGCACGTGGTACCGTCAGCCCTGAATTATGGGATCGTGGCGTACCGGCGTTATTGCTGGGTTATAACGTCAATGGCTACTCCAGCGAATCCCAAGGCAATACGTTCAATTCCATGTTTGCCAGCGTCAATGCCGGGCTGAACGTGGATGCCTGGTATTTACGGCACAATGGCTCCTATAGCTGGACAGATAACGGGCAGAAACAGTACAGCAATATCAACACGTATCTGCAACGCGACATCCCACAACTGATGGGCAGAATGCTGATTGGGCAATCCAATACGCCGGGGCAGATTTTTGATACCTTGCCATTCTCCGGTATTCAACTAGCCAGCGATGAGCGGATGTTGCCGGAATCTCTGCGTGGCTATGCGCCAGATATCCGTGGTATTGCCAGAACCAACGCCCGCGTCACCGTGCGGCAGAATGGCCAAGTGCTGTATGAAACTACCGTGACGCCAGGGGAATTCCTGATCAACGATCTGTATCCAACCGGATACGGCGGGGATTTGGACGTCACGGTGCGAGAATCTGACGGCACCGAACAAACTTTCCGCGTACCTTATGCGTCGGTTGCGCAACTGCTGCGCCCCGGATCATCACGCTATTCAGTTACCGCAGGTGAACTGCGCAGCGATAGTCTTCGCGATAAACCGGCACTGTATCAGGCAACCTACCAGCGTGGCCTGACCAACGCCATCACCGGTTATGGCGGCCTGCAAGTCAGCCAAGACTATTATGCGCTGCAATTAGGCGCAGCGGTCGGCCTGCCAGTGGGGGCCATGGCTTTCGACGTGACCCAGGCTCGCGCCCATCTTGGCAACAACACCGATGCACAAGGCAGGCACCTGTCAAATAACAGCCTCAGCGGGCAAAGCTATCAGTTGAGCTACAGCAAGATGATTAGCGAAACCAATAGCAACCTGTCGTTGGCGGCGTACCGCTTCTCTACCGATGGCTATATGGATTTTATGACCGCGATGCAGACTCGTGATACGGTGGCTCGAGGTTATTCACCAGACTCGATATGGCGAGCCAAAAATCGCTTCACCGTTACGGCTGGCCAAGGGTTAGCTGAAGGTTGGGGGCAGCTGTATGTCAGCGGCTCGATACAGAACTACTGGAACAAAGAGGGTACCGAGAAGCAGTATCAAGTCGGTTACAACAACCACTATAAAAACTTGTCGTATGGCATCAGCGCCAACCGCAGCTATTCCAGCCTGGGAACGACCCAGACTAACTATCTGCTGAGTTTCAGCCTGCCGTTAGGCCGCAACGATCAGATACACACGCCGCAGTTACGCATGGATTTGTCGCATGACAGCAGCGGCCGTAATGGCCAACAGGCGACCCTGTCCGGCACCGCCGGGGCGGATAATCAGTTCAACTATGGCGTCACGGCGATGAATGCCAACCAGGGTGTAGGCTCCAGCGGATCACTCAGTGCCAACTACCGCAGCCCGTTCACGGCGATGAGCGGAACTTACAGCACGGGTAAAGGTTATCAGAGCGTTTCTGCCGGGCTTTACGGAACGGTGATTGGGCACTCAGGCGGCGTAACGCTGACACCGTATACCTCTGATACCTTCGCGCTGGTAGAAGCCAAAGGCGCGAAGGGGGCCAGCGTCTCATCTTATCCAGGTGTTAGAATCGATTCGTTCGGCTATGCGGTAGTGCCTTACCTCAACGCATATCAGATGAATGAAGTCAGTATCGATCCGAATGGCATGCCAGCAGACGTTGAGCTGGACAACACCAGCCAGAAGGTGGCGCCCTATTCCGGTGCCGTAGTGAAAGTGAAATATGATAGCAAACGAGGTACCCCAATCCTGATAATGGCGACCTACCAAGGGGAACCGGTGCCGTTTGGTGCCAATGTGGTGGACGAAAAAGGCAACAGCGTCGGTTCAGTAGGCCAAGGGGGGCAAATGTACGCTCGTGTGGCTGAAGAGAAAGGATTGTTGCGCATCATATGGGGCGAGGACAATGGTATGCAATGTAGCCTAAGGTACAGATTGATGCCGCAGGTAAAAGACCTCAAGCAACCCATAATGCAGCGCTTCGACTCGATCTGTCAGCCGTAAAAAGCAAACCTACATAGGCTGGTGCCCTCATTTTAGAACCAAGAGGCCGCCAGCCTACATTGTATTAATTACTGAGCTCGTTGCCTATGACCTCTCATTTCTTGCAAGGATATTTCCATTGATTGTTAATCAGGGAAGTTTATTTACAACATAGACAATGAAAATAATATCAAGGAGGATTTATGGTCGTTTACATAGTGACTGATAATAATTACTTTTTTATCGGTTTGCAGACTATTTTAGAGAGGGAGTCTTACACCGTTAAGTGGGCCTCTCATAAAAATGTCACATCGATTAACAATAAGATGAAACGTGAAGCCAGCGCATTTATTTTTCATATATCACAATATGATTACTTACCCTACTCATTGTTTTCATTTATGAATCATGTTGGCAGATTCATTATTGTCTCTCCTCAACATCTCATCAAATTTTATTCAAGCTTTAACCTTGGCCATGTTATCAATGAAAAGTCAGAAATGGACTTATTCATCCACAGCATTTACAACGTTTTACTAGGTGAAAGAAAGCATTCTTACAGCAAGATAAAACTGACCCATAGCGAAAAGAATATATTGTTACACGTCATGAGTGGCCACAGCACCGCATTTATTAGTGATGCCTTGGATATCTCCGCAAAAACGGTATATACGCACAAGAGAAATGCACTGCATAAGCTAGGTGCACGCAAGGTTACCGATATTATCAGAACACAAAAATCGATCGGCACCGCTATATTTATAGAGGATATTTCAATGCTTTTGATGGCCAAAAGTATGATTCAGTTATAACCTAAAATTCTCTATAACAAAGTTGAATGTATAGCTGATAAGCAGAACGCTCCCTAATACATTACACAGATGAATAGGAAAGCATTTAGTTCTGCTTATAGATTATACATTAACTTTATACTATCTCGCTGTAGGTATGAGATCCCATTCAATATTACAGGGCTATTCATAAGGATAAATAATGTAGATTCAGAAATATATCATCATTTCCATATCATTCTTTTATGTTATAAACATAGCAATGCACTATAAACATTTGTAATTTGCATTAAGTGCGAACTGATAATCTGTATAGTGCAAAAATCTCTTCTTAAGATGCTACTCAATAATCTGGTAAGTTAACACTTTCGAGCTACAATAACAATTAATGGTGCGAAAAATCCTAAAACCAACCATGTGATTGAAAATGAACAAAAAATTCCTTATTAATAAGACCGTTTTTTTCTACCCTGATGAGCATAGATTAGTTCCCACAGGTGAGAAAGGCTCAGAAAACGCGCTCAATCTGCCAGTCAGTAGATGCCTACTTTTACTCTTGCAAAAACCCAATACGGTGATTAGCCAGCAAGAGTTCTTTAAACATGTGTGGGAAAACCAGAAGCAATACGTCACGACCAATGCATTTTATCAAAATATTTCTTTACTAAGGCGAGGGCTTAAGTCTGCCGGATTACAGGGCAATATCATTCAGACAGTTCCCAAAGAAGGGATAAAATTTTCTGGTTCAGTAACGTTGATTGAAGAAGAAGAGGAAGAACAGCAACAGCAACAGCAACAAGAAATAGATACCGGCTTAGCATCCGAAAGACCAGCCCCCCTGCCAGTTAAAACCGATAACCATGTAGAAGAAAAACTGGAGGATACATCTCCCTTGGCAGACAGTGATAAGCCATTCAGAAAAAGAGCAACGGCGTTACTGTCCAGCAAAAACATCTCATCAAGCATGATAATACATCTCATTATAGTCAGCGCTTCACTCCTATTCTTTTGGTTCACCTGCCAGCAGCTCTATCACAATGTTACGCGCACGTTGAACTATTTCTCTGCATACCATCAGATAGGAGAGGCTAATCAGTGTTTAGTATTTGCAAAGACAACAAAAATACCAAACGGTGATGGAGAGTATCTCTCCTTTATGAAGGAAAGAAAAATCTCGTGCGAGCCAGGCCAGATTGCTTACATCACCGCCAATGACGCGAATACCCGTATGTCAGTCCATATCTGTAACAAAAGCCCGTCGGGTATTTCCTCATGTTTAACACATTACTTCTTCGAATACGCCCATGAACAAAAAATATCGTAACATCCTGTTATGGATACTATTTTTTACCATTATTGCTTCACCCTTGCTGGTGAACACCATCTACAACTATCAAAACAACCACTTCACCTGCTGGAATAAAGTTTACCTTCATAATGGTGATATCACCTACGATGCGTTGACAACATACTCGGTGATGGGTAATTCCGGGCAAGTTAATTTGTTTGGACAACTCAGCGAATACGGTAAAAAATCATTATACGTCCAGCAACAAATCCCCTTTGTATTTACTCAACATCAGGACGAACCGTTAATCGTGTTCACACCGACGGTGCTCGCCGATACGGTGAAAAAACTACTGGAACCAATTGGCGGAGCAAGCAAGAAATGGATTTTCCCGGTTTACACCTTCCGTCAAGGAAGGCATGTCATGGTGTTAGAATCGGATGGGATCCCTATTTATGTGTGTACCAGAGTCTGATTTGGCTTTTATACCCCTTGCAGGTAGCGCAACACACTGAGCAGGCAGCCTAACGCTGGGTTAGGCTGCCCGGAAATGCCCCTATTTAGAAGCTGTATTTCACCCCTAACATCAGGGCCGTATCGCTGTAACCTTTATTACCAATCTGCTGGCCCACATCCCCCCCACAGGCTTACCTGCGGAGTGATCTGGCCATCAGCACCCACCTTCAATTCGGCGATATTCGCCGCCCCGTCCTGCTTCACGGTCACGCCATCCATATGGGCGCCAAAGTCTTTGGTGTTATGGATCCAGTTGGCTTCCACAAACGGCCGGAACGCCTGCGCATTGCCGGTGCCCTGGCCTCCCCCCCTCTTCATATAGGCTTTTACCCCCAGAAGGGTCTGGATGTTGCGGTTCCCCTCACCGGATACTTGATCTTACCCAGTAATGATCCTACCCACGTTATGTGGACACAGGCCTAAGCGCTGAGGGAACCCCATAAATCAGCACTAATAAACCAACACCATATTTCGGTAGGTTTTGGCGAGGTGGTTAAGAACACAGAGATAACTGACTTGTCAGCATTGAGTTAATATTTCTAAAAATCAGAGAAATATCATGGTGAAGCGATTCGTTGCCCAGCAGACGGTCAACACGTTTAATTTTTAACCTGAGCCTGACCAGGTAAAAATCGCCCGATGCTGGTCAGCGTCAGTGAAGCCCCGTTGATTAATGCAACGGTTGCATCCAGCAAAGCATTTTGTCGATATTTGTGGAACGGGGCTAAAGCTTCACGGAAGAACTTCTGACATACTTGGCGAGCAGGCATAGAGGTGATCTCATTGAATTTCTGGAACAATCAGTAGATCACAAAACTCTATGCCTGTCTTTTTTAGGCGCCCATTGCTGGGGATCCCTAAGCGAGGTTCTGGTTTTCAAACTGTTCTGGACTGAGGCCACCACAGGCACTGTGGCGACGAAGCCGATTGTAATCCCACTCGATATAGCAAACACAGCTGTTCGCATTATTTCCCGGCTGGCAACGTGCTCGCCGTGGATACACTTCACTTTTAGTGAGTGGAAGAAGCTTTCCACGCAGGCATTGTCGTAACAACAGCCTCTGGCGCTCATACTGCCACGCAGATTATGGCGTTTCAGTAAGGCCAGGTAATCCGCCGAGCAGTACTGGCCCTCCGTCTGTATGGACAATGACATTTCCGGGCGTTTACGTCGCCACAACGCCATCTGCATCGCAGGCCAGTTGTGCCGTCATCTGCGAGGACATCGATCAGCCGATGACGGCTCGCGACCACAGGTCAATCACCACCGCCAGATAAAGCCAGCCTTCATCTGTGCGTAGTAGAGTAAAAGACAGGGCGTAGTCGAACTATTTCCCTGTCTCTCCTCTCCGAACCGGACGTGCACCTTTCAGCGCACCGGCTCTCCGTTTGACCGGCCTGAACCGGCGCGAGGCCTTTGGGTCATACACCCATCGAGGGAAATCCATGACCAATCGATACCAGACAATTTATCACTTTTGAGCAACCCATTTTGCCAAAAACGTTCAAAAACACCGACAGCAGTCCATTCCTGGAAGCGACGATGAGCGGAGTTGGGGGAACATATTCCTGTCGCCTTAAGCGCATTCCATTGGTATCCAGTACGTAGGATAAAGAAAATGGCATTCATAGCAGCCCGGTTACCGTATTTGCAGTACCAGCGGACAGCCCACAGAATGGAAATATCGACCATGGAAAGGGTTCATACACGGTTCCTTCAGTTAAAGTGGGAATATCAGCTTACCACTACCGACTATTTGCAACAGTGCCATGCAACATAACCATTACACTTTATAATTTATGAAATTTCTCCATGCCCGATAGAAAACTATCAATAAGCCGTTTTCTTTTATCTAAAACATGCGATGAGCTGTTCTCTATCGAGTTAATAACACTCGTTTTTTGCGAAAGCGCTTGGCACATTTTTTGACCAGAATCCTTATATTTTTTAAGTAGTGCGGTGATCATGTTTTTATCTACACGATAAATTACCGAGGGAACTAATGCCTTGGCGGTTATATTCATTGGTATACCTGCTAGAATGCTCTCCTCTCCTAATGAATCTCCAGGGGAAAGGCGACCAAATTCCACAGAGTGAGTATCTTGCATATGTTCAACTGAAATAACACCAGAGGCGACAACGACCAGAGACTCTACCCTTTCACTTGGTATTAAAACAACCTCTCCTTCCGCATAGAAATGATAAGTCAAGCCATTTATTAAAAAGTTTATTTCTTCAGTATTAAGCAGTTGAAACAAAGTAACATACGATAGCAGCTTTTCCTTGTGGTTAAATCCTCTATTTCTATTATTGACAGGGATGCCCAATGTCCGTAGTTCCAAACCGGCTGCAGAAAGATGCCGATGGCATAGATCATAGAGTGTGTTTGACATGGCTCTTTTTTTCTCGACTTCATCGACGAAAACCGAGACCTCATATTGAAATGAATTAGCTGATGATGATTTTATCATGGCAAAAGGTTTAGGGTCTTTCAGAACAATATGAGTGCCAATCAGCGCATTATTTAACGCAGAAAAAACCATTGCAGGCCGCTCTTCAATAGCTACATCAAATACAACAGAAACACCATGTACTTTTGATGGGCGGTTATTATTGATGATTTTCGTTTTGGCTATAATGCTATTAGGGATAATAGCCACATTACCTTGAGCCGTCATTAGATGCGTTGCGCGCCAGTTGATATCAACAACCTTTCCTTCTGTCGTATCTATTTTCACCCAGTCACCTATCTGACAAGGGGATGTGGCATTGAGTACAATACCGGAAAAAACGTCATTTAATGAGCTTTGTATCGCCAATCCCAAAACCACGGCTAAAACACCTGATGTTGCTACCATTCCGCGGATGGAAAAATCCATTATATTTGTCAGTGAGGCCCAGGTTGCAGCAATAAAGAGGATAGCATTCACTACATCATGCAAGAATCTGTCTCTGGCGTTTTTGTTTCTTTGAAAAAATAAATTAAATAATAGAGAGAGCAAAATGGCAACACTGAACCACCAGAATATCCCCAAGAAATGAGCTACAATATACTGCAAGTACGAATCAGACATAAGCGGAGGAGCAAGCGGGCTAATACCGGCACTTAACATCGCCCAGCTAAAAAATAAAAAATTTACCAGCCGAAGCAGTAACTTCACCATGCTATTCTTAGGCCTTGACGTTCGCCACAAAAAAATATCGAGCATGATGAGAAAAATAGAATAGAACAGTGTATTTTCCATTTAATTTTCAGGGCCTATAAATAAACTTTAGTTTTGATTGTTACCATGCACTGAGAGTCTCAGTGATGTTTTATACCCGTATCCTCTCAGACTAGAAGGAGCTTGGCTGCATACCCGCTTGGGTATTGCCCCTCACGGGGCCACCACGAGCGGCGTTAAATCGAATTGGAAATCACCTCCCTATGATTTCCTTTGCGGACTGCGCGTCTGCCTGTAACTCCATTTAATCAGCAATCTGACCGCGCTTTTCTAGCTCACCCTAATGCTACTTCTCTGTCAGACCGCCCAGCAGGAACAACCCAGAGCACCAAAGAAACCTTTAAGATCAGAGATCGGCAGCGTTGATGTCCAGGCTCCAGCATGGTCATGACCGTGCAGACCACAGTTATCCGCACAGCCGCAGGAGGCCATAGCCATCTGACGGACCGCCAGAGAGTTTTTACCGGCCCCCTCTGGTTCTCCCCACGCGGCAAACCCTTTAAAGGTACGCACCGGTGACCAGTCTGGCATCGCCGGGGGTAATGGGTTTTCATCGAATGATTCAAACGGCCCGGCACCCCAAACGATTTTTCCGCCCACCATCGTCAGTTGCGAGGTCAAGAAGGAAATTTCGTCTTCGGCACAGGCAAAGAAATCTTTATCCGGCACAATCAGATCGGCAAACTGGCCCGCTTCAATGCGGCCTTTCTTCCCTTCTTCATTGGAGAACCAGGTGACATTCTCCGTCCACATGCGCAGTGCTGTTTCGCGATCAAGACAGTTAGCACGTGGATAGAGGTTCATACCACCCACCGTTTTACCGGTGATCATCCAGGCCAGGGAAACCCAAGGATTGTAAGATGCGACACGTGTAGCATCGGTACCACCAGAAACTTTGACCCCTCTTTCCAGCATACGTTTGATCGGCGGCGTCGCTTCTGCGGCACCGGCCCCGTAACGCTCAACAAAGTATTCGCCTTGGTAAGCCATACGGTGCTGAACCGCGATCCCACCGCCTAGAGCTGCGATACGGTCAATTGACTGATCTGAAATGGTTTCAGCGTGGTCGAAGAACCAGTTGAGACCTTCCAGCGGGATATCCTGATTCACCTTCTCGAACACGTCCAGAGCGCGAGAAATGGTTTCGTCGTAAGTGGCATGCAAACGCCACGGCCAGCGGTTTTCAGCCAGAACTCGCACTACCTCTTCGAGTTCACCTTCCATTTCCGGTTGCATATCCGGACGCGGTTGTCGGAAGTCTTCAAAGTCTGCCGCAGAAAATACCAACATCTCACCCGCGCCGTTATGACGGAAATAATCAGACCCCTGCTTGTAGGTGACCGAGCGGGTCCAATTCAGGAAGTCTTCTTTTTCATCACCCGGTTTTTGGGTAAACAAGTTATAGGCCAACCGTACCGTCAATTCCCCCTCGTCCGCCAGTTGCTTGATAACGGCGTAGTCGTCTGGGTAGTTCTGGAACCCCCCACCTGCATCGATGACACCTGAAATCCCAAGACGGTTCAGTTCGCGCATAAAGTGACGGGTAGAGTTAACCTGGTAGTCAAACGGCAATTTTGGGCCTTTTGCTAAGGTAGAGTAGAGAATGCCGGCATTCGGTTTTGCCAGTAACAACCCGGTAGGGTTTCCTTTGCTGTCGCGGATAATCTCACCCCCTTCAGGGGCTTGTGTCTCTTTGGTATAGCCGATGACACGCAGCGCCGCACCATTGAGCAGGGCACGATCATATAGGTGCAAAAGAAACACAGGGGTATCAGGTGCAATGGCATTGATCTCTGCTAGGGTGGGCAGACGTTTTTCAACGAATTGATGTTCAGTGAAACCGCCGACCACGCGCACCCATTGTGGTGGGGGAGTGATGGCGACCTGACGACGCAGCATGTCCATCGCATCAGCCAGCGAGCGTACACCGTCCCAACGCAGTTCCATGTTATAGTTCAACCCCCCACGGATGACGTGGGTGTGGTTGTCGATCAGCCCCGGCAATACGCGCTTACCTTTCAGATCAATAAATTTTGTTGACGGACCGGAAAAGGCTATCACTTCAGCTTCGTTGCCTACGGCAAGAAATTTTCCATCCTTGACCGCTACTGCACTGGCGGTGGGATTGGACTTATCCAGCGTAGTGATGAGACCGTGATGCAAAATAGTATCGGCGATAATAGGTTGGGTCATGAGTTTTTCTCCTCAACGGATGAGTTCTTATCTGCTGTTTGTCGGCCAGGTAACTGACCAAAGATATGACTGATCGTCTCTTTTTTGGTGCAAGCACTCGAAAAAGAGGTTCCGGCAATCAGCTGTTTTCCTATGGGGATAATTTGCTCACCGACCAACATGCCGAGTAAACCAAGGAGAGCAATCAAGGGAGGTGCGGGAGAACGAACATTCAGCAGGCTATAAATAATACCCACTAACAGCCCAGCTCCCAGTGTCAGAATATATATTTTCATCTGGGCCTCAAAAATAAAGGCATAACGCAAATATCGTCCTAAAGGAGACAGGCGTTATGCCCAAAATTAAATGTCGCGATTATTTAGCTGGGTTAGGGCCAATACGCTCGCCGTGTTGTACACGCTCTTCGGCTTTGTGAACCATGGTGTAGGCATAATCGACGCCAATACCGTAAGCACCGGAGTGTTCCTTAGCGATGGCCATAACAGCATCATAAGTTTCTTTATGTGCCCAATCACGTTGCCATTCCAGCATCACTTGCTGCCAGGTCACTGGGATCACACCCGCTTGAACCATACGATCCATTGAGTACTTGTGTGCATCCATGGTGGTACCACCAGAAGCATCAGCAACCATATAAATTTCGTATCCACCCTCTTTCATGGCACAAAGAGCAAACGTATTATTGCAAACCTCGGTCCACAGGCCAGCAACAATGACTTTTTTACGGCCATTGGCTGCTAGTGAATCACGTACATTCTGGTCATCCCAAGAGTTCATTGAGGTACGCTCAAGCAGTGGATGCTCAGGGAAAACAGCCAGCAATTCAGGATAGGTATGGCCAGAGAAACCTTCAGTTTCTACCGTGGTAATAGTGGTTGGGATATCAAATGCTTTAGCTGCTTTTGCCAAAGCGACCACATTATTTTTTAGTGTTTGACGATCAATGGATTGAACACCAAACGCCATTTGTGGTTGCTGATCGATAAAAATAATTTGGCTATTTTGTGGTGTTAAAACATCAAGGTAATGGGACATTAAAAATACTCCTAAAATTATTTTGGTAGTGATATCATACCTACACTTAAAGCTAAGTGTAGTCGTTGTGGTGGCATTACTTTTTATTTAATTAAATAAAAAGTCATCGTAAAAAAATAAAATTGAGATAAAACAAAAGCATAATTCAATGAAAATATTTTAAAGAACACTACTCACATACCACGTATCCATTCAACAGAATACGGATCTGTGCTTTAGATTGAAGTCTCTAACAGGTTAAATAAATGAACCTAATAATCGCTATACTTTTTTCCGTACGTCTTTGCCACCCGGTAACGGGTTGGGTTATCTTCAAGTGAGCGACTACTTGGAACACTTGTTTAGATTAGAAGCACAGTTTATGCAAATAATTTTGAATTAAAACAGTTACTTTTGACAATCACTATCACACTTTAGGTGACAATTATGAATTTCGAAGATATTCATATCTTTACCACTATTGTACATGCCGGAAGCCTTACCGCCGCCGCCGAGCAACTCAATCTTTCAAAACAATTCGTCAGCCGACGGTTGGCTATTTTAGAGAAGTCACTTTCTGCAAGATTATTAGTACGCAATACTCGTCGATTATCTGTAACGGATATCGGCATGGTTTTTTTTCATCAAGCACAACGGGTGTTGGATGAAGTGCATACAGCAAATCAAGTGATCTCTCGCTATCAAAAAAAATTGGTTGGCTCATTTAAAATCAGCATACCAATGACTTATGGCGTGAAATACATTTCAAGTAAACTTATTGATTTTAAAATAAAAAATCCAGAATTAACTCTGAATATCGAAATGAACGACCGTTTTGTTGATTTAATCGGTGAGGGTTTTGATCTTGCAATACGTATTGGTAACCTGAAAGATTCCACACTAATTGCCAGGTCTCTTGGCGCTTTGCCAATGACACTCTGTGCCAGCCCTGACTATCTTAAAAGCGAAGGCACCCCGAAAGAAGTCGACGATCTGATGCAGCACCAATGTTTGCTTTATGGACGGGAGGGTCAATATGGTTGGAAGCTTAGTATTGCAGGCAAGAGTAAAATCTTTTCAGTAAAAGGTCCTATCTGCAGTAATAATGGGGAGGTGATTAAAGATGCCGCAGCAGCAGGATTAGGGATCGCACTCTTACCGAATTTCATTGTCGAAAAAGAGTTGCAGGCGGGAACACTGGTTAAGATATTACCTTTCTGCTCCTCACCTGCCCTGCCTATTAATGCTGTATATCCAAAACATAGACAACATAGTTCCTTTATTCGGGATTTATTATCTTTTTTAACAGAAAAAATAGCTGAAAATTCAGTTTGATTTAATTAACAGGATTTTGTCGAAAATAGTAAAGTGATATTCTAATCCTGACCAATCAGTCCGAGTTGAGGTTGAATAATAATGCTCAGTTTTAAAGGCCACCACTTCCCCAAATGCCTCATTTTGATGGCCGTCAGATGGAAGTTGGCCTACCCGCTCAGTTATCGTCATATTGAAGAACTACTCGAAGAGTACGAGGCTGATGTAGACCATTCAACCGTGCAAAAATGGGTCGTCCATTATGCGCAGCAACTTGAGCACTCTTTCAGAAAAGGGAAGAAGCCTGTGGGGCGAAGTTGGAAGATGGACGAAACCTATATTAAGGTGAACGGTAAGTGGGTTTACCTTTACCAGGCGGTGGATAACGCACCAACGGTGGCAAGCCGAATCCGCTGCCGCCACTGCGAGAGTTAACAGAAAACTGGCGAACAGAATATAACGAGGAACGCCCGCATAGCTCACTTGGCAATGTGCCACCAGTTATCTATGCGAGGCAAAAACTGAACGGAGATCCTCATTGGCGGTGCTACTAAAAACTGGAGGGACTACAATGATTGAAGGCGCTACGTTGGCCAGGCTCGGTTTTACCGCTGGCACCCCGCTGCAACTGACGCGCCAGCATCACACCCTGTGGATCACCGTCGTCACCGACGAAGCCACCTGGGAAGCACTATGTAAGGCCAGCCAAGACCGCCCGGATCTGGGTGCGGATTGGGTGAGAGATAACGGCGAGTTGATTATCGGCGACGACTGGCTCACCGAGTCCGGCATTACCGATGCGGAACAACTGGAACTCATCATTGCGCACGGTATGCTTCGGTTGCAGCGGCGGGAAGTGGATGTTTTCAAAGCATAAAAAGCAAAGTTCCCGCCACGAGGGCGGGATCTTTATTATTTCAAGATATAGTCAAACTTCTCATCCCAGTTAAACTGTATATCTTGCTGTTTTGTTTGCTCAAAGATTTGAACAATTTTATCAAAACATTCACCAAGACAGCTTCTTGATTGCTCGGAGTTTAACCAAATTATCGTTACTGGCCTTTCTACGTCATTACTTAGGCGATCCCTGAGAGCATCAAGATTTTTCCCATAATAAGGACCAAAATCTAATAACGTGGACATAATCTTATGGAAGTCAGGCTCAGTTTTTATACTCGCTCCGTCTAAAATTACTTCATTCATATTCACTTCCATTTACCTATTGAGGTCGCAGTCTCATAGTGATCTGTTGTGATATATAGCAAGCCATCATTTGAGTACAATAACCTTGTTCCCGGTTGATTGCTTCTCGACATCGTATTATTTAGTCCTATATCAGCTTCTTGCCAGTACTGTTCATCGGACTATCAGACCTTGCTGAAACGCCATAATCTACGTGGAAGCATGAGCGCTAGAGGCTGTTGTTATGACAATGCCTGCGTGGAAAGCTTCTTTCACTCGCTGAAAGTGGAATGTATCCACGGAGAGCGCTTTAGCAGCCGTGAAATGATGCGGATGACGGTGTTTAACTATATTGAGTGCGATTACAATCGCTGGCGTCGCCACAGTGCCTGCGGCGGTCTCAGCCCGGAACAATTTGAAAACCAGAACCTCGCTTAGAGCCGTGTCCACATTACGTGGGTAAGATCATTCAATGTGGTTGGCATCGCTGAGTTCCTTAGAAAAAAATGCCCGCGTTATCGCAGGCAGGGTTGAAGATTGGGGGATGTGAGCGCTTACGGCTTATACCGGTTTGGGCGGTGTTGTCTGATAAACAGCGATATAGACATGACCAAAACTGCCCAACGTATCAGCCACGCAGGCAAAACCAGCATGCTTGACGGTGACGCAATGCTGACGGCGTTGGTCGAGTTCACCAGACCGCAGGCAGGCTTCCAATTGTTCGATCAGTACCGGGAAAGCAACATCCAGCGTTTTAAGCGCATCAGGATCAAATGTGCCAATAAAACCGGCACGGTCAGCCAGAAAATGCAGGTGATTACCCTGCTGGACCAACCGGGCTCCCAGGCGTGGTGTGATAGTAGATTGCAGGCCCCAGACAGGCGACGATGTGCTGTTTGAGTGATTATCAGTATCAGGAGTGGTGTCTTTCATTGCTGAATGTCCTTATTAATGCACAACGCCAGCGGTAAGGCTGGCGTGTAGGCAGGTGATAGTGAGGGTACTTCAGGCCAGGCGGCGAATGATCGGACTGCGTAGCCCCAGCGCACTGCGGGCGCGGAGCATATCGCCACCGCTCAAGGTGGGGTCCTGTGCCATCAGGCTGAAACCGGGGCGATCAATGCGCACCAGATCAAATTTCTCCACCAGTTCGTTGACGGTTTCCCGTACCGTGACGCCGTGCTCAATCTGTTGGGCAATCGCCAGGTCGTCGTGATACGGCGTATCGTTGAGTTCCAGGCCGTAACAGTGAGCCAGCAACCAGGCCAACAGTTGCTGGTATTCAGTTCGTGCCTGATTGGCGCTGGGTGTGATGCAGGGTATTTTGTCGAGAGTCTTCATGCAGGTAGCTCCTTAACACGACGGGGAAACCGGGAGTTGGCAGTGGTGATTCAGCCAATGGGCGACTTTCCGCCACTGTTTCACAGGGACATCCGATTCAATCGTCCAGGTGTTCGGGCACTGCGTATTCGCCAGCAACAGCGTGGCCATCACCAGCCACCGGTAGGGATAGCCTCGCGTATCGCAGCGGATCAGTGCATAGGGTGTTTGGCGCTGGTAGAGAATGAACGGATCGCCTGCCTGATGGGTAATCCGCTCACCGTTAAAACCGATCATGCCCAATCCCATCAGGTTGTTGTCGAAGCGGTACAGACGGTTGCCTGTGTGTTCACAGATAACCGGTGCGGTGGTAAGCCCCAATGTGTCGGGTTGCCAATGCAGCTTGAGATACGCGGTGGTGATCGCCTGGCATAAGGCTTGCCAGTCTTGCGATGTCTCGTTGCCATGTTGCAGAAAATGAAATACGCCAGGCACGAGTGATGCGCTCGTGTTCATGAGTCAATATCCTTGTAAAATAGAGAGATAATGCGAAGGTGGAACGTGGGGTGTGGGGCTGTATTACCAGTCGAAGGTGGTAAATTCGGGCAAGACCTCACCCAGGGCGTCTATGTGCAGGTAGCTCAGTTGATGGCGTTTCATCAGCGTGGTGACCAGATATCGGCAGGTTTTGGACAGTCCCAGCCGTTTGAGGCGCAACACCGGGTGGGTCCACGCATCCAATCGCAACAGATAGCCAGTGCCCGAAAATGAGATCCATTCCCCGTCGCTAAACTCATCCTGACAATGCGAGATCTGGTAGAGCAGCGCATTGTCGCCTTCAGTGAGATGGGCGGTACTGCATTGCAGGCCGAAACGCAAAAGCGGCGTTGTTACCATTATTGACTTCCTTCCTTTATTACGCCCCGTTGCGGGTAACGGCGTTGGTGATGTGCCAAGACTTTTTCACGCCATTCAGGGCTGATGACCGGGGCCATTGTCAGGTAGCTTTTTGGGCAGGAGTAATAACAAGGCTGTACGGACTCATCCATCGCCTTATAGCCCCAACTCCCGCCTGAACCTTGCATCAGGATGCAATGAATGACCGCTTTGGCGACTTTGGCCGGATCTTTGGGGGTACTCTGGACAACCGACCACAGGACATTTCCCCGCAGTGCATGTGCCAGCGTCACGTGTTGATAGTGTTCAGTGTCGTCGGTTTGGATCAGTGCCGCGATCAGCTCACGGCGGGAGCGGTGTGAAAATAACCAGCCCATAAAGCATGCTCCTTGAAAATTAGGGGGATTGCTATCAGC
This sequence comes from Serratia sp. MMO-28, assembly GCF_037199905.1. Lineage (NCBI taxonomy): Bacteria > Pseudomonadati > Pseudomonadota > Gammaproteobacteria > Enterobacterales > Yersiniaceae > Serratia > Serratia sp. MMO-28. The sequence continues at coordinate 17,016 of NZ_JBBCVB010000049.1, forward strand.
CAGGTAACCAGCCGCGCTCGGTGAATGACACGATATCCAGACCGCCGACAATCAGATGGTCCAAGACCTTCACATCAACCAGGGCCAGTGCGTTGACCAACCTTTCGGTGATCTGCCGGTCAGCCTGGCTGGGTTCAGCCTCCCCGGAGGGGTGATTGTGCGCCAGAATGACAGCGGCTGCGTTGTGACGAAGTACCGCCTTCACCACTTCACGGGGATGAACTTCCGTGCTTCTGATACTGCCGGTGAACAAGGTTTCGCTCGCCAGCAACCGGTGCTGATTGTCGAGATACAGCACAATAAACACTTCGCGCTCCTGCCCGGCGAGTTGTAACCGTAACCAGTCGCGTGCGGTGCTGGTGGAGGTGAACACTGCCCCTGGTTCACGCAGGTGTTTTTCCAGCAATGACAGAGCACGTTTGACCGTGCGCTGTGCCGTTAACGGCAGGGCGGTTGATGCCAATAATGTTGAGGAATTCATGTTGGTGTTCTCAGTCAATCAGGGCAAAAATGGCGCGGCTGTCGGGATGGTGCAGCGCGTATTCCCGCAGACGGTAGAAATAGTCGGTCATGGCTTCGCTTTCGGTGCGGCAGGCATGGTGACTGTAGGCCATCAGGCAGGCGGTGATCCCCGCAGCTTCAGTACTCATTTCGGCACCATTGCCGTTCATGGAGTTGAACAGCATCCATTTCTTATTGGTATCGTCGTCAGCATCTGGTGCCATAAAGGCACCGCCATTATTGAGCGTGTAAAACTCCCAGGAGCCGCCGTGGTAATCCGCACACAGGCGGTCCATCCAGCCAAAGACGTGAGCCTCGAGAATCGGCCATTGCGGTATGCTGCCGAAGTGCTGAGGCCAGAAACGAGAGCGCTGGTTTCCAGGTACGACACTGGCACTCAACGTTGTTGAATGAGAGGGAGGCGCAGACAGTTCAAAATGCGTATTCATGTAAATATCCTTATTAATGAGATAAATAAGCCAGATGGGCTCTGTCGAAAAATCGGCAGAGCCGTCTGGAGGTGATGTCGTAAAAGTCAGTGAGTGCTTACAGGGGGGATGGCTTACCCACGAACTGGCGAAGGGGGAACAGCCAGGATCAGGCACAGTTCGGTGCAGGATTGGGCATAGCCATCAGCATTAAAGCTGGCAGGCCAATGCCCCTTTACCTCGACGAATCGGCACAGGCTGTGCTCACCCGGTCGATAGCAAAGATGGTGGCACCAGGCGCACAGATCGTCATCGGATATCGAACGACTGCCGGGGGCGTTGTCCAGTGGCACCGAATGCGGGTCCGCTTGCCGGGCGTTGGCGGGGATTGGCCACATCAGGATACCGCCTGCCGTAATCGCACAACCAGGCTGTGGGTTATGTACAGTGCCAGTTCATCGACGGTTAATGGACGGTCGCGGCGAACCGAGTTCACCTGACCGAAACGCGAGGCTAAGCGGGTCATGTTGATTTCCTTCATGTTATTAATGAATAACAAAACAGGCTCACCGGCATAACCGGAGAGCCTGTTGATGTTGAGCGTGATAGAGGCCTGTTTCCTGAGGGATAACCTCTAGGTACTCAGGCGCGTGGCGTCGGTCTGGCTGACAACACCTGTTTGTGCACCCGTTAACGTGTACGACAACATTTACTCGAGCGTGACATACATCTCGCCATTCTGGCTCTCGCTCACTGTGATGTCGCGGGTTGAACCGTCACTGAGCTCAGCAAAGCCAAAATGCGTTTTTCCCCGGCTTTCCGTTATCATGACGTTTCTGCAGGATGTCGAGTATTGCTTAAGCTGCGTGTGATAAATATCGGTCACCGTCTTGCAGGCAGCCTGCTCAAGGAGCGCCGTCCCGCCATTGAAGAGGGTTTTGACCAGCGCATAAACCACGATCAGGGCCATCCAGACCAGGAACAGTTTTTTCCCTGCACCAAGCGCCTTGCAGCGCTTGAAGAGGTACACTGGCGAGACCAGGATCCAGACTTTTGAAAAGTCGGCTTTGCCATGCGCCTTGAGCAACTTCCAGTCGAGAAAGAAAACCATCAGCGTCAGCAGCATGACCAGGACATTGATCACCAGATTGACATTCAACGAAAAAATAAAATCTGCGGCAATGCTCAAGAGGAATAACGAGATGGCCAACCAGATATATTTATCGTGAAGTTGCGTATTGTCCAGCGTCAGGAAGTGGCCGACGGCAGCGGTATTTATCCCCGTCCGGGTGTTCCCATTGATGATCTGCGCAACCAGCTTTTCATCATATAACCTCCTCGCACTCTCGTTGAGCAGAATAGACCGGATTTCCCTGACTTTCTGTGGGTTTGCACCTTCATCAGATACCCGTTTTTCCAGCGCGGCCCGAATGTCATCGTGGGATGCCGACATATCCAGCTCAAGGTATTCGTAATAATTTTCCATCTGTTTCTTCCTTATGGTCAGTGTGATTGTTGATTTATGGCGTGATGCCGGAAAAGGGCCCGGTTAACCGAAGAACCAGACCCAGAGGGATTTTGCGACCCGTTTAACGGTGTTTTTGACGGACTGGACCAGGACTTTTACGGCATCGGGTAACGGTACCGAGCCCATGGCCCACTCCACGATATCCGTCACGGTATCGCCGAAATCGTCTTTGGCTTTATCAATCGCCATGTCCGTCCGGCAGGCGGTATTGATATGGGCGTAAACCTGGCTGCTGGCATAGCGCGGCAGCGCATAAATCATCGCTTCCACCAGGGCAGGCATCTGATAGCCGGAAGGAGCACTGATAGCGATGACCTGTGCCGGAGAGACCTGGAAACCGGCAGCCACCGTATTGATCTTGCGTTGCAATGTGTCCTGCTGTTGCGCTGACGGCTGTTGGCTCACGCTGTCCCAGGTGAGTGACGGGGCGATTTTGTCAGCCTGGCTGAGTACAAACAGGATGGTGGGGTGTGGGGCGTGACGGGCCTTGAGGATATGGTGGTAAACATGTTCATCGGCAACCAGCGCCCGGTCATCGGCCCGGATGAGCCAGAGAATAAGGTCAAGCTCGGGGAGCAGACGCTGATAGAGCGCTTCATATTCCGCGTCCCGCGCCTGGCTTTCTCCGACCCCTGGCAAATCCATCAGGGTGAGCGTGTGTGCCCCTGCCGTCAGCGTCAACCGCTGGGGCTCGCGGGTACAAGCATCAACATCGCTCACGGCACAGGGGGTACCGCTGAACAGCGCATTGCACAGGCTTGACTTGCCTGCACCGGTTTTGCCCATGATGCCAATCACCGGTTGGTAATAGAGAGAATGACGTAAACGTTGCAGAATAGACTCACGCAGTGATACGGGCAGTGCAGAAAGGTGTTTGTCCAGCAGGGAGAACCCCGAATGCTGACTCATGGTATGGACCCTCAATAAGGAAAAGAAAAAAGAGGTGGTCGCCTCATGGAGGTGATGTAGGACTGAAATACCCTCCAAGTGAATTTTCCCCTTCATCCACCGTTCCCCGCACCCAAGAGGCATTAACACCGCATTGTTTTAATTGATTTTTAGCGCGTGAACTTGACGCTGACCTCACCCTGTCCCTCACGGTATTTATATCTCATTTGATTGATATTAACGATTAATATTTAATTATTGATCAGTTTAAACGATCGATATAGTCTATGGAGCAACCCATGTGTCGGGGGGCGAGCGGGGTCTGAGACACGGGAGAGCACCCGTTGATGTGGGATTGCGGGGGATGAAGAGAAACCCTGGATGAACAGTGCTACAGAGGGCGCTCGATTGCTGTATGGCAACGATGGATAACGCGGTTACTTACTGTCTTTAATGCGTTTATAAGCGGAATACAGACGTGCACTGACGTGTGCAGTAGTGAGTGCTTGTTGTCTTGCTGCGGTTATCATCTGTAGGAGAGATGCTGTGACGAGCCTGGTTAGCTGCGATAAGGGACCAGTCTGCCTCGTGCAGGCAGACGATAAAAGCGCGCTGAGGGAAACAACGCACCGGCTTCAAGCAGATTCAGGGCAGCAATTCCCTGGCATGGCACTGCAGGGCTTGTGCGAACTGGTAAAGTTTTTCAACCGTGAGGTTCACTTCGCCACGTTCAATTCTGCCCACGTAACTTCTGTCAATATTGGTCAGAAGCGCCAGTTTCTCTTGCGATATGCCCAACGCCTTACGGCGCTTGCGTATCAGCGTGCCCACAGCCTTGCCCAAGTCTTGCATGGTTTTCATCACGTAAAGACAAAAACTATGCGAATTTGTGGTTTAATAAGCCACGGACTATAATCCTCATTTAAAATTAATTGGCTGCTTTTTAGGGTAAATTCACTTTACAGCCCGACAGGTTGTCACGATCGAATCCTGCCCAGCCCAGTTGGAGAGGAAAGGAATGTGCGATCCCGGTTTTTTCAGGGAGCAATAGAAAGCCAACACCAGGGTGCTTTCTACAATCGCTCCCGTTATTCGATAAAAGCGACGTATTTTCAATCAACGCCCTTCTCTACCGGTTGAAAAACGGGGGGCAGCAACGGCGAATGGCAATGGGTGACAACACTCTTCAACAGGGAGCAGCAATACAGGAATGAAAAGAGCGAGGTCATCATGATTGATTTTGCCGTAACCGATAAAGCACGCCGCTCAGATGTGGCGAAGATCATCCAGTGAGGGAAATACCATGGTGGGTTCCGGCGTCAGCCTCCGGTTTTTTTGCACAGCCTGTGCATGGCGCCTGGTGGTTCGCTTCAAGACAGATAACATCGTCAACATCAAGACCTGCCCGGTGTGCAACAGCCCGGTTGCACACCAGCCAGCCCCGGCTCTGAAGTCATTGTTCAATGAACGGTTCAACGGTTAACAAGGAAATGTCCATGCATGTCGAGAACATAGAGAGTCTGCATCATGAGGCGCAGCGTTTGCTGAGGCTGATGCTGAGCCATCTGGAGGAGGCCAGAGAAAACCCTGAGGTTTTGCTCACTACTGCCAGTCATGACGCGATGTTGGCATTTGATGCCAACGGGGTATCACACCTGAGTGACACCCTGCGGGACGAACTGCATAAGCTGACCCGCGAGGAGATGGTGTTGGCGGTGGTCGGTACCATGAAATCCGGCAAATCCACCACCATCAATGCGATTGTCGGCACTGAGGTATTGCCGAACCGCAATCGTCCCATGACGGCCCTACCGACATTGATCCGTCATACCCAGGGACAGCGTGAGCCGATACTGCATTTTGCCCATACCGCGCCCATCAATACGTTGATACGAAAACTGGCTGCCTGTTGCGATAATGCAGCGGAGCCGTTGTTGGACGATGACCTGCATGAGTTGTTGGCGCACATCCGGCATGCCCCGTCTTTTGAGACACGTTATCAGGGCGCAGACGCTATCTTCCACTGCCTGAAAGACCTTAACGATCTGGTGCGATTATCCCAGGCGCTGGGTATCGAATTTCCCTTCAAGGATTATGCCGTCGTCAAACACATTCCTGTCATTGAGGTCGAATTTGCCCATCTGGCTGAGCTGCCTGGCGGGCAGGGGCAACTCACCCTGCTGGATACGCCAGGCCCGAATGAGGCGGGACAGCAACATCTTAAGGCCATGCTGAAAGATCAGTTGGGCAAAGCCTCGGCAGTGTTGTCGGTGATGGACTATACGCAACTGAAATCCACCTCGGATGAAGAGGTACGCCAGGCTGTTTCAGTGGTAGGACACGATGTGCCCATCTACGTTCTGGTGAACAAGTTTGACCAGAAAGGCATGCGCGGTGATAACGTCGAACAGACCCAAACGCTGGTGGCAGAGCACCTGATGAACGGTATCGTCACTGCCGAACGGGTGTTTCCAGTCTCATCACAACAGGCGTATCTGGCCAACCGTGTGCGCCATGAAATTACCCTCAAAGGGGCGTTAGCCGATCTCGACACCCAGCCCTGGATTGAAGATTTCACCCGGCTTGCCATGCCGTTTTGTGAACCGGAGGATTTGCGTGATACACCGACAGTGTTGCAAAATGCTGAAAAGTTATGGAAAAGCTCGCGTTTTTCAGCGCCGTTGACGGAAGTCATTCAAGCCGCGCATGCCAACGCCGCGCTTTATGCCCTGAAATCAGCCAGCAATAAGCTTTTGCGCCATGCGGGCGAGGCTGAAGCGTATTTCGCGTTACGAGCCCAGGGACTGGTGGCCGATATCACTATGCTGACGCGCAATATCAGTGAGCTGGAGTCGGATATCGCTCTGCTGGCAGAGCATCAGCAAGAGGTGGAAACGCAGATCGCTCAGGCGATGGATAACGCTCATCGTGACTTTTCAGCAGCGATTGAAGCGCTGACACAGCAAGTGACGGCGGAAATCGACGCTTACTTTAGAGAAGGCAAACGAGAAGAAAAAGCCCGCAACGAAACAAAAAATAAAAAAACCAAACAAAAACGCGTTACTCAACCTCCTGATAGAAATACTGGTAGCCTAATGTCTACCTTATCTTCGCTATTCACCGGGACGTCAGACACCGAGGATGCATCAACACCGCGTAAATCGATAGATTTTAATCCCGACGAAGACAGGATTGAATTTGATGATCCCGACGAGGCAAGAAAATTGTTGCAGACTGTCCATCAGGCGGTCAACGGCATTTTGGCGGAGGGAGAGAAGAAAATCGCCACAGACCTTGAGGCTGCGCTGACCCGGCTGGAAGAGGGGCTAAACATCACGGTCAAGACCTGTCTGCACACCATAGAAGAAAAAACGCAAGGCGCTCTGGATGAGGCCGGTTTCAGCGTGAAGATCGCCTTCCCTGTGTTGAATTGTCGCGCGTTTGATTTCAGCTTCAAGGAAGGTGAGGCAAACGCTATCCATCAAGGGGAAAAGACCGTCACTCGCCGGAGGCGTCAAGATGGCTTTTGGGGCTCGGTATGCGGTTTGTTCGGTACTGATGACTGGGGCTGGGAGAGCTATCACACCACCGAAACGGTTTATACCCTGACGTTGAGCAAGATAAAAAGCACGATGAAGAAAGAAATGGTGGCGTTATCGCACACCGTCAACGCGATCGTCGATGTGCAGATCCAACAGCCGATACGACAGGAAATGTCGGATTTCTTCACGGCATTCAGCCTGACGCTGGAAGGGATCCGCGCCAATCTGCAGCATAGCCGGTCAGCGCAGCAACAGGAAACCCAGCAGGTGGAAGCGCTTAAAAAAAAGCTGGACTACTTTCTGACCACCAGCAAGCACATGGCCCAGGACAGTGATGCATTGCAAAAAGAAGTGGCCTGTCTCTATGGCGAACAGGTGGGCGCATGAACCCGATAATGACCACTCAGGACGTCGTGCAGGTATTACCTTGCTTGCACGAAAAATTCGTTGTCGACCTGGCCAACGGTGTTGATATCGTGCGTGACCACACGCGTATACAACAAAGCCAGCGATTTTTTGAGCGGCTCTGGCACGATCTTACTGGTACCAATGTGCAACGCCAGCAGGCGATC
>NZ_JBBCVB010000050.1:0-22699 GCF_037199905.1 Serratia sp. MMO-28
CCGCGTGCATCAGAAAGCTGTTAACGATATTAAACGCGATGCTGCGAGATAATAGGCAATGGGTGACAAATTAATCATCACCCATTGACTTTAAACACAGCTGCTCTCCCCGTGGGAGAGGGAGCCGTCAGGGGTTGTGGTCAGGAACCCATGCTAATTTGTGGCACGTGCAGTTCCCCCTCACCCCAGCCCTCTTTACGTGGGAGAGGGAGCCGTTAGGGGTTGTGGTCAGGAACCCATGCTAATTTGTGGCACGTTCAGTTCCCTCTCACCCCAGCCCTCTTCACGTGGGAGAGGGAGCCGTTAGGGGTTGTGGTCAGGAACCCATGCTAATTTGTGGCACGTTCAGTTCCCTCTCACCCCGGCCCTCTTTACGTGGGAGAGGGAGCCGTTAGGGGCTGTGACCAGGAACCCATACTAATTTGTGGCACGTTCAGTTCCCTCTCACCCCGGCCCTCTTTACGTGGGAGAGGGAGCCGTTAGGGGTTGTGACCAGGAACCCATGCTAATTTGTGGCACGTTCAGTTCCCTCTCCCTGAGGGAGAGGGTTAGGGTGAGGGGCAAATCACCCGGCCCTACCTTGAACGGATAGGCGACATTCTTTATCGGATAAAGCAGATGAAAGAACTCATGGTGGTTGCCATCGGTGGCAACAGTATTATCAAAGATAACGCCAGCCAGTCCGTGGAACACCAGGCCGAAGCGGTGAAAGCGGTGGCAGAATCAGTGCTGGAGATGCTGGCAACGGATTATGACATTGTGCTTACCCACGGCAACGGCCCGCAGGTGGGGCTGGATCTGCGCCGCGCGGAGATTGCTCATGAGTACGAAGGGTTGCCGCTGACCCCGCTGGCCAACTGCGTGGCGGATACTCAGGGCGGCATCGGCTATCTCATTCAGCAGGCGCTGAACAACCGGCTGGCACAACATGGTGAACAGAAAGCGGTAACGGTGGTGACGCAGGTGGAAGTGGATAAAAACGACCCTGGTTTTGCGCACCCCACCAAACCGATCGGCGCTTTCTTTAGCGCTGAACAGCGTGATGAGTTAATACAGCAACGGCCATCCTGGCGTTTTGTAGAAGATGCCGGGCGCGGCTATCGCCGGGTGGTGGCTTCGCCGGAACCCAAGCGCATTGTCGAAGCGGATGCCATCAAGGCACTGGCGAAACAGGGGTTTGTGGTGATTGGCGTGGGCGGCGGCGGTATCCCGGTGATCCGCGATCCGCAGGGCGACTATCAGAGCGTGGACGCGGTGATCGATAAAGATCTCTCGACCGCACTGCTGGCGCGGGAGATTCGCGCAGATGTTTTAGTGATCACTACCGGGGTGGAGAAGGTGTGCATTCACTTCGGCAAGCCGAACCAGCGGGCGCTCGATCGGGTGAATGTGGCAGAGATGACGCGCTACATGGAAGAAGGGCATTTTCCTCCCGGCAGCATGCTGCCAAAGATTGCGGCCAGCCTGGCATTTTTACGTGACGGTGGAAAACGCGTGGTGATCACTACGCCAGACTGCCTACCTGCCGCCTTGCGCGGTGAAACCGGTACCCATATCGTCAACCTCTGAAAGGGAAGAACAGATGAATGAGAATAAAAGCCGTCGTGAGTTTTTAAGCCGTAGCGGCAAAATGGCTGCCGCCTGTGCGCTGCTGGGGGCAACTGCCTCGGTCGGTTATGCTGCTACCAGCAAAACGGCCAAGGCAGAGGCGGGAGCGCAGATGAAAATCACTGACTCACACTATTATCTGGATAACGTGCTGCTGGAGGCGGGGTTTGAATTTGAAGGGGCGACGCCGGTCAGCACCCGTACCGAACTGAAAACCCTGGAGATCAATCAAGGCAAGATCGTTGCCATACGCGATAACCGCCAGCATCCGAACGGCACGCTACCGGCGTATGACGCTGGAGGCAAGCTGATGCTGCCGGCGATGCGTGACATGCATATCCACCTGGACAAAACCTTTTACGGCGGCCCGTGGCGCGCGCTTAACCGCCCGGCGGGCACCACCATCAAGGATATGATCGCGCTGGAGCAGAAGCTGCTGCCTGAGCTGCAACCCTTTACCCAAGAGCGGGCAGAGAAGCTGATCGACCTCATTCAGTCGTTCGGTTCCACCACTGCCCGCAGCCATTGCAACGTTGAACCTACCTCGGGGCTGAAAAACCTGGAAAACCTGCAGGCGGTGCTGGCGCGCCGTCAGTCTGGTTTCAGCTGCGAGATTGTGGCTTTTCCACAGCATGGCCTGCTGTTCTCCAAGTCTGAACCATTGATGCGTGAAGCGATGCAGGCGGGAGCACATTATGTGGGCGGGCTGGATCCTACCAACGTCGATGGAGCGATGGAAAAATCGCTGGATACCATGTTCCAGATCGCGCTGGACTACAACAAAGGCGTGGATATCCACCTGCACGAAACCAGCCCGGCTGGCATGGCGGCGGTGAATTATATGTTGAGCACCGTGGAGAAAACCCCGCAGTTAAAAGGCAAGCTGACCATCAGCCACGCCTTTGCGCTGGCAACGCTGAATGAGCAGCAGGTTGATGAGGTGGCAAACCGTATGGCGGCGCAACAGGTGACGATCGCCAGCTCGGTGCCGATCGGCACGCTGCATATGCCGCTTAGCCAGTTGCGCGACAAGGGCGTGTTCGTGATGACCGGCACCGACAGCGTGATCGACCACTGGTCGCCGTATGGCCTGGGGGACATGCTGGAAAAGGCCAATCTTTATGCCCAGCTCTATATTCGCCCGAACGAGAAAACCCTGTCGCGCGCGCTGGCGGTGGCTACCGGCGATGTGCTGCCGTTGAACGACAAAGGCGAGCGCGTATGGCCAAAAGCCCAGGACGACGCCAGCTTTGTGCTGGTGGACGCCTCCTGTTCCGCCGAGGCGGTGGCGCGGATTTCACCGCGAACCGCTACCTTCCACAAGGGGGAAATGGTGTGGGGTAACGTCGGGCGGGGCAGCAAAGCCTGACAGGCACACCTTCTCTATAAATAGGGGTTGGCGTAAGGGGCAACGTTCCCACCTTCCCAACCCCTAAATTAATCTGTGATCAAAGCCCACTTTTTTGCCCTCGCGGTTGGACATCCCCACGCTGCTCGGTCTTTATCTACTTCCTTGTTTATTTTGATTTTTTTCCTTTGAGGAGTTTCTGATGCATAGACCCTTCCGTTATACGCTACTGACTGCTTCGCTATTATTTTCCCTCAATGCTGCTGCGCTGCCTGCGGGTGATTTGCCGCTGATGCCTTGGCCGCAGCGGGTTGAGCTGGCGCAGCCGCAAGGCAAATTGCCGCTGGATTATCGATTAACCCTCAGCATACAAGGGGACGATCTGGCAGAAGCCTTACCCCGCTGGCGCGAGCGCATTGAGCGCCAAACCGGCTGGACGCTGACCCCACAGGGGGAGCAAAACGGGGCGGCCACCGTTGCTATCATCATTAAACAGCAGGTGGCACCACAGCCTATGCCGGATAGCGACGAAAGCTATCAACTGCAGGTGACGCCACAGGGCGCAACGCTCACCGCCAACACCCGCTTTGGTGCGCTACGCGGTATGGAAACGCTGCTGCAACTGGTGCAGACCGACGGTGAGAACACTTTTATACCGTTGGTGAAAATTACCGATGTGCCGCGCTTCCCGTGGCGCGGTGTGCTGCTGGATTCGGCGCGCCACTTCCTGCCGGTTGCGGATATTCTGCGCCAGATTGACGGCATGGCGGCGGCGAAACTCAACGTCTTCCATTGGCACCTGACCGATGACCAGGGCTGGCGTTTTGCCTCTGAGCGTTATCCTAAGCTGCAACAACTGGCCAGCGACGGCCATTTCTACACCCGTGAGCAGATGCAGCAGGTGGTGGCCTATGCTACCGCGCGCGGGATCCGCGTGGTGCCGGAGATTGATCTGCCCGGCCATGCCTCTACCATTGCCGTGGCTTACCCGGAGCTGATGAGCGCGCCGGGGCCGTATCAGATGGAGCGTGCCTGGGGCGTGCATAAGCCGACGCTCGATCCCGCCAACGGCGAGGTTTATCAGTTTATCGACAATATCGTCGGTGAACTGGTGGCGATCTTCCCCGATCCTTACCTGCACATCGGCGGCGATGAGGTAGACGCCAGCCAATGGCAAGAGTCGAAAAGTATTCAGGCCTTTATGCAGCAAAACCAACTGGCGGATGCCCATGCGCTGCAGGCTTTCTTCAACCAGAAGCTGGAAAAGATCCTCGAGAAGCACCAGCGCCGCATGGTGGGCTGGGACGAGATTTATCACCCGGCCTTGCCGCATAGCATCGTGATCCAATCCTGGCAGGGGCCGGATTCTTTGGCAGCCAGCGCACAAGACGGCTACCAGGGGATTCTTTCTACCGGTTTCTACCTCGATCAGCCGCAAAGCACCGCCTATCACTACCGCAATGAGATTATGCCGCAGCCGTTGGGAGTGGTAACGGAGGTGCAGGAAGGGGAAAAAGCGCAGAGCTGGCGGTTCAGCATGCCACGCTTTAAAGGCAGCGCGGTTGAAGGCTCTTTCACGCTGATTGAAGGTAAAGCGGGTTGGCGCGGATTTATTGATTTCAAAGGTAAATCACGCCGTGCGGTGCAGGGTATTGAATGGCGCACGCCGCAGCAGGTGACTTTCTGCATCGACAGCTGGATGGGGGAAACCTGCCCGGTGTTGACGCTGCAGCAGGCTCAACTGAGCGGCTATACGCGGGTGGGCAACGTGCGCTACTCCACCACCGGCAGCAAATTAGCGGCAATCCCGGCAGGTAAAATGCCGGTGGTGCCGGATGAACAGCATCAGGCCAATATCTTGGGTGGCGAAGCCGCCTTCTGGGCGGAAAACATTCGCGCGCCGATCCTCGATATCAAAATGTGGCCACGCACCTTTGCGGTGGCCGAGCGCCTGTGGTCGGCGAAAGAGGTTACCGATGAAGGCAAGATGTATCAGCGCCTGGCAGCGGTGGATGCCTGGTCGGTGGTGTCCGTCGGGTTACAGCAGCATGCTGCAAGCGCGCGCGAATTCACCCGCCTGGCTAACAGCGTGGACATTACACCCTTGCAGATCCTCGCCGAAGCGGTGGAACCCGCTCAGTATTACACTCGCAACCATCTGAAGTTTAAAGCCGGTCATTATCACCAGTTTGAACCGCTCAACCGCTTTGCCGATGCCTTACCGGCGGAAAGCGCGGCGGTGCGCGATTTGCACGCCCAGGTGGCACTGCTGCTGCAAGACAAAAACCACCCGGCGGCAGCCCAGGCGATACGTGAACGTTTGCAACATTGGCAGCGTAATGGGGCACTGGTACAGCAGGTGATTGCTGGCAACGTGGTGATGAAGGATTTGGCCCGGGTGGCGCAGGACGTCAGCGCGCTTTCGGATCTGGGGCTGATGCTGTTGGAGCGCTATCAGCAGGGCAAACCATTGAGCCAAGCCGAAGCCGCACAGGCGCAGCAGCAACTGGATGCCGCCGCGCAGATCCGTGATGAAGTGGTGATTGCGGCAGTGTATCCGCTGGAAGCGCTATTGCGCGCGGTGGCGGTGCAGTAGGGGGATCTTTTAGAGCAAAAACGGCCAGCCAAAGCTGGCCTTATCAGCTATCGCGGGGGATTAACGACGAACGGCGATGGCTTCGATCTCAATCTTCACGTCTTTTGGCAAACGCGCCACTTCCACGCAGGAACGGGCCGGGAATGATGCCTGGTGTTCGGTGAAGAAGGCTTCATAGGTGGCGTTAACGGTGGCGAAATCGTTCAGATCTTTCACGAAAACGGTGGTTTTAACGATATCGCCCACTTTCAGGCCAGCGGCTTCGACGATCGCTTTGACGTTTTCCAGTGACTGGCGGGCCTGTGCGGCGACGTCGTCAGCCACGGCACCGGTTTTCGGATCGACCGGGATCTGGCCGGAAGTGATGATCATGCTACCCAGATCAACGCCCTGTACGTAAGGCCCAATGGCGGCTGGCGCGAGTTCAGTGCTGATATTACGTGACATTTTCTCTCCTAACTCGAGGGTTTCTTTTCAGAAATTCCATTATACACCCAAAATAATTCGAGTTGCTTGTAGGCGGCCAGCAACGGAGACCCAGGAGCATAGACAACTATGTGACTGGGGCAACGGTGCGCAGCCAACACCCAAGCAACTTGAAGTATGACGGGTGTAGGGAGTGGCCGCCAGATTAACAGCGCCACTCGTGGGGAAATCAGTCGGCCTGCAACACCACCTGATGCTCGAACTCTTTTTCGCAGTAGCGGCATTTCAGGTGTACTTCACCGGCGCGGGATTTCACGCTGAAGCTGGACGCCACCGGTTCGCTGCGGCTGATGCAGTTGCTGTTCGGGCAGGTCAGCACGCCGTCGATATGATCCGGCAGGCTGAGGTTCAGCTTCAGCACCACTTCGTAATTGTCGATGCGGTTAACCGTGGCTTTGGGTGCATACATCGCCAACTGGTTGGCCTGTTGCTCGGTCAGGAAAGTATTCTCGATCTTGATCAGATCTTTGCGGCCCAGCTCGCGTGAAGGCAGGTTCAGCCCGATGGTGATGCGCTGATCGGTGTCGGTCAGTTTGAACAGCGACAGCAGCTTAAAGCCGACGCGCGCCGGAATATGGTCGATCACCGTGCCGCATTTGATCGCTTCAACCTGGAGTTTATTATCGTGAGTCATGACTGTTCCCCTTAAATTAAAGAGCCAAATCGGTGTTTAATACCAGTGCCAACAGCGCCTGCCGGGCGAAAATGCCGTTGCCCGCCTGCTGGAAATAGTGCGCGTAGGGCGTTTTATCTACTTCGGTGGTGATCTCATCGATCCGTGGCAGCGGGTGCAGCACTTTCATGTTGCCGCGTGCGCCCGCCAGATCGCTCGCCCGCAGTATAAACTGTGCTTTCACGTTGGCGTATTCAGAAGGATCGAGGCGCTCTTTCTGTACGCGGGTCATGTACAGAATATCCAGCTCCGGCACCACTTCCTCAATGCTGTTGTGGTGGCTGTAGGTAATGCCTTTTTCTTCCAGCATCTTCAGCAGGTAACCCGGCATTGCCAACGCCTCCGGGGCGATGAAGAAGAAGTGATTACCCTCGTATTTAGCCAGCGCCTGGGTGAGCGAATGGACGGTGCGGCCATATTTCAGGTCGCCCACCATGGCGATGTTGATGTTGTTCAGGCGGCCTTGGGTCTCTTGAATGGTGAACAGGTCCAACAGGGTTTGAGTCGGATGCTGGTTAGAGCCGTCACCGGCATTCAGCACCGGGATACCGCCAGCGAACTCCGCCGCCAGGCGCGCCGCCCCTTCCTGCGGATGGCGCATTACAATCGCATCCACATAGGTGCTGATCACCGAGACGGTATCGGCCAGCGTTTCGCCTTTTTTGCCAAGGGAGGTGTTGCTGCCGTCGGAAAAGCCCACCACCGACGCCCCCAAGCGCTGCATGGCGCTTTCAAACGACAGGCGGGTGCGCGTTGATGCCTCAAAAAAGCAGCTGGCGATCACCTTGTGTTTCAGCAGTTCCGGCTGCGGGGTGGCTTTCAGGCTGGCGGCAGTGCGCAGCACCAGTTCCAGATCCTCGCGGCTGAGATCGTTAATAGAGATGATGTTTTTGCGATACAGCGGGTTGGCCATGTTCACTCTCCTCAAGTCGAGTCGTTCTTAAGGCAAAAAAAAGCCCCTCAATGAGGGGCTTAAAGAATGAGATCATGCAATAGGAGAAACAACGGCTGCAGGCTGCCGATGGGCAGTGGGTTCTGTCGATGATCGCTAACAAAACAAGCGGCGTTTTTCATGCTTTCTCCTGGCAAATTGTCGCGCATTATACTCGCGCTTTTCGTCACTGCAAGCGCTAAAACATCACTTTTTGCCATTTCGCAACCGATTGGTTGTTGAGAGAGGGCTTAGCCAATATGGGGGTTGGTTATTTGTTAGGCTGAGAAAGATGCGTATGATAAATGTGCTTGCCCGCCTGCAAATCCCCCCGGCTGAAATGGCGCACAATATGGCCGTTTTCCATCAGCGCGGCACGTTCAGACATATGGGCGATCACTTCACCGTCGTGGCTCACCAGCAGATAGGTCATGCCATGTTCGCGCTTCAGGTGATTAAGCAGGTTAAGGATCTCTGCCTGCACCGACATATCCAGTGCCGAAGTCGGTTCATCCAGCAATAACAGCTTAGGCCGCAGCAGCAAAGCGCGGGCGATCGCCACCCGCTGGCGTTGGCCACCGGAAAGCTGGTGCGGATAACGTTCGGCCATCGCTGCGTTGAAACCGACCTGTTGCAAGGCCTGGTTGATACGCGCCGGAATGTGTTTTTCGCCGTGGATCTTCAGCGGTTCCCCCAGCGTGCGGCCAATCTTGTGCTGTGGGTGCAGCGAGGCGTAAGGATCCTGAAACACCATCTGTACCTCGCGGCGCAGCTGGCCGGTAAAACGCTGTAGTGGCTGCAGCGTCTGGCCGAGCAGCCGCACTTCGCCGCACCATTCGCGTTGCAGGCCCGCCAGCACGCGCAGCACGGTGGATTTACCGCAGCCGGAGGCGCCAATCAGGCTGAAGGTTTCCCCGGTCTCGACGGCAAAACTCACCGATTCGACGGCGATTTTATGGCCGATGCCCTGCGGGAAACTGACCTGTAGGTTTTCAATTTCAATCAGCGCCATGTTCGCTCCGGGTAAAATCGATGCTGCGATCCAGCACCGGCAGTTCCTGGCCATAGGTGGCCGCACTGGGGCGGCAGGCCCACAGCGTGCGGGTATAAGGATGGGTGGCTGACGGCAGATCGGCGGCGAGGCCCTGATCCACCAGCTTACCCTGATACATCACCAGCACCCGGTCGCAGTAGGTGGCAACCAGCGGCAGATCGTGGCTGATCAACAGCAGGCCCATATTGCGCCGTGTGGTTTGTTCGACGATCAGATCGAGGATCTGGTTACGCAACCGGGCATCCAGCGCCGAGGTCGGTTCGTCGGCAATCAGCAGTTGCGGATCGTTAACCAGCGCTATCGCCAGCATGGCGCGCTGGCCCATGCCGCCGGAAAGCTGGCCGGGATAGCTGTGGTAGATATTCTCCGGCAAGCCGACGGCCGCCAGAGCATTCAGCACCTCGCTCATGGCGATCGGCGCGGGTCAGAGAATGATGCAGCGTCAGGGACTCTTCTATCTGCTTGCCGATGCAGCGCACCGGGTTCAGCGCGTAGCGCGGATCCTGCAATACCATGGCGATTTTAGCGCCGCGCACCTCGTTCCACTGGCGTGGTTTCAGCGTCAGCAGGTCGGTTTGGCGGTAGCACAGGGTATCGGCGCTGACGATGCCCGGTTTACGCACCAGCCCCATCAGCGCGCGGGCGGTCATCGATTTGCCGGAACCCGATTCCCCGACCAGGGCCACCTTTTCCCGGCCAATCGTCAACGACAGGTTATCCACCACCGGGTGGCCGTTAAAGTGGATGCTGAGATTGCGTGCTACCAAGAGTGGCTCAGTCATGATGCGGATCCAGTAAGTCGCGCAGGCCATCGCCCAGCAGGTTAAACGCCAGGCTGCTGATCAGGATCGCACAGCCGGGGATCGCGGCGATCCACCATTGATCGAAGATCACCTGCATGCCGTCGGCCACCATCGAGCCCCATTCGGCCATCGGTGGCCGCGCGCCCAGGCCGAGAAAGCCCAGCCCGGCTGCGGCGAGAATGATGCCCGCCAGATCGAGCGCCAGCCGCACCACCGCCGAAGGCAGGCACATGGGCAGAATATGGCCCCACAGCAGGCGCGGCCCCTGAATGCCCATCATTTCGGCGGCGGCCAGATAGTCGCTTTTACGCAATAGTTGGATTTCAGCCCGCGCCTGACGGGCATAGGCTGGCCAGGTGGTGAGCGCCAGCGCCAACGCGCCGTTGACCAGCCCCGGCCCGAGCATCGCCACAAAGGCAAAGGCCAGAATCAGCCGTGGCATCGACATCACCACGTCGGTAAAGCGCATCAGCACGCGTTCCAGCCAGCCGCCGTAATAGCCGGAAAGCACGCCGATCAGCAGGCCGAGCGGCAGGGTAATCACCGTCACCAACAGCACCAGCCCGAGCGTGGGACGCGTACCGTAGATCAGACGCGAAAGCACGTCGCGACCATAGCCGTCGGTGCCGAGCCAGTGGCCTGCGCCCGGTGGCAGCAGGCGGTTGGCGGCGTTCTGCCAGTTGGGATCAACCGGTGCCAGCCAGGGAGCGAACAGGGCGATCAGCACCAGCGTCAGCAGGATCAGCGAGCCACAGGTGGCGGCCGGGGAACGTTTGAGCATAGCGATCGTCATCTTGGCCGCGTCCTTGGGTCGATCGCGCGGACCAGCAGATCGGTGAGGGTGTTGATCAGCACAAAACACAGGCCGATCAGCAGGGTGCCGCCCATAATCGCGGTGGTATCACCGGCAAACAGCGCGGTAGTGAGGTAACGGCCAATGCCGGGCCAGGAGAACACCGTTTCGGTCAGCACCGCGCCTTCCAGCATGCTGGTGTAAGACAGAGCAATCACCGTCAGCAGCGTGCCGCCGATATTCGGCAGTACGTGGCACAGCATTATGCGCATCTCGCCGGCACCCTTGGCGCGCGCCAGCGTGACGTATTCTTTATTCAGCTCACTCAGGCAGGCCGAGCGCGTCAGGCGGGTGATGCTGGCCAGCGAGTAATAGGCCAGCAGGCAGACCGGCAGCACCAGATGCGCCAGCGCATTGCGCACCGCGCCAAGGTCGCCGGAAAGCCAGGTATCGATCAGCGCGAAGCCGGTTTTGCTCTCTACGCTGTATTGGTAGATATCGTCCAGCCGCCCCGGCCCGGCGCTCCACTGCAGTTTGGCGTAAAACAGCAGCAGCATCAGCAGCCCCAGCCAGAAGATTGGCACCGAGTTGCCGAGCAGGGTGATGAAACGCACCACGATATCCAGCCTGCTACCGGCAAAGCGGGCGCAGAGCACGCCGAACAGCACGCCGAGCGTTGCGCCAATGATCAACGACAGCGTGGCCAGTTCCAAGGTGGCGGGGAAGGCGTGCAGCAGATCCTGCAACACCGGCTGGCCAGTGGCGCTGGCGGTGCCGAGATCGCCGTGCGCCAGCCGTTCCAGATAGTGCCAGAACTGCACCGGCAATGAACGATCCAGCCCGAGCTGATGTTTGACCTGTTCATAAGTGGCGGCGCTGGCGTGATCGCCGACGATCTGCAATACCCGATCCACCGGCGACAGCGCCGAGAGCAGAAAGGTGATCAACAACAGGCCGAACAGGGTCAGCGCCAGCGTAAGCAGGCCCTGGGCCAACCCTAAAATACGACGCCGGGAAGGGTTCCCCGGCGTGGGTTTAATTGCTACCGACATGACAATCCTGATTATTTGCTGACGCGATCGTAGTAAACCATATCCGCATTCAGGCCCTGTTGATAGCCTTTCACGTTATCGCGCAGCACCACCTGCGTTTTGGCCTGATCGATAAACACATAAGGCGAGCTGCGCTGCAGCTCCTGCTGCATGGCGGTGTACAGCGCGCTGCGCTTAGCCGGATCGGCTTCTGCCACCGCCGCCAGCGTTTTCTTATTCAGATCGGGGATCTGCCAGCCGTTCAGGCCAGCCACCGTGCTGCTCTTGCCATCGTTATAGGCAAAAGCGCTGGCGTTGGAGTGCGCGTCGAAATAATCGGGGATCCACAGGCGGATCGCCGCCTGATGCTGTTTGGCACGCACGCGGGCATACACTTGGCTACCCGCCGCTGGCAGCAGTTCGAGCTTCACGCCGCCCTGGGCAAAGCTGGCCTGCAACGATTGGGCAATAGTGATAAACGGCGGTTTGTTTTCTACGTCTAACGTCAGGCTGGCGTTAGCGATCCCGGCTTTTTCCAGGATCGCCTTGGCCTTGGCCGGATCAAAACTGAAAGGGTTATCTTCCAGCGCGCCCGGCAAACCCACCGGCAGGAAACTTTGATGCACGAAGTATTGCCCTTTTAACAGATCTTTCGTGATGCCCTGATAATCCACCAGATAGCGCGCAGCCTCCCAGAATGCCGGGTTATTCAGCAGCGGATTGGCCTGGTTGCCGCTATTGAACACCAGATAGTTCTGCTCGGCGGAAGGGATTTCCAGCACCTTCACACCCGCCTGGCTTTTCAGCGCGGCGGTCTGATCCGGGCCCAGTTCACGCGCCACGTCGGCATCGCCTTGCTGGATCAGCAGGCGACGTGCGCTGGGGTCTGGCACGTTTTTGATGATGATGTTGCTGAGCAGCGGCTTATCGCCCGGTGAAGTTGGGTTGGCGTCGAGTACGATCGCCTGATGCGGCTGATAAACGCGCATCTTGAACGGGCCGCTGCCGGCGGAGTGCATTTTCAGCCAGGCGTTGCCGAAGTCGTCGCCTTTCACGTTTGGTTGCACCGCTTTGCTATCGACGATCGAGGCGATCGGCGTTGAAAGAATATTCAGCGCCACCGCCGGGCTGACATCCGCCGTCCAGCTCAGTTGCACGGTATGATCGTCGATTTTCTTCAATTGTGTAGCGATATTGTCCGGCTGCCAGCCGAGCACGTTAAGGATAAACGCCGGTGATTTATTCATTTTCACCGCGCGCTGATAAGAGAAGATCACATCGTCGGCGGTTAACGGGTTGCCAGAAGAGAATACCGCCTGCGGGCGCAGCTTGATCGTCAGAGTTTTGGCGGCGGCGTCATCCTGCCAGCTTTCTGCCAGCACCGGGATTACCTTGGCCGGGTTGTCACGATCGGCCTGCACCAGCCGCTGATACAGGCTGGGTACGGTCTGAATGCTGGAAAGCTCGTTAGCTTCAGCCGGATCGAAGCTGACAATATCATCCAGCGATTGGACGACCACCAGCGTATTGGGCGGCGTGGCGGCGAAGGCGCTGCCTGAGAGTGCGGCGAGAATGAACAGCGGTAACACTTTGGCTTTCATAGACGTTTCCCTTGAGTGTGCTGGTAAACCAGAACGGAGAAGAGGTTGTAATCGTTGATTTTTTACGGTATTTCCACCGCCAAAGTGCCACGGTAGAACGTTCGTAAAAAGCAGGCAAAGGCTAATCTGTTATTTGATATGACGAAAAAGACTATACGATGTGGGTGAAAGTAAAACCCCTCTTCAAAATGGCCGGGTTTATACCCGTCATGCTTCAAGTTGCATGTGCGTTGGCTGCGTTCGCTCACCCCAGTCACATAGTTATCTATGCTCCTGGGGGGGACTCACATTGCTTATCACTGAGCGTACAGATCCGCATCTATCTTCTCCCACGTTATCCTGCCCTGAGATTCCCTGGCCCTGCCGCATCATTAAGGCGTCAGCAGCCTCTCGGTCGATATTTACTCAATCCAGCTCACATTTTTGTTTGATTGCCATTGAAATAGTCAAAGGCCACTTAGATAATCTGCCGAAATAACCCATTTTTATGATGGCGTGCTACTGCGAAAGCAGGCAAGACCAAAATAGAAATGCTCTCCCGCAAAGGGGAGCGTCTCTGTTTTGGTCTTTTTTTTGCTCCAACACCAGGGAACACTATGAACTATAACGAAATAGCAGACAAAATCCTCCACTCGGTAGGCGGTGCGGAGAATATCCGTATGCTTACCCATTGCGCGACCCGGCTGCGCATGGAATTCAACGACCGCGCGAAGGTTAACGATGCGCAGATTGGCGCTATCCCCGGCGTGATCAGTGTGGTGGAGAAAGGCGGCCAATTTCAGATTGTTATCGGCAATGAAGTGCAGCAGGTTTATCGCCTGCTCAATAAGGCCCTGCCGAAGAAGAATAATCCGACCGGTGGCGACAAAAATGCTAAACCGACCGGTATTGTTGCGCGTATTATCAGCGTGATTTCGACCACCTTTACACCGGTGATCCCGGCCATTACCGGTGCGGGGATGATTAAAGCGCTGTTGGCCATTTGCAAGCTAACGGGAGTGATTAGCGAAACCAGCTCGACGTATCAACTGCTCAATATTATCGCCGACGCTGCCTTCTTCTTCCTGCCGGTGCTGCTGGCCTACGGGGCGTCGCTGAAGTTTGAATGTAACCCGATTCTGGCGATGACCCTCGCCGGCGTGCTGCTTCATCCGGGCATCGGCCAGATGCTGGCGGCTGGTAAAGCGGTCGATTTTGTCGGTATTAACGTCCTGCTTTCCGATTATGCCGGTTCGGTGCTGCCGATTATTCTGACCGTATGGCTGATGTCGTGGGTGGAGCGCTTTGCTGAAAAAGTGTCGCCATCGATTATCAAGTTTTTCGTCAAGCCGATGCTGATTCTGCTGATTACCGCGCCGCTGGCGTTGGTGTTTGTCGGCCCGGCGGGCATTTTGCTTAACGACCTGGTTGCCGAGGGGGCTGGCACTATCGACCGCCACGCCAGCTGGTTAATCCCGATGCTGATGGGCACCCTGCAGCCCTTTTTGATCATTACTGGTACTGCCTGGGCGATGACGCCGATCGCAACCGGCCAACTGAGTAAAAGCGGTTACGAGATGATTAACGGACCGGGGATGCTGGCGTCAAACGTGGCAATGGGTGCCGCGACGCTGTGCGTGGCGCTGAAAACCAAAAATGGCAACCTGCGCCAGTTGGCCTCCTCGTCGGGCTTTACCGCGCTGCTGGGGATCACCGAACCGGCGCTGTACGGGGTGCTGCTCAAGTTCCGCCGCGTGCTGATTGCCGCCATGATCGGCGGCGGCTGCGCAGGGGTATATGCCGGAGTTAGCGGGCTGGTGCGCTACGCCTTTGTTTCTCCTGGCCTGGCAGCGTTGCCGGCGTTTATCGGCGAAAACCCGATGAACATCGTCCATGCGCTGGTGACCTGCGCGATTTCCATCGTGGTGACCTTTGCCCTGACTTGGTTTATCGCTTTTAAAGATACCCCCGAGGAGCAAGAAGAAGTGAGCGAGACTTCGCAGCCTGCGGTCAGCCCGAAAAGCGAGGATGGGATGGAAGTGTTAAGCCCGCTGCGCGGCCAGGTAGTGGCGCTCAGCGAAGTGAACGATGACGTTTTTTCCGGCGGTCTGCTGGGTGAGGGCGTGGCGATTCTTCCGCACGAAGGGGTACTGCGCGCGCCGTTTAGCGGCACGGTGGTAATGCTTCTGCCCTCCTGTCACGCCGTTGGCCTGCAGAGTGACAGTGGTCTTGAGCTGCTGATCCATATCGGTATTGATACGGTAAATCTTAACGGTCAGCACTTTAGCTCAGCGCTGAAGGTGGGCGATAGGGTGGAGGCCGGACAGGAGCTGATTCGCTTTGATATTACCGCCATCGAGCAGGCCGGGTACGACCTGATTACCCCGGTGATTGTGGTCAATGGCGACGAGCAGCATTCTCTGCGCCTGACCGCCGCCGCGCAGGTTGATTACGGCGAACTGCTGATGGTGCAATCTGCTAAGGAGGCGCATGCATGATTTATCAACAGCAGGCCCGATTCCCGGACGGTTTTTTGTGGGGTGCGTCCACTTCAGCCTATCAGGTTGAGGGAGCGTGGGATGAGGACGGTAAAGGGCCTTCGGTGGTCGATATGCTCAGCCATCCGCCGGGAACGGCGGACTTTCGCATCGCCAGCGACCACTATCATCGCATGGAGGAGGACGTCGCGCTGCTGGCGCAGATGGGGCTGAAGGCTTATCGCTTTTCGGTAGCCTGGTCGCGGGTGATCCCGGACGGCGACGGCCCGGTGAATCCGGGCGGGCTGGCCTTTTATCGCCGCCTGATCGACACCCTGACGAGCTACGGGATAACGCCCATCGTTACGCTGTACCACTTCGACCTGCCGTGGGCGCTGGAGCTAAAAGGCGGCTGGCTGAACCGCAAAACCGCAGAGGCCTTCGTGCGCTATGCCCGGCTGCTGTTCAGCGAGTTTGCCGATAAAGTCCCGCTATGGCTG
Organism: Serratia sp. MMO-28; assembly: GCF_037199905.1. Classification (NCBI taxonomy): domain Bacteria; kingdom Pseudomonadati; phylum Pseudomonadota; class Gammaproteobacteria; order Enterobacterales; family Yersiniaceae; genus Serratia; species Serratia sp. MMO-28. The sequence goes on from NZ_JBBCVB010000050.1 coordinate 15,881, forward strand.
ACGATTAACGAACAGAACACCATGATCCTCCATCCCGGGGCGATTGGCGTTCCTGCCGATCGCGAACTGCCTGGCAAGAAGGCGCTGTACCAGCAGAATCACCATATGATGCTGGCTCAGGCGCAGATCTTCGCCCTGTGCCAGCGCGAGTTTCCCGGGCTGCGCATCGGCCCGGCGATAAATACCACTTCGATGTATGCCGAAAGCTGTAAACCGGAGGACGCTATCGCCGCGCATAACTGGGAGACGCTGCGCTGCTGGAGCTTTTTGGATATTGCGGTGCATGGCCGCTACAACGCCCTGGCCTGGGCCTATATGCAGGACCGCGGCCTCGCGCCGGAGGTGCAGCCAGAGGATGCATTTATTTTACAGCAGGGGCGACCGGACTTTATCGCCATTAACTACTACTCGACCGCCACCATTGCCGCCAGCCGAGGCGACGGTGGGGATGTGGTGTCCCGCGCGGGCGACCAGCAAATTATGCTGGGCGAAGAGGGGGTTTATCGTCCGGCGGAAAACCCATGGGTCGACAAAACGCCGTACGGCTGGGTGGTCGACCCGGTGGGGCTGCGTCTAACGCTGCGCAAAGTGTGCGAGCGCTACGGTCTGCCGATTCTGATTAGTGAAAACGGCATGGGCGCGCCGGACAAGCTGGAACATGACGGGAAGGTGAATGATGCTTACCGCATCGCCTTCTTACAGGCACATATTAAGCAAATGCGGCTGGCGATTGCCGACGGCGTCGAGCTGATGGGCTATTGCCCGTGGGCGGCGATTGACGTGGTCAGCACTCACCAGGGATACGCCAAGCGCTACGGTTTTATTTATGTCGATCGCGGCGAGGATGATCTGAAGAGTTTGCAAAGGATCCGTAAACGCAGTTTCTGGTGGTATAAGGAGGTCATCGCGCAAAACGGCAACTACAACGAGTCTCAGAGATGATTGTTCAGAAGGTGCTTAATAATAGCCTGGTGCTCTCTATGGATGACGATAACAGGGAGGTTATCGTCATGGGTAAAGGTATTGGCTTCAACAGCAGACCCGGGGATGAGATTGCCCCGGAGAAGATAGAGAAGCTGTTCGTAACCCAGGTGCTCGGCGCGCGCAGCGGCTATCTTGAGGCGCTCTCCGCCATCCCGGACGAGGTCATCGAAATGGCCGCGATGATTATTTCCCGCGCTAATATGCAGCTTGCCAGTAAAGTTCGCGAGCAGATTTTCTTTACCCTCGCCGATCACCTCACCTTCGCCATCGAACGCAGCCGCAAAGGGATCGCCATTCAAAACCGCCTGCTGCCGGAAGTCAGGCGGTTTTATCCGCAGCAGTTCCGCGTCGCCAGCGAGGCGGTGACGATTATTCTCCAGCAGTACGGTATTGAACTGCCGGAGGAGGAAGCCGGAAATATCGCTTTTCATCTGGTTAACGGCCAGAGCGAGGGCGACGACGTGGCGCAGACCATGCATTCGGTGAAAATGCTGAAGGATATTTTTAACCTCATTCAGTATCACTTTAAGCAGCAAATAGACACCGAATCGATTAACTACTCGCGCTTTCTGGTCCATATGCAGTTCTTTTTCCAGCGTTTACAGGAGGGAGAACTGGACGGCGCGAGGGACAGTTTTCTGCTGGTGCAGGTGATTAAGGAGTATCCGGATGCCTACCGCTGCGCGCTACTGATCCGCGATTACGTCAAGATCCAGCTCGATATCACCCTTGGCGGGAACGAACTGCTGTGGCTCACCGTTCATCTGGTGCGGATTGCTGGCCTGGATGCGTGAGTTTGTTCACGAATAGGAGAGCATGAAAAAGGCCTGGTGGGATCCTGCCCTGGGGCGTACACGCAGTACGTGAGGGTTGTGAGCACTTCCCAGGGACAAAATAGCAATAACATAGCCCAATGAGATGGGCTCTTTAGTCTGGCGATGGGGCCTTTCAGCGCAATATCATCACAACACCTTGCTCAGCGTGGCCACCATCACCGCCTTGATGGTGTGCAGGCGATTTTCTGCCTGATCGAACACCACGCTGTGGGCAGATTCGAATACCTCGTTGGTGACTTCCATCCCACCGTGCAGGCCGTACTGTTCGGCCATCTGCTTGCCCAGGGTGGTTTGATCGTCGTGAAACGCGGGCAGGCAGTGCAGGAATTTCACCTGTGGGTTACCGGTGAGTTTAACCATCGCCATATTAACCTGGTAAGGCAACAGCTGAGCAATACGTTCCTGCCACACCTCTTTCGGTTCGCCCATCGAGACCCAGACGTCGGTATACAGGAAGTCGGCACCTTTCACCCCTTCGGCGATATCTTCCGTCAGCGTGATTTTGCCGCCGGTCTGCTGCGCCAGCGCCTGGCATTCTGCCACCAGTTCCGCCTGCGGCCAGCAGGCTTTAGGTGCCACCAGGCGCAGATCCATGCCTACTAACGCAGCAGCTTCCAGCAGGGTATTGCCCATATTGTTATGCGCGTCACCGATGTAGGCGAATTTCACTTCGCTCAGCGGTTTGTTGGGCAAATGTTCACGTACGGTGAGCAGATCTGCCAGCAACTGGGTGGGGTGAAACTCGTTGGTTAAGCCATTCCACACCGGGACACCGGCGTGGTTTGCCAGCGTTTCCACCAGGTGCTGGCCAAAGCCGCGATACTGAATACCGTCGTACAGGCGGCCCAGCACGCGAGCGGTGTCTTTCATCGACTCTTTATGGCCGATCTGGCTGCCGCTTGGGCCAAGATAGGTGACCTGCGCCCCCTGATCGAATGCGGCAACTTCGAAAGAGCATCGGGTGCGGGTTGAGTCTTTTTCGAAGATGAGCGCGATGTTTTTGCCTTGCAGGTAGCGGGTTTCCTGGCCTTGCTTTTTAGCCTGTTTTAAATCGGCAGCCAGTTGCAGCAGAGACTGGATCTCGGCGGGGGTAAAATCCATTAACCTCAGAAAGTGACGATTGTAAAAGGGGTTCATCTGGTTCATCTCCATATATCCCTAACGTTTTAATTGAATTAAAATTCACTTTATATGTATGAATATTCAATTTCAACCCCAAGAAAGAAATCTTTCACGTTTATCATGGCAGCAGTGACACTGGTGTGTGAAAATAGAGGTATTGAAAGCCATTTTATTGAGGATAGAGGCATGGCAAACCGCGAATTGCTGGAAGAACAACGTGAAGAAACCCGCCTGATCATCGAAGAACTGCTGGAAGACGGCAGCGATCCGGATGCGCTCTACACCATTGAGCACCATTTCTCTGCCGAAAAGTTTGAAGTGCTGGAGCAGGCCGCGGTTGAAGCCTTTAAGCTGGGCTACGAAGTGACCGATGCCGAAGAGCTGGAAGTGGAAGATGGCTCACTGGTGATGTGCTGCGATGTGATTAGCGAAGTCGCGCTGAATGCCGAGCTGATCGACAGCCAGGTGGAGCAACTGGTGGCGCTGGCAGAAAAATGCGGCGTCAACTACGACGGTTGGGGCACCTACTATGAAGATCCGAACGGTGAAGATGGTGAGGATGACGACGAAGACGGCGAATTTATCGATGAAGACGACGACGGTAAGCGCCACTAATTAATCTCTGGGCCGGGTTCCCGGCCCTTTGCTCCTGTATAAGCTCAAATGACATACCATTCTTTGTTAGCCCCAATTCTGAATTTCCTGCATTGCGAAACCCCCGATGGCTGGATTGACGCGGCGCGCCGCGCGGAAAACCTGCCGCTGTTGCTGACCGACCATATGGTCTGCGAACTGAAAGCCGCACAAACCGGCATGTGGCTGATCCGCCGCTACGTGGCGGACAAAGAGAGTGGCGATGCGTTGCTGGCACTGCTGAAGCCTTACGAGGCTTTTGTACACGAAGAGCAGGGCGTGCCGGAGGCGTTGTTCCGCCAGAGCGCCTTTACCAAGAAGATCCTGCCGAAAAACGGTTCGGCTTACGGGCAGGATCTGGTGGATAAGATGGTGCTACTGATTAAGGAAGAACTGCATCACTTCTCGCAGGTGCTGGAGATCATGCAAACGCGGCAGATCCGCTATAAAAAGATCACCGCTAGCCGCTATGCCAAAGGCATGATCCGCGAAGTGCGTACTCACGATCCGGCTACCTTGATCGACAAGCTGATCTGTGGTGCTTATATCGAAGCCCGCTCCTGTGAGCGTTTTGCCAAACTGGCACCGTTTCTCGACGATGAGCTCAACCGGTTTTATGTTTCGTTACTGCGCTCTGAAGCGCGCCATTATCAGGATTACCTGACGCTGGCGCAGCAGATTGCCGGTGATGATATCAGCGAACGTGTGGCGCATTTTGGCCGCGTTGAAGCCGAACTGATCCAATCGCCGGATAACGAGTTCCGTTTTCACAGCGGCGTGCCGATGGGGTGAGAAATTACGCTCTCTCGCCCAAAATCAAATCCACCGCCCTTTCCGCCAGCATAATGGTCGGAGCGTTGGTGTTGCCGCTGGTAACCTGCGGCATAACCGAGCAGTCCACCACCCGCAGGCGTTCGAAGCCATGCACGCGCAGCTGCAGATCGGTCACCGAGTCCACTGGCGACTGGCCCATGCGGCAACTGCCCACCGGGTGATACACCGTCTTACAGAAGTTACGCACGAACTCCTCTAACTGCAGGTCGTCGTTGGTCCACTGTGGCTGCGGCATCAACAGTTCTTTAATCAGCGGCTTCAGCGCGGCGGTTTCTAAGAAGCGCAGGCCGAACTTCACCGCCCGTACGCTGCCAGCCAGATCGTCCGTGTGGCCGAGATAGTTAGCCTGTAGCTTGACCGGATCGCTTGGGTTACGGCTGCGCAGCTGCACTTCGCCACGCGCTTTGGGCTGCAGATAGCCGACTTTCAGCGTCATGCCGTGGATCGCGGGCAGCGGTTCGCCGGGCACGTCGTCCCAACTGTCCAGCAGCGGCAGGAAGTGGATTTGCACGTCCGGCCGACCATCGCCCCGGCTGTCGGTAAAGGCGGCACCTTCGAGCACGTTGGAGCTCAGCACGCCGCTGCGGAACGCCAGCCACTCGGCGCCGTGGCGCAGCGCCTGCCAACCGCGATCGGCACCAAACAGGCTGACAGGTTCGCGGGTGCTGACGTTGATCGACATATGCAGGTGATCGTGGAAGTTTTTGCCCACCGGCAGATCTGCAAGTGAGGTAATGCCCAAGGATTCCAAGTGTTCGCGCGGACCAATACCGGACAACAGCAAAATCTTCGGTGAACCCACCGCGCCAGCGCTGAGGATCACTTCCTGACTGGCCCGCGCGGTGATTTCACTGCCGCCGTTCTGGCTGTAAATCACACCGGTCGCCACGTTGTTTTCGAGGGTGACACGATGCACCAGCGCATTGAGTTTCACCACCAGCCGCGAGTTATCACGCACTGCTTTCAGATAGGTGCGCGCAGTACTGGCGCGTTCGCCCTTGTGGGTCGTGGTCTGATAGAAGCCGACGCCATGCTGGCTTTCACCGTTGAAGTCGTTGCGGTAGGGCAGGTTCAGCTCCTGGCCTGCGCGGATGAACGCCATACTGAGCGGGTGCCGATAGCGGTTCTCGCTGACCGGCAGCAGCCCGTCACCGCCGTGATAGCCGTCGGACAGGCTCTCGTTGGCCTCGGCACGTTTAAAGTAAGGCAGGACGTCCTGATAGCTCCAACCGGTGCAACCGAACTTTTCCGCCCAGTCGTCGTAATCCTGCTGTTGACCACGGATGTAGATCATACCGTTCACCGAGCTGCTGCCACCCAGCACTTTGCCTTGGGCGATCTGCATACGGCGGTTGTTGGCATGAGGTTCGGGTTCGGTTTCATACGGCCAGCTTTTTTTGGCGATGATCTTGGCGACGCCGGCGGGCATCTTGATAAACAGATTATTGTCGTCACCCCCTGCCTCCAGCAGCAGAACACGTGCCTGAGTACGGCGGATCAACTGTGCTGCCAGCACGCAGCCCGCTGAGCCTGCGCCGACGATGATGTAATCGAAGGTATTTTCCGACATAAGTGTTCCCTGTGCGTGATGGCTGGTTATTGCAGAGTAGCGCAGCAAAATGGGTGGTCAATTTGTAATCGTTAATTTATTAACAAATATCACAATAATTTTACATTACAGATGTTTTATTCAGTTTATCTGTCTGAAATATAAAAATGTCATGTGATTTTTTGAATGATGTTGATGTTAATGATTTTTTTGTGGGGGAGGGGCGTGGCGTTCATGATGCACATACTCGTTCTGTTCCCCTCACCCCAACCCTCTCCCTGAGGGAGAGGGGGCTTGCAGGGTGCTGTTGCCAGGTACAGGTGTAAAGCTTTGGGATATTCGGTCTTCTCATTACATATACCCGTCCTGTTCCCCTCACTCCACCCCTCTCTCTGAGGGAGCGGGGGCTGGCAGGGTGTTGTTGTCAGGTGCGGGTGTAAAGCTTTGGGATATTCGGTCTTCTCATTACATATACCCGTCCTGTTCCCCTCACCCCAACCCTCTCCCCGAGGGAGAGGGGGCTGACAGGGTGCTGTTGCCAGGTACAGGTGTAAAGCTTTGAGATATTCGGTCTTCTCATTACATATACCCGTCCTGTTCCCTTCCCCCCAACCCTCTCCCCGAGGGAGAGGAGGCTGGCAGGGTGTTGTTGTCAGGTGCGGGTGTAAAGCTTTGGCTTCTCATTCTGTGGGAGAGAGTTGACGGGGTATTGCCATTTAGACACAGAAGTAAGGCTGTGGCACGTTCGGTCCCCTTGTATGTTTGTAGTTGATGTAAAAAGATAGGTTGTACCGTGTTCTTACCCGGCGTGGCAGCACGTACGCCCTCTGGGACACCAAGCCCGTGGGAGAGCTTATTGCG
>NZ_JBBCVB010000051.1:0-21278 GCF_037199905.1 Serratia sp. MMO-28
CTTCTCTCCCTCCGCCAAAATGCCGTTGACCGCCTGATGGACAGTCTGCAACAATTTTCTTGCCTCGTCGGGATCATCAAATTCAATCCTGTCTTCGTCGGGATTAAAATCCACCGAGTTACGCGGTGTTGATGCATCCTCGGTATCTGACGTCCCGGTAAATATCGAAGAGAACCAAGTAGGCGTTCGGGGAGCAGTATTCTTATCAGGATGTGACGTCAGGCGTTTTTGTTTGGTTTTTTTATTTTTTTTTTCATTGCGGGCTTTTTCTTCTCGTTTGCCTTCTCTAAAGTAAGCGTCGATTTCTTCCTTCACTTGCTGTGTCAGTGCTTCAATCGCCGCCGAAAAGTCATGATGGGCGTTATCCATCGCCTGAGCGATCTGCTTTTCCACCTCTTGCTGATGCTCTGCGAGCAGAGCGATATCCGACTCCAGCTCACCGATATTGCGCGTCAGCATAGTGATATCGGCCACCAGTCCCTGGGCTCGTAACGCGAAATACGCTTCAGCCTCGCCCGCATGGCGCAAGAGCTTATTGCTGGCTGATTTAAGGGCATAAAGCGCGGCGTTGGCATGCGCGGCTTGAATGACTTCCGTCAACGGCGCTGAAAAACGCGAGCTTTTCCATAACTTTTCAGCGTTTTGCAACACTGTCGGTGTATCACGCAAATCCTCCGGTTCACAAAACGGCATGGCAAGCCGGGTGAAATCTTCAATCCAGGGCTGGGTGTCGAGATCGGCTAACGCCCCCTTGAGGGTAATTTCATGGCGCACACGGTTGGCCAGATACGCCTGTTGTGATGAGACGGGAAACACCCGTTCGGCAGTGACGATACCGTTCATCAGGTGCTCTGCCACCAGCGTTTGTGTCTGTTCGACGTTATCACCGCGCATGCCTTTCTGGTCAAACTTGTTCACCAGAACGTAGATGGGGACATCGTGTCCTACCACTGAAACAGCCTGGCGCACCTCTTCATCCGAGGTGGATTTCAGTTGCGTATAATCCATCACCGACAACACTGCCGAGGCTTTGCCCAACTGATCTTTCAGCATGGCCTTAAGATGTTGCTGTCCCGCCTCATTCGGGCCTGGCGTATCCAGCAGGGTGAGTTGCCCCTGCCCGGTAGGCAGTTCAGCCAGATGGGCAAACTCAACCTCAATGACGGGAATGTGTTTGACGACGGCATAGTCTGCGAAGGGAAATTCGATACCCAGCGCCTGGGATAATCGCACCAGATCGTTAAGGTCTTTCAGACACTGAAAGATAGCGTCGGCGCCCTGATAACGTGTCTCAAAAGACGGGGCATGCCGGGTGTGCGCCAACAGCTCACACAGGTCATCGTCCAACAATCGCTCCGCTTCACTATCACAACAGACAGCCAGTTTTCGTATCAACGTATTGATGGGCGCGGTATGGGCAAAATGCAGTACCGGCTCACGTTGTCCCTGGGTATGACGGATCAATGTCGGTAGTGCCGTCATGGGACGATTGCGGTTCGGCAATACCTCAGTGCCGACAATCGCATTGATGGTGGTGGATTTGCCGGATTTCATGGTACCGACCACCGCCAACACCATCTCCTCGCGGGTCAGCTTATGCAGTTCGTCCCGCAGGGTGTCACTCAGGTGTGATACCCCGTTGGCATCAAATGCCAACATCGCGTCATGACTGGCAGTAGTGAGCAAAACCTCAGGGTTTTCTCTGGCCTCCTCCAGATGGTTCAGCATCAGCCTCAGCAAACGCTGCGCCTCATGATGCAGACTCTCTATGTTCTCGACATGCATGGACATTTCCTTGTTAACCGTTGAACCGTTCATTGAACAATGACTTCAGAGCCGGGGCTGGCTGGTGTGCAACCGGGCTGTTGCACACCGGGCAGGTCTTGATGTTGACGATGTTATCTGCCTTGAAGCGAACGACCTGGCTCCATGCACAGGCGGTGCAAAAAAACCGTAGGCTGACGCCGGAACCCACCATGGTATTTCCCTCACTGGATGTTTCTCACCACACCTGAGTGGTGTGCTTACATCTTCAATGCCTTCTCAGATGCCCAGCCTCCAGGGGAAGAAGAGCCTGCCCCGTTTTCCCTTGTTTTCAGAGGAGGTACTCTGCTTATCACGTTAACATTTATCGATATTATCGATCAATTATCATTTACTAATCGTTAGAAACTATCAATAATGCATTATCGATCGTTTAAATCGATCGTAAAATTCGCCCACGGACAGCGTTAGCCTTTTCCCGTCAATACCCCAAGCGCCTGTGACTCCGCGTGAGTGTGCCGTTGCCAGCCACCCCATTTTTCAATGAGAGAGAACGTTGATTAAAAATACGTCGTCTTTATCGAATAGGGTTATTCACGGTGCTGCGCTGATAGCGCCCACGACGCTTCAGCTATTCCTAGGGTGTTCGATTGCAGAAAGCGCCCTGGTGTTGGCTTTCTATGAATCTGTTAAAAACCGTGGATCACATGTTCCTTTCCTCTCTATTGCCAAAATCCTGACTCTGTCTCCTTCTACGCTTGTGACGTGATGCTGAACTGGGCAGGATTCGATCGTGACAACCTGTCGGGCTGTAGAGTGAATTTCCCCTAAAAAGCAGCCAATTAATTTTAAATGAGGATTATAGTCCGTGGCTTATTAAACCACAAATTCGCATAGTTTTTGTCTTTACGTGATGAAAACCATGCAAGATCTGGGAAAGGCTGTTGGCACGCTGATACGCAAGCGCCGTAAGGCGTTGGGCATATCGCAAGAGAAACTGGCGCTTCTGACCAATATTGACAGAAGTTACGTGGGCAGAATTGAACGTGGCGAAGTGAACCTCACGGTTGAAAAACTTTACCAGTTCGCACAAGCCCTGCAGTGCCATGCCAGGGAATTGCTGCCCTGAATCTGCTTGAAGCCGGTGCGTTGTTTCCCTCAGCGCGCTTTTATCGTCTGCCTGCACGAGGCAGACTGGTCCCTTATCGCAGCTAACCAAGCTCGTCACAGCATCTCTCCTACAGATGATAACCGCAGCAAGACAACAAGCACTCACTACTGCACACGTCAGTGCACGTCTGTATTCCGCCTATAAACGCATTAAAGACAGTAAGTAACCGCGTTATCCATCGTTGCCATACAGCAATCGAGTGCCCTCTGTAGCACTGTTCATCCAGGGTTTCTCTTCATCCCCCCGCAATCCCACATCAACGGGTGCTCTCCCGTGTCTCAGACCCCGCTCGTCCCCCGACACATGGGTTGCTCCATAGACTATATCGATCGTTTAAACTGATCAATAATTAAATATTGATCGTTAATATCAATTAAATGAGATATAAATACCGTGAGGGACAGGGTGAGGTAAGCGTCAAGTTCACGCGCTAAAAATCAATTAAAACAATGCGGTGTTAATGCCTCTTGGGTGCGGGGAACGGTGGATGAAGGGGGAAATTCACTTGGAGGGTATTTCAGTCCTACATCACCTCCATGAGGCGACCACCTCTTTTTTCTTTTCCTTATTGAGGGTCCATACCATGAGTCAGCATTCGGGGTTCTCCCTGCTGGACTGCCCGTATCACTGCGTGAGTCTATTCTGCAACGTTTACGTCATTCTCTCTATTACCAACCGGTGATTGGCATCATGGGCAAAACCGGTGCAGGCAAGTCAAGCCTGTGCAATGCGCTGTTCAGCGGTACCCCCTGTGCCGTGAGCGATGTTGATGCCTGTACCCGAGAGCCCCAGCGGTTGGCGCTGACGGCTGGGGCACACACGCTCACCCTGATGGATTTGCCAGGGGTCGGAGAAAGCCAGGAGCGGGACGCGGAATATGAAGCGCTCTATCAGCGTCTGCTCCCCGAGCTTGACCTTATTCTCTGGCTCATCCGGGCCGATGACCGGGCGCTGGTTGCCGATGAACATGTTTACCACCATATCCTCAAGGCCCGTCACGCCCCACACCCTACCATCCTGTTTGTACTCAGCCAGGCTGACAAAATCGCCCCGTCACTCACCTGGGACAGCGTGAACCAACAGCCGTCAGCGCAACAGCAGGACACATTGCAACGCAAGATAAATACGGTGGCTGCCGGTTTCCAGGTCTCTCCGGCTCAGGTCATCGCCATCAGTGCCCCCTGTGGCTATCAGATGCCTACCCTGGTGGAAGCGATGATTTATGCGCTGCCGCGCTACGCCAGCAGCCAGGTTTACGCCCATATCAACACCGCCTGCCGGACGGACATGGCGATTGATAAAGCCAAAGACGATTTCGGCGATACCGTGACGGACATCGTGGATTGGGCCATGGGCTCGGTACCGTTACCCGATGCCGTAAAAGTCCTGCTCCAGTCCGTCAAAAACACCGTTAAACGGGTCGCAAAATCCCTCTGGGTCTGGTTCTTCGGTTAACCGGGTCCTTTTCAGGCATCACGCCACAATCACACTGACCATAAGGAAATAAAGATGAAGAAATATTACATGACACTGGCGGCTGTACTGGTGACAGCAAACGTCTCTGCGGCGATCACTGAACAGACCTGGGGTGACTGGTTCGGCAATACCGGTGGGATGGAATTTGCCCTGAACAGCATGAACAAGGCCGGGGAACAACTGACTCTCAGTTGCAGTAACCACCAGATGATCGTGACCTATCAGCAACTCAAGGATAACTACAGTGCCACCTCCGTTGAGGGGATGCGCGATGTTTACCTGTTGATCAACGGCAAAAAATACGATCTGGACAACGACCTTCCCCTGAAGGGTGAGGTGATCCCGGCACAGGTCGCCTTCGAGGCGCTGAAGCAGACCGGTCCGAAGGACAACATTGCCTTTACCGCGCTCCAGTCAGGTGAGTCAAAACCGTTCAGTGCCCGTGGTCTCCGTCAGGCTCTCAAAACTGTGTCCTGGCAGGATTGCATGGACCAGCCTTGATATCGGCATGGCGTTCGCATTACTGACACCTATCAGAACAATCAGGTCATCAGCCTGGATGAACTCACTGTTCACAAGGACGACATCACCTACCCGTGATGGCTGATTTTTTTAACTTACTGAGAGTAACATAATGATAAACAGACACTTAAAAGCAAATGTGGCACTACGTGGTCTGCTTTTGTTTTGTACGCTGCTGTCAGCTCTGGCCCTGAGCGGTTGCGGTGACAAGAATGAAAATGAATTTATCCGAGGCTGTAAATCAGGCGGTGGTACCACCGCCCTCTGCGGGTGTATCTGGGATGATCTGAAGACGAAATATACCCACGGCGAACTGCAGAAAATGAACACGCAGTACGGCTATGTGCCACCGCGTTTTATGGACAATATGCTGAGTGCCGCTCAGCAGTGCAAAAAATAAGGATCGAAGAAAATGGCGCTTGTCATTAAATATTTCATTATCGCTTTCGCAATTGGGCTCACTGTCGTGCTGTTCAACGTGTTTGGCAGGACAGGAGAAATCCGCAATGTCTGGCAAGGTGTGGGATATGTGTTCTGGATGACCGTCGGCCCAGGGATCGGCATGACGCTCGGGGCCACCGCTCGCCAGTGGCTGATGCCCGATAGTATCTATACCCGCGATGGCATGGTCGGCCTGTTCAAGGCCCGATTGTTCTGGCTGATTGGCCCACAGAGTATCGGCTGGCTGGTCGGTCTGCTAGCCGTTGGGAAACAATTGATGTAACAAAACCTTATCGCACCATATTCACCTGTTTGATTTATTGAGCCCTGTCGCCATTGCAACAGGGCTTTTTGTTTTCTACTTTCCAGAAGGACAATAACCATGCGATTAGCTTCCCGCTTTGGTCGGGTGAATTCCGTTCGCCGCGACCGCCCGTTAACCATTGATGAACTGGCCCAGTACGTGCCCAGCGTGTTAGGGGATGATAAACACGCCTCCCGCAGCGAAAAGTACGCCTACATCCCGACCATCACCTTGCTGGATAGGTTGCGTGAAGAGGGCTTTGAGCCCTTCTTCGCCTGCCAGACTCGCGTGCGGGATTCAGATAAACGTGAGCACACTAAACATCTGGTGCGCCTGCGCCGTTCGGGACAAATCACCCAGAAAGAAGTGCAGGAGATTGTGTTGCTCAACAGCCACGATGGCTCCAGCAGCTACCAGATGATCCCCGGCTGGTTTCGCCAAATTTGCAGCAACGGCCTGGTCTGTGGCCAGAGTTTTGGTGAAATTCGTGTGCCACACAAAGGGGCCGAGATTGTAGAGAAAGTGATTGAAGGGGCCTATGAGGTGCTGGGGATATTTGACCGGATAGAAGAAAGCCGGGAAAGCATGCTGGCGTTAACACTGACGCCCGAACATCAACATGCGCTGGCGCACGCCGCGTTGACCTACCGTTACGGTGAAGAACATCACCCCGTCACCGAAAGCCAAATCCTGATGCCTCGACGTTGGGAAGACAAAAAAGATGACTTGTGGACAACATTTCAAAGAGTGCAGGAAAATTTGAGTAAAGGGGGATTATCCGGTCGTAGTGCCAAAGGCAAACGGGCACAAACTCGTGCCATCAATGGCATTGATGGCGACATCAAGCTTAATCGAGCACTGTGGGTGATGGCAGAACAGCTTAAACAGGCGGTGGCCTGATGCAGTCGGTTCCTGCCCATGCGCAGCAAGTTACCCCGTATCCGTATCCGCTGGACAACAAACCCGGTAGCCGTTCGATATCGGATGATGATATCTGCGCCTGGTGCCGCCATCTTTATTATCGACCCGGTGAGCGCAGCCTGTGCCGGTTAGTCGAGGTAAATGGGAGTTGGCCTGCCTGCTTCGATCCTGATGGCTATGCTCAGTCCTGCACTGAACTGCAAGTGATCTTCACACCGCCACAATAGCCCGACCCCATTAGCACTCATTGACCTTTATCACTCACCGCCCAGACAGGCTCCCCGGTTTTTTCGGTGGGGCCTATTTTGTTATTTATTTAATTCAAAAGGATATCTTCATGAATATGTATTTTGAGCTGTCTGCATCCCCCTCTCAATTAACAACGTTGAGCGCCACTGTCGTGCCAGAGAACCAACGCCCCTGTTTCTGGCACCAGTATTTTGGCAGCATACCGCAATGGATGAGCCTGGAGCCGCACGTCTTTGGCTGGATGGACCGCCTGTGTGCAGACTATCAGGGCGGTTCCTGGGACTTTTACACGCTCGGTAACGGCGGGGCCTTTATTGCTCCCGAGGCTGATGGCGATAAAAAATGGTCACTGTTCAACACCATGAACGGCAACGGTGCTGAGATGGGCGCTGAGGCTGCGGGTATCACCGCCTGCCTGATGGCTTACAGTCACCACGCCTGCCGTACCGAGAGCGAGGCGATGACCGACCATTTCTATCGCCTGCGGGAATACGCACTGCATCACCCAGAAAACAGCGCCATTTTTGCCCTGATTGATTGAGAACACCGACATGCATTCCTCAACATTATTGGCGTCAACCGCACTGCCGTTAACGGCGCAGCGCACGGTGAAACGCGCACTGTCATTGCTAGAAAAACACCTGCGTGAACCAGGAGCCTTATTTACCTCCACCAGCACAGCACGCGACTGGTTACGGTTACAACTCGCAGGACAAGAACGTGAGGTGTTTATCGTGCTGTATCTCGACAATCAGCACCGGTTGCTGGCGAGCGAAACGTTGTTCACCGGCAGTATCAGAAGCACGGAAGTCCACCCCCGTGAAGTAGTGAAGGCGGTACTTCGCCACAATGCAGCCGCCGTCATTCTTTCGCATAATCACCCCTCCGGGGAGGCAGAGCCTAGCCAGGCCGACCGACAAATCACCGAAAGGTTGGTCAACGCGCTGGCACTGGTTGATGTGAAGGTACTGGACCATCTGGTTGTAGGAGGGCTTGATATCGTGTCCTTCACCGAACGCGGCTGGTTGCCTGGCTGATAGCAATCTCTTTTTATAAGGAACATTCTCTATGGGCTGGTTATTTTCACACCGCTCCCGCCGTGAGCTGATCGCGGCACTGATCCAAACTGAAGATACCGAACACTATCAACATGTTACGCTGGCGCATGCGCTACGGGGCAATGTCTTGTGGTCTGTCGTCCAGAGCACACCGAAAGATCCGGCTAAAGCCGTCCAAACAGTCATTCGTTGCACCCTGATGCAAAACTCAGACGGGAGTTGGGGCTATAAGGCGATGGATGAGTCGGTACAGCCTTGTTATTACAGTTGTCCAAGGCGCTACTTGGCGATGGCTCCGGTCATCAGCCCAGAATGGCGTGAAAAGGTCTTGGCGCATCATCAACGCCGTTATACGCAACGGAGTGTAATAAAGGAAGGAAGCCAATAATGGTCACAACACCACTTTTACGTTTTGGTCTGCAATGCAGTTCGGCACATATCAGTGAAAGGGATAATGCGGTGCTGTATCGGATATCGCACTGTCAGGATGAATTCAGCGACGGGGAGTGGATCTCATTTTCGGGCACCGGCTATCTGCTGCGATTGGATGCGTGGACCCACCCGGTGCTACAACTCAAACGGCTGGGGCTTTCCAAAACCTGCCGCCGACTGGTGACTACCCTAATGAAACGCCATCAACTGAGCTACCTGCATATTGATGCCCTGGGTGAGGTACTGCCTGACTTTACCACTTTCGATTGGTAATACGCACCATACCCAACGTTCCACCTTCGTACTATCCCTCTATTTTACAAGGAAATTAGCTCATGAACACGAGTGCATCAACCGTGCTTGGCGTATTCCATTTTCTGCAACATGGCAACGTGACATCGAAGGACTGGCAAGCCTTATGTCAGGCGATCACCACCGCGTATCTAAAGCTGCATTGGCAACCAGACACATTGGGATTAACCACCGCACCGGTTATCTGTGAACACACAGGCAACCGTCTGTACCAGTTCGACAATAACCTGATGGGATTGGGTATGCTCGGCTTTAACGGTGAGCGGATTACCCATCAGGCAGGCGATCCTTTCATTCTTTATCAGCGCCAAACACCCTATGCGCTGATCCGCTGTGATACGCGGGGCTACTCCTATCACTGGCTGGTGATGAGCACCTTGTTGCTGGCCAATACGCAGTGCCCTAACACCTGGACGATTGAATCTGATATCCCTGTGAAGCAGTGGCGCAAGGTCGCCCACTGGCTGACTCACCACTGCCAACTCCCGGTTTCTCCCCTTTGTTGAGGTTAATTCACTATGACGATGATCAACACAGCCACACCGATGACCGCGAATGCCCGTCAGGCATTGGCCGAATACCAGCAGTTGCTCGCCTGGTTATTGAACCACTGTTACGGCCTGGAACTTAACGATACGCCGTACCACGACGAGCAGGCGATAGCCCAGCAGATTGAGCTGGGCGCTACGGTTCGTGAAACCGTCAACGAGCTGGTGGAGAAATTCGACCTGGTACGCGTTGATCGCCCCGGCTTCAGCCTGATGTCACAAGACCCGACCCTAAACGGTGGCGATATGCTCCGCGCTCGCAGTGCGCTGGGATTGCGTAGCTCAGCCAATCACCGCCTTGCTTGATTATCCCCCATTAACCTCAGTGATCCGCCAATACGCTAGCCTCGACCGCTGGCGTTTTACTTTTCCAAGGAGTTTTGACAATGAAGGAAACCCAATCCAGTACCACTAGCAACGGCAGCACTCCGTCGCCTGTCTGGGGCCTGCAATCTGCTATCACACCACGCCTGGGAGCCCGGTTGGTCCAGCAGGGTGATCATCTGCATTTTCTGGCCGACCGTGCCGGTTTTGTTGGCACATTTGCTCCTGAGGTACTCCAGGCACTGGATATCGCTTTCCCGGTCCTGCTTGAAAAACTGGAAGCCTGTTTACGGTCGGGTGAACTCGACCAACGCCGTCAGCATTGTGTCAGGGTACAGCATGCCGGTTTTACCTGTGAAGCCGACACTCTGGGCAGTTTGGGCCATGTGTATATCGCTGTTTATCAGACGTTCTCCCCCTCTCTGGGGGCGCACGCATGTCCAAAACGTTAACCACTGAACAGGGGCTGGAGATCCTCATTAACTGGCTGCAAAACAACATTGATTGTGGCTCGTCACTCATTTTCGATAACGACGAGGATAAAACCGATTCCGCCACCTTGCTGCCTCTGGTTCAGCAGGCACGGAACGCGGTTTGGGATCTTCGCCATCTCGGGCTGTTGTAAAACGATCTGACCCGTATTCACCCCATCACCCACATCAGCGGCAGCGCTTACCGGCTGGCGCTTTGCTTTTATATAAGGAAGAAAGTCATGTCAGAACACCTCACCGTTATCGAACCTGATGTATTGACCGGCCACACCGACGTGATTTGCTCTACCAGCATCGAGCGTATTGTCTCTGGGCGTAATGCCGCACTGGTGCAAATTGAAGCCCTGATTCATCAGCTTGAAGATATCTCGGCCATCACCAACAGCATCGGTGGTGGGATCGCTAGAGATTGGTCTATGAAACAAGACTTCCGCTGCGGTTGCTGGCTGATGGAGAAAGTAGAAACGGCCATGCCCGTGATCACCCGCAATCTTGATCGCGACATATGGCGGGATCTGATGAAAAGGTCGGGCATGCTTTCGATCATGGACGCTCAGGCACGTGACCAGTGGTACAGAAATCTGGAGAGCGATACCATTCCAGCCATCAGCCAAGAAAGCATTTACAGCACGTTTGAGCAGTTGCATCGAGACAAGGGTGAGGTGTTTGAGCGGGGAGTGATCAACGTATTCAAATCGCTGTCCTGGGATTACAAAAGCAACCATCCCTGCAAATTTGGCAAGAAAATCATCGTCAACGGTTTGGTGAGTTATAACCAATGGGGATTTACACTAAATCACAGTTATCGGCGGGATCAATTGGCGGATCTGGAGAGGATGTTGTTCCTGCTGGAGGGCAAGGCGATCCCGGATAATCGGCGGGATGTCACCGCTCGGCTGTATGAGCATATCAGTGCCCATCGACTGAAGGCGGAGGTTTATGAAGATGATTATTTTTCAATCAAATACTTCATGAAGGGCTCAGCACATCTCACATTTAAGAAACCGGCGTTGATGGACAAGATGAACGATATCATTGCCAAGCATTACCCCGGGGTACTGCCTGAACGGGTATGAGCCTATACGTGGTTTGCAAACCTGATGAGCCAATCGCTGTTCAAAATGGGGTCTAGCACACTCGAAATATCAGGACAGGTTGAAGAATCAGGTCAGCACGGTAGGGGAGGTGTTGGCTGTATGAGCAGCGGTATTTATTCGGCATGAGTCCAACACGAGGCAATACAAATCAACTAAAGGCAAAAGCGAATGGCATACTGGATGGCATACTCAAAAACGCTATAAAGAAAAAACCCCAGGCTTATCAAAAGCATGGGGCTTATATATGGCGGTGAGGGAGGGGTTCGAACCCTCGATACACTTGCGCGTATACACACTTTCCAGGCGTGCTCCTTCAGCCACTCAGACACCTCACCATATTGTTATCGGCAACGCTTTACGCTGGCGATGGGCGCTAATGTAGGAGAATCTGTTCCCAGCGTCAATACTCTTCTTACATCGCCGAGCGCGTTTAGTTAAACTTGCAGCAATCTGCTGATTTGACGAACGATCGCCGCTAATTTACTCCCCCGCCAGAGAGCCGGAACTGCTCTGGACAGGCGAGATAAACCGCAATCATTAAGGGCCAAGGACAATGAATATCATTTTTTACCATCCATTTTTCGCCGCTCAGGACTGGCTGGTGGGAATGGCGCAACGCTTGCCGCAGGCCCACATTCGGGCCTGGCAACCGGGAGATAATGGTCAGGCAGATTATGCGCTGGTATGGCGCCCGCCTTATGAGATGCTGGCTAACCGCAGCGATCTGAAAGGCATATTTGCTTTGGGGGCCGGGGTTGACGCCATCCTTGAGCAGGAACGCCAGCACCCTGGCACCTTGCCGACCGGGGTGCCACTGATGCGGCTAGAAGATAGCGGGATGGCCCAGCAGATGCAGGAATATGCGCTGGCCTGCGTATTGCGCTATTTCCGCCGTTTTGATGAGTACCACGTATTGCAACAGCAACAACGCTGGTTGCCGTTGGTTCCGCATCAGCAGAGCGATTTCACTATCGGCATTCTTGGGGCCGGTGTTTTGGGCAAAAGCGTGGCGCAAAAACTGGTAGAGTTTGGTTTTAAGGTGCGCTGCTGGAGCCGCAGCGCCAAGCAGCTTAACGGCGTGCAGAGCTTTGTTGGCAACGCGCAGCAGGCAGCATTTCTGCATGGCACGCGTTTGCTGATCAATCTGCTGCCCAACACACCGGAAACCCTAGGGATCCTCAATCAGCAGCTGTTTGCTCAGTTGACACCGGGAGCTTACTTGCTCAACCTGGCCCGTGGTGCGCATCTGGTGGAAAACGATCTGTTGCTGGCGCTTGAGCAAGAGCAAATCGCTGCGGCAACGCTTGATGTGTTCGTCAACGAACCGCTGCCGCAGACGCATCCGTTCTGGCGCCATCCACGCGTCACTATCACCCCGCATATCTCTGCCGTTACGTTACCCGAGCAGGCAATGGAGCAAATTGCTGCTAATATTCTGGCGCTTGAGGCGGGGGGATCCCCCACCGGCCTGGTTGATATACAGCGCGGTTACTGACGCTCGACCGCCCAGGCTGCACTACTGATGGCAGTGTTAGCTGCTATCATGAAACAAGTCAGCTTACCGTGCCCAAATCAATCGGCCGCATGACATTGGTAGGCTCATCACAAGGAGAAATAATGTACCCCGTTGATTTACATATGCATACCGTTGCCAGTACTCATGCTTACAGTACTCTGCACGACTATATTGCGGAGGCGAAACAAAAAGGCATCACGCTGTTTGCCATCACCGACCACGGGCCGGATATGGCCGATGCCCCCCATTACTGGCACTTTATGAATATGCGAGTCTGGCCGCGTCTGGTGGATGGCGTCGGTATTCTGCGCGGCATTGAAGCCAATATCAAAAATCTGGCAGGTGATATCGACTGCACCGGCCCGATGCTGAATGAGATCGATCTGATCATTGCCGGGTTTCATGAGCCGGTGTTTGCGCCACAGGACAAAGCCGCCAATACGCAGGCGATGATTGCCGCGATGGCACAGGGGGATGTGCATATCATCAGCCATCCAGGTAACCCCAAATACCCTATCGATATTGCAGCGGTCGCTGCCGCCGCCGCGCAGTATCAGGTGGCATTGGAGTTGAATAACTCTTCCTTTACCCACTCGCGCAAGGGAAGCGAAGCCAACTGCCGCGCCGTGGCGGCGGCAGTGCGTGATGCCGGGGGCTGGCTGGCGCTGGGTTCTGATTCACATGTGGCGTTTTCGCTCGGTGATTTTGAGCACTGTGAGCGCATTATCAAAGAGGTGGATTTTCCACCGGAGCGTATTCTCAACGTATCACCACGTCGCTTGCTGGGCTTTCTTGAACAGCGCGGCAAGCCGGCAATTGCGGAACTGGCCAATTTGTGACATCGTCACGGCAAATTTTCCGTCTTGAATAGGGTTTGATCATGAATGAGTTTTCCGTTGTCTGTCGGGTACTGGGGACGCTGTTTTACCGCCAGCCACAGGATCCGCTGCTGGTGCCGCTGTTTACTCTGATCAAAGAGGGCAAGCTTCAGCAGCATTGGCCACTGGAACAGGACGAACTGTTGACGCGTTTGCAGCAGCATTGTGAAGCCAATCTGCTGGCGGCTGATTTTAATGCGCTGTTTGTCGGCAGTGAGTGTAGCGTGCCGCCGTTCCGTTCTGCGTATGTGGAAGGGAGTAACGAAGCTGAAGTGCGCGTTTTCCTGCAACAACGTGGGATGCCGCTAGGTGAGGCGCCTGCCGATCACTTCGGTTCGTTGCTGCTGGCCGCTTCCTGGTTGGAAGATCAGTCGCAGGAAGATGAAGCTCGGGCGCAAATCACCTTGTTTGATGAGTTTCTTCTGCCCTGGTGCGGGCGTTTCCTGGGTAAGGTTGAAGCCCATGCCACCAGCGGTTTTTACCGTACTCTGGCCGTGATCACCCGTGACGCCATTGCGGCGATGCGTGATGAACTGGCGGAGTATGAGCAGGAAGACGCAGGATCGGGCGAAGAAGAGTAGTTTGCAGAGGGCGCAGTCAATCAACTGCGCCCCATTAAGCTTAGTCGGTGAACGGGATCACCAATTGACCCGGTTTCACTTCCAATCCCTTCGCCAGTTTGCGCGCCAGCGCTTCTGTCTTACTGTTATCCGGGTTTAAGACATAGACCGGCTGCTGGTCGAAGTAGGCTTTCAGCGACTGGTTCAGATAAGGCGTGAGCGCTTTCATCACCGTATCCATTTTTTCCGGTTGCACCTTGTAGTCCACCAGCTCCATCTCTTTCAGGAAGATAGCGCCTTTTTCACGATCATAAACCGGCTGCGCCTTCAGCGTCAGTTGCAGTTCGGCTGCCTGCGGGCCAAGAATCGAGGTGATATCGACTTTGGCAGTGCCAGAAAGCATTACCTTGCCTGGCTCGCTGCGGCCAATCTGGCTTTGCAACTGTGTCAGAACGATATTGGCATCAACCAGCCCGGGCACCCCGATCTGTTTCTGAAAGTTATTGTGCTTCAGCAGGTAATCATTCACTTCCTGCTCGCTGACGCTGTATTGCGTCAGTTGGTTACAACCGGCAAGTACACCGGCAAATATCAGGGCAGCAACGCCCATCAGGATCTTCTTCATTCGTGCCTCGTAAAACTGCTAATGGAAATGCTGCTGGTGGTAATGATAAACATCTGGCTGCCAGCAAAGAAATATTTGCCCGGGTGGCAGGATAGCAGATGATGGGGTAGAAAGGACGGGTGGACCTATCGGATAACGCCGAAATCGGGGCAGAAAGGCATGCCAGCAGCGCTGACATGCCCGAGAGACAATCACTGTTCCATATCGAGCAGCAGCGGGATATCGCTGCGTTGCGCCATCCGGTTACGGTAGGCTTCTACGTTGTCGGGCAGCGCGACGCCAGCGACGATCGACAGCGAACGCAGCAGCGGGAACAGGTGGATATCATCGGTAGAAAGCGAGCCATTAACCGCTTCAGGCGATTGGATCAGCGTGGCAAGGTTTGCCAGATCGTTTTCCAACTGAGCAATGAGATCGGCGCTGTCCGCCAGATGGGTGGCAAAATCCCCGATCGCCGCCTGTTTTTTATCGCTGAAGTAACGACGCGCATTGTCAGTGGCGAACTCTTCGAAATCGGCATTGGCAAAACGCGGCAACAGCAGTTTACCGGTATAGCTGTTGGCATGTTGCAGCCAGTCGGTAATGGCCGGGTTGGTTTTGCCGGTCAGGAGAGGTTTACCGTCAAGGTTATCGACATAATGCACAATATCCATACTTTCTGGCATGTAGCTTCCGTCATCCTTCTGCAGGATGGGGGCCATTTTCTTGCCGATCATGCTGATGGGGGTCGCTTCGTCATCGCTGAGCAGGGTCACCAAGCGTACAGGCAGATTCTTCAGGCCGAAGATCATGCGGGCTTTCACGCAGAATGGGCAATGATCATAAATAAATAGTTTCATGCTTGCTCCTGTTGTCAGGTTTTAACAGCAATAATTATCACAGCCAACCACGGCTGTCGCGCAAAGTTGTTGTTATATAATGCGTTGATAGGGACTTTTTTGCGCTCGTTTTTTCACTATCAGGATAGCAGCCACTGCTGATTTAACAGGTATTATCGGTTATTCAATGCGTATTGACACCTGGTTTAACCTCCGCGCAGCACGGCCGGGGCGGTGGCGCGTGGATTGAACTGCCAGTACAGGGCAAACAGCGTGATGAAGCCCACTAATCCTAGCAGGAACCATGGCAGCTCGGGCCTGCCCAATGCATGGCCGGTGTCATACATCCAACCACCGCCGGTATAACCCAGTGCGCCGCCTAAAGCCAGGCCCAGACGGCTGAACCCCATGTAACTGCCACGCGCCCGTGGATCGGCCAGCGAGGCGCTCAGGGTTTCACGGGCGGGCTCGGCAATGATCGACCCCAGGTAGAAACAGCAGATCAAGGTGAAGAGCGCTTGCAGGCTGGTCGCCAGCCCGACCGGTATCAGGCTGACGGTCATCAGCAACAAACCGGCCATCAGGCGCTGTTCCAGGCGAAAGTGCTTTTCGCTCCAGCGCGCCAATGGATAAAGTAATGACAGCGACAGCGCGGCCTCAATGGCATACATCCATTTTACAGCCGCCGGTGAGCCAGCGACTTCATTCACCACGATAGGCAGCATCAGCATCACCTGCACCGCCAGCATGTAGTAACCCGTCAGCGTCAGCACATAGGCCAGGAAACGACGATCGCGCATCACGCGCATCATGCCTTCTTTCATGGGCGCACGGACGGTGGAGATACGGTAGGCTGGCAACAGCCAGGCATTCCAACCGGCGGCCAGCACGAAAATCCCGGCACCGGTCCAGCAGACAAAGTGGAAGTCATATTGCAGCAACCAACTGCCGATCAGCGCGCCGACCACCGCACCGGCGCTGTCTTGCATCATCAGCAGGGAATAGAAACGGCTGCGTTCGTGCGGACGCGTTAGCTTGATCACTAGCGCGGTACGTGGCGGATCGAACAGCGTGCCGCCAATCGCCGAAAGCGCGCAGGAAAACCACAGCAGCCAGGGTTGATCCGCCATTGCCATGGCAGCAAAGCCCGCGGCACGCAACAGCATGCCGGTGACAATCATCGGTTTGGCACCAAAGCGATCGGCAATCGCGCCGCCAAAAATCCCCAGCCCTTGTTGCACCAGCTGGCGTAGGCCAAGCGCAATCCCCACCACCAAGGCGGCCCAGCCAAGCTGATCGACAAAGCGGATGGAAATCAGTGGGAAGACCACGAAAAAGCCTAAAACCACCAACAGATTATCAAACAGTAGGAAATATTTACCCAAGCTCCGAGCTTGCGATACCAAAGACATGCTTCACCACGAGCAATCAAGAAGGAGAAAACGCCAACCCGCTCATTCTCCCCTCAATGCCCCCATACGGATAGGGGGGTGATAGATAATATTTTTTTATCGTCAATACGTTACGCGGGTGGCAAAACCGGTTAAAAAAACGGACAAAATGATTGATTGCTTATTTACTGAACGACAGGGGTTTTACCTGCGGGCCGGGCTACGGTTATATTAAACGCGGGCAAGTGCGGTTCTGCGTCGGTGATTGAACGTTAATGGCACCGGCGGTGAAGGCAATAACGGCAATAATTCAGTGCTCACCCAATCAATACTTCTTATCGAACCGTCCTGACCGCGGGGGAAATGATGTTTGGCTATCGCTCTGCATCACCAAAAGTACGCCTAACCACTGACCGGCTGGTTGTCCGTCTCGTCCATGAGCGTGATGCCTATCGCCTGGCCGAATACTATGCTGCCAACCGCGCGTTCCTCAAACCCTGGGAGCCGTTGCGGGATGAAAGCCACTGCTATCCTTCTGGTTGGCAGGCGCGGCTGAGCATGATTACCGAGATGCAAAAACAGGGCAGTGCCTACTATTTTATCCTGCTGGATCCCGATGAAAATGAAGTGCGTGGCGTAGCCAATTTCAGCAATGTGCTGCGTGGCTCTTTTCACGCCTGTTTTCTGGGGTACTCCCTGGGGGAAAAATGGCAAGGGCAAGGGCTGATGTATGAAGCGCTGCAATCCGCCATCCGTTATATGCAGCGCCAACAACGGATGCATCGCATCATGGCCAACTATATGCCGCATAACCAGCGCAGCGGTGCGCTGCTCGCGCGGCTCGGTTTTGAACGTGAAGGCTATGCCAAAGATTATCTGCTGATCGACGGGCAGTGGCAGGATCACGTACTCACCGCATTAACCTACAAAGAATGGCTACCACCATCACGCTGAGGCCATAAATGAAATATGAATTGAGTGCTAAAGAAGCCCGAGTGATTGGTTGCCTGCTGGAAAAACAGGTAACTACGCCCGATCAATATCCGCTTTCGCTGAATGCCATCACCTTAGCCTGCAATCAGAAAACCAATCGCGAACCTGTAATGGAACTGTCGGAAAGTGAAGTCCAGCAGACCCTGGATTTGCTGCTGCGAAAGCATTTTCTGCGTACGCTGAGCGGTTTTGGTAACCGGGTGGTGAAATATGAGCACCGTTTCTGTAATTCGGAATTCGGTCAACTGAAGCTCTCGCCTGCCGAGCTGGCGGTTATCGCCACGCTGTTACTGCGTGGCGCGCAGACGCCAGGCGAACTGCGCACCCGCACCAACCGTATGCACGAATTCAGCGATGTCAGCGAGGTTGAAGATGTCCTACAGCAACTGACCGTGCGTGAAGATGACCCGTTTGTGGTGCGCTTGCCGCGTGAACCCGGCAAGCGTGAGAGCCGGTTTATGCACTTATTCAGCGGCCAGATCGAAGCAGCTCCCGCAGAGGCTGAACCCGCCGCGGAAGGGGAACTGAGCGAACGGGTTGCGGCCTTGGAAGCTGAGGTGGCGGCGTTGAAACAGCAATTGGATCGCCTGCTAGCGCGGGGGCAACATGAGTAAATTACGTATCGGCGTGGTCGGGCTTGGAGGCATTGCGCAAAAAGCGTATTTGCCAATCCTCAGCCACGCGGTGGATTGGCAACTGGTTGGGGGCTTTTCACCTAACCAGCAGAAGGCACAACCGGTGTGCGACAGCTACCGTATGGCCTGTTTCTCGCGGCTTGACAGCTTGGCACAACAATGTGATGCCGTGTTTGTACACAGCAGCACCGCGAGCCATTTTGCAGTAGTCAGTGAGCTGCTTGAGCTCGGCGTGCATGTTTATGTGGATAAACCGCTGGCGGAAACGCTGGAACAGGCGGAGCAACTGATCGCTCTGGCTGATAAGCGCGGTAAAGCGTTGATGGTGGGGTTTAATCGGCGCTTTGCGCCGCTGTATTGCCAATTGAAGCAGCAAATGCAGCAGCCAGCCTCAATCCGTATGGACAAACACCGTGCGGACAGCGTTGGGCCGCAAGACCTGCGTTTTACCTTGCTGGATGATTATCTGCATGTGGTTGACACGGCGTTGTGGCTGGGGGGCGGCGAAGCCACTCTGCTGAGCGGCAGCCTGCGCGCCAACCCAGCGGGTGAGATGCTTTATGCGGAGCATCATTTTGCCTGCGGCGAGGCGCTGGTCACCACCAGTATGCACCGCCGTGCCGGTAGCCAGCGTGAGAGCGTACAGGCGGTGAGCAACGGGGCCGTGTATCAGGTGAGCGATATGCGCCAGTGGCTGCGTGAGGATCCACAGGGCGTGGTGGAGCAACCGGCGGCGGGGTGGCAGACTACGCTGGCCCAGCGCGGCTTTGTTGGCGCGGTGCAGCACTTTATCCAGTCGGTCAGCAATCATACTGCCCCGGAAACCGCCGGTGAGCAGGCGATCTACGCGCAGCGCCTGATCGAGAAGATGTTGCGTAACCCCGTGTAACATAGGGCGGTAGCTATTACTTCGCTGGATCCGTAGACTATTGTCTTGTTCTTCAACTGACGCCTGCTGTTGCAGGCGTTGATATTTACACGTCATACTCATCAGAAAAACCACATGAATCTATTAAAATCGTTGGCAGCCGTAAGCTCGATGACCATGTTTTCGCGGGTGTTGGGTTTTGCGCGTGATGCCATTGTGGCACGCGTTTTTGGCGCCGGTATGGCGACGGACGCCTTCTTTGTGGCGTTCAAATTGCCGAACCTGCTACGGCGTATTTTTGCCGAAGGGGCTTTCTCTCAGGCGTTTGTCCCTATTTTGGCAGAATACAAAAGCCAGCAGGGGGAAGAGGCGACGCGCACCTTTATTGCCTATGTTTCCGGCTTGCTGACGCTGGTGCTGGCGGTAGTGACGGTGCTTGGCATGCTGGCCGCGCCTTGGGTGATCTACATTACTGCTCCGGGCTTTACCGATACGCCGGATAAGTTCGCGCTGACTTCCGCGCTGCTACGCATTACGTTTCCCTATATCCTGCTGATCTCGCTGGCTTCGCTGGTGGGGGCAATCCTCAATACCTGGAACCGTTTCTCCATCCCGGCCTTTGCGCCAACGTTGCTGAACGTCAGCATGATCGGTTTTGCGTTGTTTGCCGCCCCCTATTTTCATCCGCCGGTGCTGGCGCTGGCCTGGGCGGTAGTCGTTGGCGGCGTGCTGCAACTGGGTTATCAGCTACCGCATCTGAAGAAGATCGGCATGTTGGTGCTGCCGCGCCTGAAATTGGGCGATGCGGGCGTATGGCGGGTGATGCGCATGATGGGCCCGGCGATCCTCGGGGTCTCGGTCAGCCAGATTTCGCTGATTATCAACACCATTTTTGCCTCATTCCTGGTGTCTGGCTCGGTGTCCTGGATGTATTATGCCGATCGCCTGATGGAGTTTCCTTCTGGCGTATTGGGCGTGGCGCTGGGGACGATCCTGCTGCCTTCACTGGCAAAAAGCTTCTCCAGCGGGAATCAGGACGAATACAACCGCCTGATGGATTGGGGGCTGCGTCTCTGTTTTGTATTGGCGTTACCGAGTGCAATTGCGCTGGGGATCTTGGCCAAGCCACTGACCGTTTCCCTGTTCCAGTACGGTAAATTCACCGCGTTCGACGCGGCGATGACGCAACGCGCCTTGGTGGCCTATTCTGTTGGCCTGATGGGGTTGATCGTGGTGAAAGTGCTGGCTCCAGGGTTCTATTCCCGCCAGGACATCAAAACGCCGGTCAAGATCGCCATTATCACCCTGATCATGACGCAGGTAATGAACCTGGCGTTTATCGGGCCGCTGAAGCATGCCGGGCTGGCATTGTCGATCGGTTTGGCCGCCTGTCTGAATGCTTCACTGCTGTATTGGCAACTGCGTAAGCAGAAAATCTTTCAGCCGCAGCCGGGTTGGGCCGTGTTTCTGATCAAGCTGGTGATTGCGGTGCTGGCGATGTCTGCGGTCTTGCTGGGGATTATGTGGCTGATGCCCGCCTGGGATCAGGGCAATATGTTGACTCGGCTGTTGCGGTTGGCGGTGGTGGTGGTCGCAGGCGCGGTGGCCTATTTCGCCGTGCTGGGGGGATTAGGCTTCCGGCCTCGGGATTTTGCCCGCCGGGTGGTGTAACCCTCCTCTTGTAACGTAAATAAAAAAGGTCACTAACGAACAGTAATGCCAATCAGTTAAGCGCAAAGCGGCATAATCATGCATCAATGGCTCAAGGCGTCGCCCCTCACCCTAACCCTTGTATGTTTGTAGTTGATGTAAAAAGATAGGTTGTACCGTGTTCTTACCCGGCGTGGCAGCACGTACGCCCTCTGGGACACCAAGCCCGTGGGA
>NZ_JBBCVB010000052.1:0-17442 GCF_037199905.1 Serratia sp. MMO-28
GCAATAAGCTCTCCCACGGGCTTGGTGTCCCAGAGGGCGTACGTGCTGCCACGCCGGGTAAGAACACGGTACAACCTATCTTTTTACATCAACTACAAACATACAAGGGAAGATATGCGCTTTATCGTGATCAGACATGCCGAATCAGAATGGAGCCGGGAAGGGATTATCCAGGGGCAGCTCGACAGCCCGGTAACGCCCCATGGACACCGGCAGATCGCTGCGTTGATGGCGGCATTGAAAGAGTTCTCCTTCACCCAGTTTTTCAGTTCGCCTTCGGGGCGGGCGATGACCACCGCACAGGCGCTTGCGGCGCACTGCCAGTGTGAGGTCAGCAGCGATGCGCGTTTGTATGAACAGCACTTTGGTTGCCTGCAGGGCCAGCCCTATCATCAGGCGATGCGCAATCACCCCGAAACCTTTTCGCGCATTTTTGCGGGTGAGCCTACGGCCGCGGCCCCGAAAGGGGAATCCGCCATGGACGTTGCCCTGCGGATGATGGCTTTCTTTCAGGGGTTTCCTTCTGCCCAGCGCGGGACTTTTGGCGTGGTGACGCATGGTCATGCACTGCAGGCGCTGATTTGGCAACTGAAAGGCTGTGATTGGATGGAGGATATCAGTAAATATGGTCACCCCAGCTGTGGTTATTCCGTGATTGAAGTGAGCCATGGGCGGCTGCAATTACAACACTGGGGAGTGGCGACACATTTGCGATCGCTGCATCTGGCACCTATTTGACGGTGTAGCATGCGTCTGAAGATGTTTTTATTTTAATCGTTGCGTTTACTCTTTGTAAAATTCAGAAAAGATTATTAATATTTAGCCGCTGCTTGTCAGTGGGAGGCACATTTGCCTTTTTTGGGATTTAAATATTAACAAGGGAAAACACACTGTGAAAAATATTTTCTTTTTTGAGGCAATGCTAACGCCAAAAATTATCACTTTCGTCTATTGGCTCTGCTTACTGAGCGTTGTCGTTGGTGGTGTCGGGCTGATGTTCTATGGTGAGTTTTTCCGTGGTCTGCTGGGCTTGGTGATTGGCGGAGTATTTACTCGCGTATGCTTTGAAATGATCATCATCGCGTTTAAAAATAACGAATATCTGCGTAAAATCGCTGAAAAATCGTAATATTGTGCGTCATCAGCGCCGGGAATAACCCGGCGTTGGGGTTATTCCCCGCAGGCTTCCTTTATCCCCATCAATTATTCTTTCTGTATCATTAACGTTATTAAAAAATAATATTTATGTTAATCAATCGATGCTGATGTTGCGTGCCAGACCGATCTCTTTTACCTGAGTAAATGGATGATGATCTTTTAGGTAAAACCGCACAAAGCGAAAGCATCATCCTCGGGGTAATAATCCAGCAGGTGCGTGGTTTCTTCCAACGACAGCCTTTTATAGCGATTGTTGGAAATACCGTGTACCACCGCATGCTGAACATCAGCCACCCGAATGCAGCGATCGAGCAGATCGGCGGCATCACGATGGCTGAGGAACCCGCTCATATCGCGGGCGCTGATTTGCTGCTTGGTTGCCAGCGTAGTGAAATTGGCAATGCGTACCGACAGTGTCGAAAGCCCCTCCTGATGAGCAAAGTAAGCGGCAATGCCTTCCCCGAAGGCTTTACTGAGGGCATATAGGCTCTTTGGCTTCGGCGCATCTTCCGGGCGAATCTGGTAATCCAGCGGGTATCCTTCCACAACCTGGGCGCAACTGGCGAACACCACGCGTTTGCAGCCTGCGTCTTTTGCTGCGCGGAAAATATTGAATGTGCCGAGAATGTTGTTTCTCATCAGAGAGGTACAAAAATCCGCGGCGGGCGAAGGATCGGCTGCCAGATGCAAAACGGTATCAATATTGGCACAGGCGGCACGGCAGGCTGCAAGATCGGTGATGTCAAATACCTGCGCTTCATCATCGGGCCGTAAATGGGTCAGCCGATCATGCTGTTTTTCTGCCAGCCGAAAAATATAGCGCTCGCCAACAAATTGCCTGAAAGCCATTGCAACCTGGCCACCCGCACCAGTGATTAAAATCCGCCCAAGGTTTGTACGTAATGCCATGGTTACTGCTGTCCCTAAAACAAATACGCCGGGCATCAGTAATAATACTGCTGATTATTTTTGTCTACATTTTAATTAGATTTTCTGATGTATTTCTGCTGTTTGATAAGAGTTTTCGTATGTGATATCCACGTAAATGTATGGTTATTTAAGATTTTTCTTGTTGACCCGTGTTGTGAGGTGATAAAAAATTTTCGCAGCAAAAAGAGATGATACAAAGCAACATTATGTTGTATATGTGTTTTTATCGTTATGTTTCAGGTGGGATATTCACGTTAAATGTATATCTGTGATGAATTACATGGATACATTTAATTAGAGTGGCTAATGATTTTTTTGAGGCATAGCGGCATGCGCTATTTTGTATCCCGGATCACAGTTCGGCAACTTTGTAACGGAAAGTCTTGCTGCACTGAAAAATGGAATGTTAACGTCATAGCTCAGCCGATTTAGGGTTGTCACTGTTGCGGCAGGCAAAACCTAAACCTCAAGCTTCTGTATTCCTGTGTTGGGATCAGATGCCGTGAGGTTTAGGTTTTTTTTTGCGCTGAATTCTTCCATGGTGGCTGGCCCTCGCAGTGGACTAGGGGTTGGTAGAGCGGAGCGTTAAGGATACATATGATGAAATATCAGGAATTAGCCAGTGAGATTTTGGCCGGCGTCGGTGGCCGCGACAATGTGAAAAGCCTGGTGCATTGTGCCACTCGCCTGCGGTTTAAACTGCGTGAGGGCAGCTTGGCAGATGCTGAAGTATTGAAGAAAAATCCAGGCATTATCATGGTCGTGGAAAGCGGCGGCCAGTTTCAGGTGGTGGTCGGTAACCATGTCGCAGAGGTCTATAAGGCCGTCAATACGTTGGCCGGATTCGGTGATGATGCTCCGGTCAAGGACGATGACGGCAAACAGGAGAATCTGCTCAGCCGCTTTATCGACGTCATTTCCGGTATTTTTACCCCATTGCTTGGTGTGATGGCCGCCTCGGGGATCCTGAAAGGTTTCCTGGCATTGAGCCTGGCCTGCGGTTGGCTGCTTGAGGGGAGCGGCACTTTCAAACTGCTGTTCGCCGCCAGTGATGCGCTGTTCTACTTTTTCCCAATCATGCTGGGTTATACCGCAGGCAAGAAATTTGGCGGCAATATCTTTGTGACCATGACGATTGGCGGGGCGCTGACGCATCCCCTGATGATGGCAGCGTTTGAGGCGGCACAGCAACCGGGAGCCCAGCCTGAACATTTCCTCGGTATTCCTATTACCTTTATCAACTACAGTTCCTCGGTGATTCCGATCATTTTTGCCGCCTGGGTCTCCTGCCGCCTGGAGCCGTTGTTTAACCGGGTAATTCACAGTGCCTTACGTAATTTTGTGACGCCGCTGATGTGTCTGGTGGTCACCGTTCCGCTGACTTTCCTGCTGATTGGCCCGGCCGCGACCTGGCTGAGCCACCTGCTGGCAAATGGCTATCAAACTGTTTATGCCTTCAACCCGGTGATTGCCGGTGCCTTTATGGGGGCAATGTGGCAGGTCTGTGTGATCTTCGGGCTGCACTGGGGGTTGGTACCCTTAATGATCAACAACCTGAGCGTGCTGGGGCGTGACACCCTGTCGCCACTCTTGCTGCCTGCGGTAATGGGGCAGGTGGGGGCAGCGCTGGGGGTGATGCTGCGCACTCGCGACGCCAAACTGCGCGTGATGGCGGGTTCTGCCGTCAGCGCCGGTATTTTCGGCATTACCGAACCGGCGGTGTACGGGGTCACGCTGCCGAACAAGCGGCCCTTTATCTTCGGCTGTATCGGCGGTGCGCTGGGTGGGGCAGTGATCGGTTACTTCCATACGGCCGTCTATTCGTTTGGCTTGGTGAGCGTTTTCACTTTTGCCCAGATCATCCCGGCCGGAGGTTTTGACGCCACGGTGTGGGGGGCGATCGTCGGGACACTGGTGTCGTTTGTGTTTGCCGCTGTTGCCAGTTACCTGTTTGGCATCGCGCCGCCTGCCGAAGACGCGCCAGCAGAGGCGCCATTAACCGAAACGCTGCTTAACCGTAAGCAGTCCGTGAGTAGCCCGATTGCGGGGGACATCGTTCCGTTGGAACAGGTGAATGATGCCACCTTTGCCAGTGGTTTGTTGGGCAAAGGGGTGGCGATCAAGCCGCATCTGGGCAGGGTGGTGGCGCCGGTCAACGGGAGCGTGGTGTCGTTGTTCAAGACCAAACATGCCATTGGTATTGAGTCGGATGACGGTGCGGAACTGCTCATCCACGTCGGCATTGATACCGTCAAACTCGACGGTTTGCATTTCACCGCGCACATCAAAGAGGGCGATCGGGTGATGCAGGGGGATCTGCTGATCGAGTTCGATCAGGCCGCCATTCAGGCCGCCGGTTTTGACACCACCACGCCGATCATCATCAGCAACAGCGATGACTATGTTGATGTGTTGACCAATGGCCATAGTCCGGTGCAGGAACAGGCCGCGCTGCTGACTTTATTACGTTAATCAGGATCATTGAGGAGAGAGCAATGAGTAGCAAATTTCCAGAGCATTTTCTGTGGGGGGGCGCGGTTGCGGCCAATCAGGTGGAAGGCGCGTATCTCACTGACGGGAAAGGTCTTTCAACCTCGGATCTGCAGCCGCAGGGGATTTTCGGTGCGCTGACGCCGCGCGTGGCGGGCGACAGCGGCATTAAAGATGTGGCGATCGATTTCTATCACCGCTATCCGCAGGATATAGCGCTGTTTGCCGAAATGGGCTTTAAGTGCCTGCGCACCTCCATCGCCTGGGCTCGCATCTTCCCGCAGGGGGATGAAGAAGTGCCTAATGAGGCCGGGCTGGCATTTTACGATCGGCTGTTTGATGAGATGGCAAAGTACGGCATTCAGCCGCTGATTACCCTGTCTCACTACGAAATGCCGTATGGCCTGGCGCAAAAATATGGCGGCTGGGCAAGCCGCAAAACCATCGGCTTCTTCGAGCGTTATGCCCGCACGGTGTTTGAGCGTTACAAACACAAGGTGAAATACTGGCTGACGTTTAATGAGATCAACATGTCACTGCACGCGCCGTTTACCGGCGTCGGCTTGCCGGAAGACAGCAGTAAGAGTGAAATTTATCAGGCGATCCACCACCAACTGGTGGCCAGTGCTAAAGCGGTGAAGGCCTGCCACGAGATTGTGCAGGGCGGGCAGATCGGCAATATGCTGTTGGGAGGAATTCTCTACCCGCTGACCTGCAAGCCGGAAGACCTGCTGGAAACCCAGCGCCAGAACCGCGACTGGCTGTTCTTTGGCGACGTGCAGGCTCGCGGTGCCTATCCGGCCTATATGCGGCGTTTCTTCCGTGAAAACGATATTCAGGTGGAAATCACCCACGCAGATCAACAGGCGTTGCGTGAAACCGTCGACTTTATCTCCTTCAGCTATTACATGAGCGGCTGTGTGACCACCGATGAAGCACAGAACAATACCGAGCGAGCCAATATTCTCAATATGGTGCCGAACCCGCATTTGGCCAGTTCGGAATGGGGCTGGCAGATCGACCCGATTGGCCTGCGTTATTTACTCAACGTGCTGTATGACCGCTATCAGAAGCCGCTGTTTATTGTTGAAAACGGCCTGGGGGCGAAAGATCGTCTCGAAGCCGACGGCAGTATTAACGACGATTACCGCATCAACTACCTCAACGATCATTTGGTGCAGGTGGGCGAGGCCATTGACGACGGGGTTGAGATAATGGGCTACACCAGTTGGGGGCCGATCGATCTGGTGAGTGCTTCAAAAGCGGAAATGTCGAAACGTTACGGCTTTATTTATGTCGACCGCGACGACGCCGGTAACGGCAGCCTGGAGCGCCGCCGGAAAAAGAGTTTTTATTGGTATCGCGATGTGATCCGCAGTAACGGCAACAGCCTGAAAGCCAAGTAATCACCGCACTACAAGCTCTTCACTCCGGCTCTCCCGCACAGGGTTAGCCATTGATGCATGATTATGCCGCTTTGCGCTTAACTGAGCGGCATTATTGGCAAATAGTGGGCCTTAATAAAAACATCTTGTTGTTCATTATGGGTTACTTGTACCCAGGAAATGTTGTTGCCCGCAGTCAGTATCTGGGAATATTTGCGCACGGAGAAAAGATAATAATGAAGTATTCCATGCCCCATGCCCCATGCCCCATGCCCCATGCCCCATGCCCCATGCGTTGACTCTGGCGGCGCTATTGCTGGCTGGTGACAGCGCTGAAAACCGTAGTGACCTTCTGATGGGGCGTGAAGCGAAGCCGCAGGTGGGTTCCTTTTCTTACGCTACTCGCGGCCACATTGGCGTTATCCATAAAATTAAGTGATGTTTCCTGCGAAAAATCGGTGAAAGTTGGGGCTTTGGCCCCACTTATTATCCCTATTTTCTCGCCAAATCCGGCCGCAAAACGTGGAAAAAAATGCGTATCCCATGATAATTATGCGGGGTGAAACCGAACTTATTGCCTAGCGAATGAACCTGCAACCACATTGACTGTCTGATTGGGCCATAGCAAGTAAAGCCTCGGAGCTTCTGCGTTACATGAGCAAAGTTAATTCGTTGTCCCAGCAGAATTTATCGTTATTGCTGGCGATCTATATCGGCATTTTTTTGAACATTTCCGTTTTCTACCGCCGTTTTGACTCCTTTACCCAAGGCATTCAAGGGATTAAGGTTGTCGCCGCAGTGACCGAAGTGGCTACCATTGTGCTGTTCACCTTCTTTATCCTGCGGCTGATGTCGCTCGGTGGGCGGCTGTTTTACCGCATTATCGCCTCGCTGCTGGTGTTGATTTCTGTGGCAGCCAGCTATTACATGACGTTCTTCAACGTAGTGATTGGCTACGGGATTATCGTCTCGGTAATGACCACCGATATTGATCTCTCCAAAGAGATGATTGGGCTGCACTTTGTGCTGTGGATGGTGGGAGTCAGCGCCTTGCCGCTGCTGTGTATCTGGACGAACAGCTTGCGCAATACGCTGATTGAACAGTTAAAAACCCCTGGGCACCGCACGAAACCGCTGTTGATACTGCTGGCAGTGGTGGCTCTGGTGTGGCTGCCGTTGCGTACGCTGGATAAGCAGCAAAACGCGCAGGAAAAAATCACCAATATCGATCTGCCCAGCTACGGCGGCGTGGTAGCGCATTCTTATCTGCCTTCTAACTGGTTGTCGGCACTTGGGTTGTTTGCTTATACCCGTTACGATGAAAGCCAGGATGACGCCAATATGTTTGATCCGGGCAAAAATTTTACTTATGTGCCACCGGCTGGGATCGATGATACCTACGTGGTGTTTATTATCGGCGAAACCACCCGTTGGGATCATATGGGGGTGTTGGGCTATGACCGCGATACTACGCCGAAATTGTCCCAGGAAAAAAACCTTGTGGCGTTTCGCGGTGAATCCTGTGATACCGCCACCAAGCTGTCACTACGTTGTATGTTTGTCCGCGAAGGGGGGGCTCTGGATAATCCGCAACGCACCCTGAAAGAGCAGAATGTGTTCGCCGTACTGAACGCTCTGGGGTTCACCTCGGAACTGTTCGCCATGCAAAGTGAAGTCTGGTTCTACAACAATACTAACGTGGATAATTACTCTTTCCGCGAAATGATTGCCTCTGAGAAGCGTAACGACGGTAAGTCGGTAGACGATATGCTGTTGGTGGACGAGATGAAAGAGTCGCTGGCGCGCTATCCGGACGGTAAGCATCTGGTGATCCTGCATACCAAAGGGTCACATTATCTCTATTCGCAGCGTTACCCTCGCAGCTTTGCGCGTTACCAGCCGGAGTGTATGGGAGTAGATGAATTCTGCTCCAAAGAGCGGCTGATCAACGCTTATGACAACTCGGTGCTGTATACCGATACCTTTATCAGCAGTGTGA
This sequence comes from Serratia sp. MMO-28, assembly GCF_037199905.1. Classification (NCBI taxonomy): domain Bacteria; kingdom Pseudomonadati; phylum Pseudomonadota; class Gammaproteobacteria; order Enterobacterales; family Yersiniaceae; genus Serratia; species Serratia sp. MMO-28. The sequence continues at coordinate 7,963 of NZ_JBBCVB010000052.1, forward strand.
TCGATCAGGTGCGTGACAAGAAAGCCATCGTGTTTTATGCCGCCGATCACGGAGAGTCGATCGGTGAGAACTCCCATTTGCATGGTACGCCGCGTGAAATGGCCCCGCCAGAGCAGTTTCGTGTGCCGATGATGGTTTGGGCATCCGATCAATTCCTGGCCGAACCGCAGCATCAACTGGCGTTTGAGCAGTTGCAGGCGCAGCAACGTATTGGCAAAACCCATCGTCATGACGAATTGTTTGACTCCATTCTTGGCTGCCTTGGCTACACCTCACCAGACGGCGGTATTGTGGATAAAAACAACTGGTGCCAGGTACCACGGGGCAATGTGTTGAATAATTTACTGTAATCTGCTTGCAGCTCGTGGTGGGTTGATGATTTTGCCACCACTTGAACCACCCGGCGGAAAAAGTCATTGACGCCCATAATCCCCAGCAGTATTATGCGCCCCGCTACGGCGAGTAGCGCAGCTTGGTAGCGCAACTGGTTTGGGACCAGTGGGTCGGAGGTTCGAATCCTCTCTCGCCGACCACATTCGAAAAACCTGCTTTTTAGCAGGTTTTTTTTCGCCTGGAGTTTGTGCCAACGGTAAAATCAACATTGGGGTGATGTCAATGCAGGCATCATTCGGTGATTAATACTCATCTTTGTGCATTAAGATATTCACTTTCTTTATTTCATGCTGGCCATCATTTAAAGATGAAATAAATTTCATGATTAGCCAATAAAACCCGATTCATAGCGCTATTGTTTTATCGTGCCTTTTATCTATATTCTGAGTGTGCGGAAGGGGATTAATTACCCTCGCCGTGAATTAATGTTTTATATGAAATTAATTCTTTTTAATGAGGCGGGCTTGTTGCGGCGTGATGTTATCCGCGTCGTTCTGCGGCCGCAATTAAAGATTTATCTTTCTTCTCTCGGAATTAAAGGAGTTAGTTATGCGCAAATTTAATAAACCGCTGTTGGCACTGCTGATCGGTAGTGCGCTGTGTTCTGCGGCGCAGGCCGCTGCGCCAGGTAAGCCTACGCTGGCCTGGGGCGAGACCAAATTCGCCATTATTGAAGTCGACCAGGCAGCCACCGCTTATAATAAGCTGGTGAAAGTAAAAAACGCTGCTGACGTTGCCGTGTCGTGGAATTTATGGAATGGCGATGCAGGAACCACGGCAAAAGTTTTATTAAACGGTAAAGAAGTCTGGTCTGGGGCCTCTACGGGGAGTTCAGGTACGGCTAATTTCAAGGTGAATAAGGGCGGCCGTTATCAAATGCAGGTGGCATTATGTAATACCGAGGGGTGTACGCTCAGTGATGCCAAAGAAATTATTATTGCTGATACCGATGGCAGCCATCTGGCGCCGTTAAAAGAACCACTGCAGGAAAAGAATAAGCCCTATAAACAGGATTCGGGCAAAGTGGTAGGATCCTATTTTGTTGAATGGGGAGTTTATGGCCGCCATTTCACGGTAGATAAAATACCGGCGCAAAACCTGACCCACCTGCTGTACGGCTTTATCCCAATTTGTGGCGGTGACGGTATCAACGACAGCCTGAAAGAGATTGAGGGCAGCTTCCAGGCGTTACAGCGTTCTTGCCAGGGCCGTGAAGACTTTAAAGTCTCGATCCACGATCCGTTCGCCGCTTTGCAGAAGGGCCAGAAAGGCGTTAGTGCCTGGGACGATCCCTATAAAGGTAACTTTGGTCAGTTGATGGCGCTAAAGCAGGCCCGGCCAGACCTGAAAATCCTGCCGTCTATCGGCGGTTGGACGCTATCGGATCCGTTCTACTTTATGGGGGATCAGGTGAAGCGTGCTCGCTTTGTCGCGTCGGTGAAAGAATTCCTGCAAACCTGGAAGTTCTTTGACGGGGTGGATATTGACTGGGAATTCCCAGGCGGCCAGGGTGCCAACCCGAATCTGGGCAGTGCGCAAGATGGTGCCACTTATGTTCAATTGATGGCGGATCTGCGCGCCATGCTAAATCAGCTCTCGGCAGAGACGGGCCGCAAGTACGAACTGACCTCCGCCATCAGCGCCGGTAAAGATAAAATCGATAAGGTGGACTACAACACCGCGCAGAACGTCATGGACCATATTTTCCTGATGAGTTACGACTTTTATGGGGCGTTCGATCTGAAAAATCTAGGCCATCAGACAGCGCTGAATGCGCCGGCCTGGAAACCGGATACCGCTTATACCACCGTTAATGGGGTGAATGCGCTGCTGGCTCAGGGGGTCAAGCCAGGGAAAATTGTGGTTGGGGCTGCCATGTACGGGCGCGGTTGGACCGGTGTGAACGGCTACCAGAACAACAATCCGTTTAGCGGCACGGCTAGCGGGCCGGTGAAAGGCACCTGGGAGAACGGCATTGTGGATTATCGCCAGATCGCCAATGAGTACATGAGTGGTGACTGGAAATACGGCTACGATGCCACGGCAGAAGCACCTTACGTGTTCAAAGCCTCGACCGGTGATTTGATCACCTTCGACGATGTACGCTCCATCCAGGCAAAAGGTAAATATGTGCTGGATAAGCAACTGGGCGGGTTGTTCTCTTGGGAAATTGACGCAGATAACGGTGATATTCTTAACAATATGAATGCCAGCCTGGGCAACTCGGCTACGGGCCAATAATCAACCAACGTTGTTTACCGGGGAATGCGGTTTATCCCCGGTATTTCCCCCTGGTACGCGTTTTTTTGGCGTCACGTAAGGGTGGCTGAAAAAGGGCTATACCTCCACTCTTTGAGAGGGAGCTTCAGCATTTCCTCCTGTTTTTTTGCCTGATCACAAAAATAACCGTTCAGATATTCATCGTTTAGCAACAAAATTTTTTGGTTTTCTGTTGGAGCTTAACGCTGGATAAATTCTATTGGATGGCTTATTGGTCTGAAATAAGGCCCATAGCACAAATTTTAATTCTGCAAATGTTATCGGTAGGTTTTTTTTATGTTTGTTTGCTGTTTCTCACACTCTAGGTAAATCACCACTGGTTATATTGACGGCACCCCAAACAGTTGGCAATTTGGTAACCTCAGGGATAAGAGCGAGGGTTGCATGAGTGAATTCCACGTGCTCAAACGCCCGCTGTGATACGTTCCATCCGGCACTCTTGCGCTATTATTCCTCTTGCCTGCGGGCACCCACTGCACAGACCGCGTAACAAAAAATATAGGGTCTGGCAGTATTTACCCGATAGGTTTCAAGCCGTAGCTCACCTCGTTATGGCTTGGAAATGAGGGCGTACACACACACCACATCACATTATTGGAGCACTAGCGATGACAAGTTCCTTGGCGAAATCGGGGATTGTGAAATTCGGTATTGGGCTGATCGCGCTGACCATTGCGGCCAGCGTGCAGGCAAAAACCCTGGTTTACTGTTCTGAAGGCTCTCCTGAAGGCTTTAACCCGCAGTTGTTCACCTCGGGTACCACTTACGATGCCAGCTCTGTGCCAATCTATAACCGCTTGGTTGAGTTCAAACTGGGTACCACCGAACTGGAACCTGGCCTGGCCGAGAAATGGGAAGTCAGCGAAGACGGCAAAACCTATACCTTCCACCTGCGTAAAGGCGTGAAGTGGCAAAGCACCAAAGATTTTAAACCGACCCGTGATTTTAATGCCGACGACGTTATTTTCTCTTTCCAACGTCAGCTTGATCCTAACCACGCTTATCACAAAGTCTCTGGTGGCACCTATGAGTACTTCCAGGGCATGGGCATGGGCGACTTGATTGCCAAGATTGAAAAAGTGGACGACCATACCGTGCGCTTTGTGCTGACCCGCCCAGAAGCGCCATTCCTGGCCGATCTGGGGATGGATTTCGCCTCTATCCTGTCGGCTGAGTATGCCGCCAATATGCTGAAAGCCGGCACGCCAGAGAAAGTGGACTTGAACCCGGTGGGTACCGGTCCGCTCCAACTGCTGCAATACCAGAAAGATTCCAAAATTCTCTACAAGGCCTTTGACGGTTTCTGGGGCACCAAGCCGCAGATCGATCGTTTAGTCTTCTCGATCACGCCGGATGCCTCCGTGCGTTACGCCAAGCTGCAGAAAAACGAGTGCCAGGTCATGCCGTACCCGAACCCGGCTGACATTGCCCGTATGAAGCAGGACAAAGCCATCAATCTGATGGAGCAGCCTGGCCTGAACGTCGGTTATCTGTCGTTCAACGTCGAGAAAAAGCCGCTGGATAATGTGAAGGTGCGTCAGGCACTGACCATGGCAGTGAATAAGCAGGCGATCATCGAAGCGGTTTATCAGGGCGCAGGTCAGGCTGCCAAGAACCTGATCCCACCTACCATGTGGGGCTACAACGATGCGGTGCAGGATTACGCTTACGATCCTGCCAAGGCCAAAGAACTGCTGAAAGAAGCTGGCTTGCCGGAGGGGTTCACCATCGATCTGTGGGCGATGCCGGTACAGCGCCCATACAACCCGAACGCACGTCGTATGGCTGAGATGATTCAGTCTGACTGGGCGAAGATTGGTGTGAAAGCCAATATCGTTACCTACGAGTGGGGCGAATACCTCAAGCGCGCTAAAGACGGTGAGCATCAGGCGGTGATGATGGGCTGGACCGGGGACAATGGGGATCCGGACAACTTCTTCGCTACCCTGTTCAGCTGTGCTGCCGCTAAAGATGGCTCGAACTACTCCCGCTGGTGCTACAAGCCGTTTGAAGATCTGATTCAACCGGCGCGTGCTGAAGCGAACCACGACAAACGCGCAGAACTCTACAAGCAGGCTCAGGTGGTGATGCACGATCAGGCTCCGGCGCTGATCATCGCTCACTCAACCGTTTATGAGCCAGTGCGTAAAGAAGTGAAGGGCTATGTGGTGGATCCGCTTGGTAAGCATCACTTTGAAAACGTTTCTCTGGATTAAATTTTAATCCGCTGCACGGTCAGATGGCCGTGCGGTGCTCACAATCTCGCCTATCTTAAATAGTATGCGTCGATGGTTGTGCACTGCACGTCTTGCTCTCTGGCCTGCTTGCCGGGTTAAAAGCCAGAATTAGGTACGGTGAATAGGCAGGGGCGCAACGGTTTGCGCCCCTGCATTCCTGTCCCTAGAAGGAATGTTGTGAAGCATGTGAGTTTTAATAAGCTTGGCGGACGATGAGCTGCCGGGCATTGATACAGAGAGTTCGGGATATGTTGCAGTTCATACTCCGACGTTTGGGGTTAGTTATCCCAACGTTTATCGGCATAACGTTGCTGACTTTTGCATTCGTCCATATGATCCCCGGTGACCCGGTGACCATCATGGCCGGGGAACGCGGGATCTCCGCAGAGCGCCATGCACAGCTCATGGCAGAAATGGGGCTGGACAAGCCGCTGTTTCAACAATATTTCCATTACGTATCCAACGTGCTGCATGGCGATCTGGGTACGTCACTCAAGAGCCGTATTTCCGTTTGGACAGAATTCGTCCCGCGCTTTAAAGCCACGCTGGAACTGGGTCTTTGCGCGATGCTTTTCGCAGTGATCGTCGGTATCCCGGTGGGCGTTCTGGCGGCGGTTAAACGTGGCTCTGTCTTCGATCACACCGCCGTGGGCATTTCCCTGACGGGCTACTCGATGCCGATTTTCTGGTGGGGCATGATGCTGATCATGTTGGTATCGGTGCAGCTCAACCTGACGCCGGTGTCGGGGCGGGTCAGTGACACGGTGTTCCTGGACGACAGCCTGCCGCTGACCGGCTTTATGCTGATCGATACCCTATTCTGGGGTGAACCAGGCGATTTCAAAGATGCGGTGATGCATATGATCCTGCCTGCGATCGTACTGGGCACCATTCCGCTGGCGGTGATCGTGCGTATGACCCGTTCCTCGATGCTGGAAGTGCTGGGTGAAGACTACATCCGTACCGCGCGCGCCAAAGGGGTGAGCCGCATGCGGGTGATCGTGGTGCATGCGCTGCGTAACGCCTTGTTGCCGGTGGTGACGGTGATCGGTTTACAGGTTGGCACCATGCTGGCCGGTGCGATCCTCACCGAAACCATCTTCTCCTGGCCGGGGCTGGGCCGTTGGCTGATGGACGCGCTGCAACGCCGCGACTATCCGGTTGTTCAGGGCGGCGTATTGCTGGTCGCCTGTATGATTATTCTGGTTAACCTGCTGGTAGACGTGCTCTACGGCGTGGTTAACCCGCGTATTCGCCACAAGAAATAAGGGGCGCTCTGATGTCTCAAGTTACCGAGTCGGTAGTAAAAGGTGCGCCGAAGCCAATGACCCCGTTCCAGGAGTTCTGGCACTATTTCAAGCGCAACAAAGGGGCCGTAGTCGGCCTGGTTTATATCATCATTATGCTGATCGTGGCCGTGGGGGCCGGGTTCCTGGCACCACACGCCCCGGCTGAACAATTCCGCGATGCCTTGCTCAAGCCTCCGGTGTGGCAGGAAGGCGGTAGCTGGCAGTATCTGTTGGGCACCGACGATGTGGGGCGTGATGTGCTGTCGCGCCTGATGTACGGTGCGCGTCTGTCGCTGCTGGTGGGCTGCCTGGTGGTGGTGCTGTCGCTGATCATGGGCGTGGTGTTTGGCCTGCTGGCAGGCTATTTCGGCGGCGTGGTGGATGCGATCATCATGCGTATTGTCGATATCATGCTGGCGCTGCCAAGCCTGTTGCTGGCTCTGGTGCTGGTGGCGGTGTTTGGCCCGTCGATCGTTAACGCCTCGTTGGCGCTGACCTTTGTGGCCTTGCCGCACTACGTGCGTTTAACCCGTGCGGCGGTGCTGGTTGAGGTCAACCGCGATTACGTCACCGCTTCCCGCGTGGCGGGCGCTGGTGCGCTGCGCCAGATGTTCGTCAATATTCTGCCAAACTGCCTGGCACCGCTGATCGTGCAGGCGTCTCTGGGTTTCTCGAATGCCATTCTGGATATGGCTGCCCTCGGCTTTCTCGGCATGGGCGCACAACCGCCAACGCCAGAGTGGGGCACCATGCTCTCCGATGTACTGCAGTTCGCGCAAAGTGCCTGGTGGGTTGTGACCTTCCCGGGTGTGGCAATTCTGCTGACGGTTCTGGCATTTAACCTGATGGGGGACGGCTTGCGTGATGCTCTCGACCCCAAACTCAAGCAGTAACAGAGGACGAGAGAATGGCGTTATTGAATGTAGACAAGCTTTCGGTGCACTTCGGTGACGAAGGTGCGCCGTTCCGCGCGGTAGATCGAATCAGCTACAGCGTGGAACAAGGTCAAGTGGTTGGCATCGTCGGTGAATCCGGCTCTGGTAAATCCGTCAGTTCGCTGGCGATCATGGGGCTGATTGATTATCCCGGCAAGGTGATGGCCGACAAACTGGAGTTCAACGGCCAGGACCTGCGTAAGATTTCCGAAAAAGAGCGCCGCCAGTTGGTGGGCTCTGAAGTGGCGATGATTTTCCAGGATCCGATGACCAGCCTGAACCCATGCTACACCGTGGGTTACCAGATCATGGAGGCGCTGAAGGTGCATCAGGGCGGCAACCGCCGCACCCGTCGTACACGCGCTATCGATCTCCTGACGCTGGTGGGCATCCCCGATCCGGCCTCGCGGCTGGATGTGTATCCGCATCAGCTTTCCGGTGGCATGAGCCAGCGCGTGATGATCGCTATGGCGATCGCCTGTCGGCCCAAGCTGCTGATCGCCGATGAACCGACCACTGCGCTTGATGTGACCATTCAGGCACAGATCATCGAACTGCTGCTGGAATTGCAACAGCGTGAAAATATGGCGCTGCTGCTGATCACCCACGATCTGGCTCTGGTGGCGGAAGCGGCGCATCACATCATTGTGATGTATGCCGGGCAGGTAGTGGAATCGGGCAAGGCAGAGGAAATCTTCCGTGCGCCGCGCCACCCCTATACGCAGGCGCTGTTGCGTGCGCTGCCGGAATTCGCCGCCGACAAGGCGCGCCTGGCCTCGCTGCCGGGCGTGGTGCCGGGGAAATACGATCGGCCGGAAGGCTGTTTGCTCAACCCGCGCTGCCCGTATGCCACCGAGCGCTGCCGTAGTGAGGAGCCAGAATTGAGTACTATTCCTGGCCGTCAGGTTAAATGTCACACACCGCTGGATGATGCGGGGAGGCCGACCGTATGAGCCAGAATCACCCTTTGTTGCAGGCCATTGACCTGAAAAAGCACTACCCGGTCAAGAAGGGGATGTTTGCCCCGGAACGGCTGGTGAAAGCGCTGGACGGCGTTTCCTTCACGCTGGAACGTGGCAAAACGCTGGCGGTGGTGGGGGAGTCCGGCTGCGGTAAATCCACGCTGGGCCGCCTGCTGACGATGATCGAAGTTCCGACCGGCGGTGAACTCTATTATCAGGGGCAGGATCTGCTGAAGCCGGACGTGACGGCAGAGAAGCTGCGCCGCCAGAAGATCCAGATCGTATTCCAGAATCCTTACGGATCGCTTAACCCGCGCAAGAAGGTCGGGCAGATCCTCGAAGAGCCGTTGCTGATCAACACGTCCCTCTCCGTTGCTGAACGGCGTGAAAAGGTGTTGGCGATGATGGCGAAAGTCGGCCTGAAAACCGAACATTACGATCGCTATCCGCACATGTTTTCCGGTGGGCAGCGCCAGCGTATCGCCATCGCGCGTGGGCTGATGCTCAACCCGGACGTGGTGATCGCCGATGAGCCGGTGTCGGCGCTCGACGTTTCGGTGCGCGCGCAGGTGCTGAACCTGATGATGGATCTGCAACAGGAACTGGGGCTGTCTTATGTGTTTATTTCCCACGATCTGTCGGTTGTTGAGCATATCGCCGATGAAGTGATGGTGATGTACCTCGGCCGCTGTGTGGAGAAGGGCAGTAAGGACGCGATCTTCAATAACCCGCGGCATCCATATACGCAGGCGCTGCTTTCCGCTACCCCGCGCCTGAACCCGGATATGCGTCGTGAGCGCATCAAGCTGACTGGCGAACTGCCAAGCCCGATGAACCCACCGCCAGGCTGTGCGTTCAATGCCCGCTGCCGCCGTGCGTTTGGCACCTGCACGCAGTTGCAGCCGCAGTTGAAAAAGTACGGTGAGCAGATGGTGGCATGCTTTGCGATCGATCAGGATGAGGCTTCAGGCTCCTAAGGCTGTTTTCTGCCACTGAATGTACTCAACGCCGGTAGAAATATCGGCGTTTTTTATTTGCGGTGGTGATGAATAAAAAAGCACGCCTGAAGACGCAATGCCTGTCAGTGAAGGCTAACCAGTTCCCTCTCCCTTGGGGAGGGTTAGGGTGAGGGGACAATCGCCGGGCTACCAGCTGCTCACCCCGCCCTCTCCCAGAGGGTGAGGGGGCGACGCCTTGAGCCATTGATGCATGATTATGCCGCTTTATGCTCAACTGATTGGCATTACGCCTGAAGACGTAATGCCTGTCAGTGAAGGCTAACCAGTTCCCTTGTATGTTTGTAGTTGATGTAAAAAGATAGGTTGTACCGTGTTCTTACCCGGCGTGGCAGCACGTACGCCCTCTGGGACACCAAGCCCGTGGG
>NZ_JBBCVB010000053.1:0-10427 GCF_037199905.1 Serratia sp. MMO-28
CAATAAGCTCTCCCACGGGCTTGGTGTCCCAGAGGGCGTACGTGCTGCCACGCCGGGTAAGAACACGGTACAACCTATCTTTTTACATCAACTACAAACATACAAGGGAACCGATCGATCGCGCTATCAGTCAGGAAACTTACCTGATCACGGCATTCAATCAGCCTTATTTGCAAAGGGATACAGATCGAGTCGGACTGAAAGTCTAGGGATTCATCCTGAGCACCGACTATCTCATCTTAGGTTGCCAAGATTATCTGATTACTACCAAAAGAGCAGAGGCTATCAGCACCCTCTCCTTGTGGGAGAGGGGTGGGATGGAGGGACCTTACTCGCCGATATATTCCATCTCGACACGCTGGGTCAGTTTGGTGATCAGCTCATAGGCACTGATCCCGCTATAGGCGGCGACCCGTTCAACCGGCAGCGGGTTGCCCCACAGCACCACATCGTCACCCACTTTATCTGTTGCATCCGGCCCCAGATCCACTGAGATCATATCCATTGATACGCGGCCAACGATCGGCACTTCGCGGCCATTCAGCCACACCGGTGTGCCAGAAGGAGCACTGCGCGGATAGCCGTCGCCGTATCCTATGGCGACCACGCCCAACCGGGTATCGCGTTCGCTCACCCAGACACCGCCGTACCCCACCGGTTCACCGGCTTTATGCTCGCGCACCGCAATCAGGCTGGATTTCAGCGTCATCACCGGCTGAAATCCAAAGTCAGCGGCACGCGAGTTATCCATCGGCGAAGCACCGTACAGAATGATACCCGGCCGCACCCAGTCACGGTGGGCTTGAGGCCATAGCAGGATGCCGCCAGACGCCGCGATCGACTTTTGCCCCGGCTTATCGTTGGCAAAGTGCTCGAAACAACGGATTTGCTTCGGTGTCGCATCCGCCTGCGGCTCATCCGCACGGCTGAAGTGGCTCATGATATTCACCGGCTGCACCACATTACGGCAGGCGCACAAACGCTGATAAAACGCTTCGGCCTGCTCAGGGCGCACGCCCAGGCGATGCATGCCGGTATCCAGCTTCATCCACACCGGCACCGGGCGCGCCAATTCGGCCTGCTCCAAGGCCTCAAGCTGCTCAATGCAGTGCACGGCGGTTTCGATGTTATTCGCCACCAGCACCGGTAAATCTTCGGCACAGAAAAAGCCTTCCAGCAACAGGATCGGTTTAACGATGCCGCCGGAACGCAGCATCAGGGCTTCGCCGATACGGGCTACGCCGTAGCAGTCGGCATCTTGCAGGGTGTGTGCTGTTTCCAGCAGGCCATGTCCATAAGCATTGGCTTTCACCACGGCAATCAGGCGGCTTTGCGGTGCCAGGCGGCGCACCTGTTGCAGATTATGGCGCAGAGCGCGGCGATCAATGACCGCAGTTGCCGCTTTCATTGCAATTCCTTAGCTGGTTATTCGTCATCGTATTGCGGCCCTGCGTAGTTATCAAAACGCGACCACTGACCGTTAAAAGTAAGGCGCACGGTGCCAATCGGGCCGTTACGCTGCTTACCCAGAATAATTTCAGCAACCCCTTTCAGATCGCTGTTCTCGTGATAAACCTCATCACGGTAGATAAACATAATCAGGTCGGCATCCTGTTCGATAGAGCCGGATTCACGCAGATCCGAGTTAACCGGGCGTTTATCGGCACGCTGCTCCAGGCTACGGTTCAACTGCGACAGCGCCACCACCGGCACCTGCAGCTCTTTCGCCAGCGCTTTCAGCGAACGGGAGATTTCGGCAATTTCCAGCGTACGGTTATCAGACAATGCCGGTACGCGCATCAGTTGCAGGTAGTCGATCATGATCAGGCTTAGCCCATCATGCTCACGGAAGACACGGCGCGCGCGGGAGCGCACTTCGGTGGGCGTCAGGCCGGAGGAGTCATCGATATACATGTTGCGCTTCTCCAGCAAAATCCCCATGGTGCTGGAAATTCGCGCCCAGTCTTCGTCGTCGAGCTGGCCGGTACGGATGCGGGTCTGATCCACACGCGACAGCGAAGCCAGCATACGCATCATGATCTGGTTACCGGGCATTTCAAGGCTGAAGATCAGCACCGGTTTGTCCTGCATCATCGCGGCGTTTTCACACAGGTTCATCGCAAAAGTGGTTTTCCCCATCGACGGACGGGCTGCGACGATGATCAGATCCGACTTCTGCAGGCCAGCGGTTTTCTTGTCCAGATCGCCATAACCGGTGGACACCCCGGTGACACCATCATGTGGCCGCTGATAGAGCTGCTCGATACGGGCGACGGTATCTTCCAGAATGCGTTCAATGCCTTTCGGGCCTTCGTCTTTGCTGGCGCGGTTTTCCGCGATCTGGAAGACGCGGGACTCAGCCAGATCGAGCAGATCCTCGCTGCTGCGCCCTTGTGGATCGTAGCCCGCGTCGGCGATCTCGTTAGCCACCGAGATCATCTCACGCACCACGGCACGTTCGCGCACGATGTCAGCATAAGCGCCGATGTTGGCGGCACTTGGCGTGTTTTTTGATAATTCAGCCAGATACGCGAAGCCGCCGACCGACTCCAGTTCCCCCTTCTGTTCCAGCGATTCAGACAGGGTGATCAGGTCGATAGGCCGGCTCATTTCCAGCAGGCGCTGCATCTCGGTGAAAATCAGGCGGTGCGGACGGCTGAAGAAGTCGTTTGCAACCACGCGTTCCGCCACGTTGTCCCAGCGTTCGTTATCCAGCATCAAACCGCCCAACACGGACTGTTCTGCCTCCAGCGAATGCGGTGGCATCTTCAGCCCTTCCATCTGGCGATCTCTGGGTTCGTTCGCGAATGTTTTGTTGGTTGGTTTTTTTCCTGCCATGAAGCGTATTCTTTATCCGGTGGCGAATGGAAGATCCTGACGCGAGAGTATACGTGATTTTTATCCATGATTCTTGCGCCATCACCATGGCAAAAAAGGATTAATCAGCATCGTACAGGCTGGATAGCCGAGACAAGAAAGCGTAGGGTGGAATCAGACATCTAGACGAGGTAATAACATGGCCAAACGCATCCAATTCTCCGCCACAGGCGGCCCGGAAGTGCTGCAGTATGTTGATTTTACGCCTGTCGATCCGGCAGCTGGCGAAGTCCAGATTGAGAACAAAGCTATCGGTATCAATTTTATTGATACTTATGTGCGCAGCGGTTTGTATCCACCGGCGAGCTTGCCGAGCGGCCTGGGCACTGAAGCGGCCGGGGTGGTGATTAAAGTCGGGGCTGGCGTCACCGCGCTGAAGCCGGGCGATCGCGTGGTGTATGCGCAGTCTCCGCTCGGGGCCTACAGCGAAATCCACAACGTACCGCTGGAAAAGCTGGCGATCCTGCCGGATAACCTGAGCTTTGAGCAGGGTGCCGCCGCCTTCCTGAAAGGCCTGACCGTACATTATCTGCTGCGCCAGACCTATGAGATCAAGCCCGGTGAAGTGTTCCTGTTCCATGCCGCCGCCGGTGGCGTTGGGCTGATCGCCTGCCAGTGGGCCAAAGCTTTAGGAGCCAAGCTGATCGGCAGCGTCGGATCGGATGAAAAAGCCGAGCTGGCCAAGCGCGCCGGTGCCTGGGCAACCATCAACTATCGGCGGGAAAACATCGCCCAACGGGTAGCGGAACTGACCAATGGCGAGAAAGTCGCCGTGGTATACGATTCCGTGGGTAAAAGCACCTGGCAGGATTCGTTGAACAGCCTGAAACGCCGTGGGCTGATGGTCAGCTTCGGTAACGCTTCCGGCCCGGTTACCGGAGTCGATCTGGGGCTGTTGAACCAGAAAGGTTCATTGTATGTCACCCGCCCCTCGCTTTACGGCTACATCACCAACCGCCAGGAATTGCAGTTTGCCAGTAACGAACTCTTCTCGCTGATCGGCAGTGGTGCGATCAAGGTCGAGGTGAAGCAGGAGCAGAAATTCGCGCTGGCGGATGCGCAAACGGCACACCAAGTGCTGGAAAGCGGCAAAACCAGCGGTTCCAGCCTGTTGATTCCTGGGCTTTAAACCAAAAGAAAAGGGTTCCTTGCGGAACCCTTTCTCATTACTGCGTTTTGTAGGGGTAGAACAGAGCCCACAAGAAACATGGGGGTTGCTTAAGCAACGCTATTATTGTTTCTCGCGGTGATGAAATCATCGGCATCACTACTGCGGAAGGCATCCTAACAGCCCCTAAAAGTAAAAAACATGCTTAACGTGCCACATTCGTTTTTAAAACATCAAGGTGTGATCTCTGCCGCATTAGGCAAGCAAACTGTTGCCTGATTTTCAGTATGACTGACTGATAAATCAGCAAAAAACTAATAACGGCGTATCTGTGGTTTCTGCATTGAACGGTATATCCATACGCCGATCACCGCCAAAATCAGCCACGGCAGCAGTTTAATCACCATGGCGAACAATCCCCCCAGCAACATAAAGGCCGCAGCCACGAACAGCGCAGCGATCACCCCCAACAGGGAAATACCGGTCACCAGCAGCATGACCACAAAACCGATAATGAAGAAAAGTTCTAACATGGGTTGCTCCTTGGCAAAACAATGTGTCTACATTGCTATCTACAAGAAACATGCCAACTCGATGGGAAACTTAACTGATTGAAATATAGTAAAATGAGCGCCACGGCTTATGACGCTCTTGGTCAAAAAAACCAATTTTTGGTCAGATTGTTTAATTATTATGCCACTTCGGTACGCGGTGCACGCACCAGTTGCAGCGCCTGCTCGACTACCCGTACATCAGCCCCCGGCTTGTGGGCGTTTTCACTCAGATGACGACGCCACTGGCGCGCCCCCGGTACGCCCTGGAACAGGCCCAGAATATGGCGGGTGATATGGCCAAGATAAGTCCCGTTGGCCAGTTCACGTTCGATGTACGGATACAGCGATTCGATAATCTCCACGCTGCTGAGCACCTTCGCCGCAGAGCCGAAGATTTCACTGTCGACACGCGCCAGAATACCAGGGTTCTGGTATGCCTCGCGGCCCATCATCACGCCATCCAGATGCTGCAAATGCTGTTGCGCTTCTTCCAGCGTTTTCACCCCACCGTTGATCGCGATGGTCAACTGCGGGAAATCGCGTTTTAACTGATAGACACGCGGATAATCCAGCGGCGGCACTTCGCGGTTCTCTTTCGGGCTCAGCCCGGAAAGCCAGGCTTTACGCGCATGAATGGTGAACATATCGCATTCACCGCGCCCGGCAACCGTGCCGATAAAGTCGCACAGAAAGGCATAGCTGTCCTGATCGTCGATGCCGATACGGGTTTTCACCGTCACCGGAATGGATACCGCATCACGCATCGCCTTAATGCAATCGGCCACCAGCGTCGCCTGCCCCATCAGACACGCGCCAAACATCCCGTTCTGCACCCGATCCGACGGGCAACCAACGTTGAGGTTGATCTCATCATAACCGCGCTGCTCCGCCAGCCTGGCACAGTGTGCCAGTGCCGCCGGATCGCTGCCGCCCAGTTGTAACGCCACCGGATGTTCTTCTTCGCTGTAGGCCAGATAGTCGCCTTTACCATGGATGATCGCACCGGTGGTCACCATTTCGGTGTACAGCAGCGTTTCCTTACTCAACAGGCGATGAAAGTAACGGCAATGACGATCGGTCCAGTCGAGCATCGGCGCGATGGAGAAACGGCAAAGCGGGTGTTTACGTTGATTATCAGGCGTAGCGCCCGCTGAGTCTGTATTTAGTTTGGGTTTATTTTGGTGCATTCAGTAACCAAGTCGTGTATTTTCTCTTTGTCAGCACCCCACAGAGCACCCCATTTACATGGTGACCCGGAAACGACAAAGGGACATAGATGGCATACTATAGCATAGAAAAACGGCAACGCGCAGATGGCACAACGCGCTATCGCTGTACGGTTGGCGTTAAGCAGGGCGGTAAATATATCTATCGCGAAAGTAAAACTTTTGGACGCCATCAACTTGCAAAAACTTGGGGTGCTAACCGGGTGACCCAGATAGAAACCGATGGGGTGCCGGGGGCTACAGGTAAGTTGAGTGAAATTACGGTCGGCGACTTGCTTAGAAAGTACATTAACGACCCCGTAACTGGTGGCAAAGCTGGTAGAACAAAAACCTATGTCCTCAACATGCTGTTGGATTGCGATATCGCAAAAATTAAGCTGCTTGACCTGCAAGACCATCACATCATAGAACACTGCCGTGATCGTGCGTCAGCAGGCGCAGGACCGGCTACAGTGGCCCACGATTTAAGTTACCTATCCTCAGTGCTGTCCAGCGCAAAACCTATCTATGGAATCGACTACACACGTAACCCGGCATTAGAGGCTAGGCCGCTCGCGTTAAATATGGGGCTTGTTGGAAAGTCACAACGGAGAAACCGCAGGCCAGCAAGTGATGAGTTAGATCGGCTTTTGGTCGCACTTCAGGAACGCGCCAGCAAGCGACAGGCAATCATTCCTTATGTAGACATCCTGAATTTTTCTATTCTGTCATGTATGCGTATAGGGGAGGTATGTCGCATCAGGTGGGAAGATATAGACGAGAGCCAAAAGGCTGTGATGGTTAGGGATAGAAAAGACCCAAGGAAGAAGGTGGGTAACCATATGATGGTGCCATTACTTGGTGATGCCTGGGAGATTGTTCAGCGCCAGCCAAGAAACAGTGAATTGGTATTTCCTTATAATTCGAAATCCGTTAGCTCTGGATTTCAGCAAGTGAGGGATCGGTTAGGCATTAAGGACTTACGCTATCACGATATGCGCAGGGAGGCGGCTAGCAGGCTGTTTGAGGCAGGTTTCAGTATTGAGGAAGTAGCCCAGGTAACAGGCCACCGTAACATTAATATTTTGTGGCAGGTGTACACCGAGCTCTACCCGAAATCATTACACGAAAAATTTGATCTCCTTCAGAAATCCAAGCGTAAAAATGATTAAGCCGGGATTTCTCCCGGCCTCGTTATCATTGCTTAGGCTCGTCGCCCCCTTCATTTTCAGACTCTGCCTCAGCCTGGCCTAATTCTTTACTCCCCTCTTGGTCTGTTACTGCTGGTTGCTTAGTTTCTGCCTCAGACTGCTGATCGGTATCCGGTACTGCATCGGGCTCTGGGATTGGTTCTGGCTCGTCGCCTGCTGGCATCTCTACACGCAGATCAATCCAGCGGCCAGCGGGAATGTCGATCGGCTGACCTTCCTTGTAACCGGCAACAATGTTCTGTGCGAACTTCGGAGCTGTTGAGTTGATGCGGTGGAATGTCTTGATCAGCAGATCGCCCGTTTCATCGACTTCATAATCAACCCACACCAGCGCCAGATCGTTATTGTCCTTCGGCAAACCAATGCCGCCGTTCGGGCCACCCCAGGCTGGATCACTATTGAAACCCATCACGCCAGAAACCCGGTAAACACCCTCGCTGATGCGCTCAGTCGTTATACCCTGGCTCTGATCGTTAAGTTCGCTGGTGCCATCACCGAAGAGTTTAACAATCGGAGAGGCTTTCTTGATGAAGCCGTTGGCGTCTACTGTAGTGTTGCCGCCATGCCAGATAGTAACCCATTGCCCCCACACCCCTGTCGTTGAGCGGCAGCGCGTCTGTAAATAGACACTTGTTGAACCCATTACCCACGACATTTCCCAGCGCGAAGAGTTATCGTAGCCACCCTGTAACCCAGCCCATGGGGCAGTAGAAGGCGCTCCAGGGGTATTGGCTGGATACCTGCAAAACTGATTTACACCAACCGCGTCAGCATCGAATACCGCAATTGATGTTGCACTACCAACCCCCGCATCACCCAGTCTCAATGGATTTGAGAGGCTTCCCTCAGTCCAAACCTTGATAATTTCACGCTCCAAAACGATTGCTGGATCAGCTACTTCTGTTTTTCCCCACGTCCAGTTGTCAGCAATATGCGAGATCGAGGTAGCACTGATCGCAGCAGAGATACCGCTCACGAATGGGTTGAATTTCAGATATAAATCAAACGTATTGGCTGCTGTTTCAATTAACCCCAAATCGCTGATTAACTGAGTTGAGCTTACTGTACCGATGCCATTCGTAATGAAAGCAGTTACTGCCGCACGGCCAACTGTATTAACACCCGTTACAGAACCACTGCCGGTACGAATAACAATATCCAGTAAGCCGTTAGCATTAGGATGCCCGTTATACGATGCAGTGCCGCCAATTCTGATAACGATTGTTTGGCCGCCTTGGGCCATGTTTTTCACAGTACCGACTTTGCGCCATGCCGCGTTTGCAACTGCCTCAGTAGGCGAGAAATTCAGATTTTTTAAAGCGCCTGATAATCCATTAGCGCTAGTAGCTGCTGATGCTGCTGATGCTGCCGCGTCTGCACGCATGCGATCGACAGTGGCCACAATCTCCGGCGTGAGATCTGCTTCACCTGGAATTGTCAGGAAGTCGTTGAGCGTCCCGTTCTGTGAGTTAAGCGCTACAGTAATACCTCCCACGCGCTCTGGCTGGCGTCCACCGGCCGTGATCATCACATCGTATGCACCAGGCTCTACAGTCAGCGTATACTTGCCAGTTGCATCGGTGATCGACTGAGAGCGTGCCAGGTTAACAACTGTTGCTGATGTTCTGACTGCGCGTAATTCGATGACTACGCCGACACGCGGGCCGCCGATCGGGTCTTTCAGAATACCGCTGATTACTGCCATATTTTATTTCTCCAAATAAAAAACCCGCATAAAGCGGGCATGCATAATTATTAGTTAAGTTACACAAGGAATACGATATTTGGCGTTGCACGTGATAGAGTTATTGCACATTGCAACTGGCAAGTTATCCAGTTACCTTCTCTACCAACGTTTTTAATGCGTAACGTTAAATAGTTTTCAACATTTGCACTGATATTGAATGGTGTAGTCGGTATTGATACCCCTCTACCATTTCCTAATGGATCATCATTTAAATGATCTGTCTGAGCTATTACTGCGCCATTCAAAAGTAACGCGACATCCGCAAGCCCGCCGCCTAAACCCAAAGCACTTATAACGCTGCCTGGCTTGGCGTAAATTTTCGTTTGCCAATCATCACTACGATAAATCATCAATCCGGGTAACATGCCTGTAATAAACCCTCGACGGTTAAATTCGGCGGGTGCTATATACGCTATATGTATATCAATGTAACCACCACTATCTATCCATCTGCTGAGATTGACATTTGTGACTTGGTTATTTATATCAACTAAATCCCCTTGAATTCTATTCGCTTTCACTGTTCCGAGGAATGTGCCATTTGCCCCGGTGATATCCCCTCTAAAATACCCATTATCTGCGTGAATAGTCCCTCTTATATAAACATTATTAAACCAGGCGTACCCGCTTTTATCGATTGCCCATCCTTGAGTTTTCGCCGGGTCTGCATTCCAAACCCAGTCATTCGAGGTTATCGACTGACCAATTTTTGCATTAGTGATCGAACCGTTTTTGATGAATGCAGAATTGATAAATGTCTGCCCTCCATCAATAGCGAACGGCGTTGATACCACGCCATTCGTCACGTTTAAAAACGCGAATCGATCAGCCATGAATAATACTTGGCTCTGCATGCCTGCCGGAGTGTTTTCTACACCGACACCAATCCCGGCAGAATAAAGCTTTCCATCCCACGTCTGGCCAACTTTGATGGACCACATATTTTTAAGCTGGCTGGCGTCCTCGATCGGGCCAAGTAAGTCTTTACCGAGTTGCGTTTCGGTTATCTGCCCTGTGAGATAGTCCAGTATTTCATCCGCTTCGCTGCTTGATGAGCCTTTTACCCAAGCCGTCCACGGCCCGGCATTACCGAGCCTGTCAACGATGCGAGCCTGGAACCAAAACTGCACTCCGGCGGCTAAACCGGTCATGGTGTGGCTGCGCTGCGGGTAGGCGTAATCGCCTAGGTGCATAGCACTGGTGCCGTCCGGCTGCATGCTGTACCAGATCTCAGTGCGTTGGGTGTCCTCTGCTCCCGCTGGGAATGCCCAATTCAGCACGATGCCAAACACCTGGCCAACAGCCGTAAAGCTGGCCAGTGCGGGCGGCTCGCCAATTTTGCCGTAGAGCTGCTGCTCGGGCGCATTGGCCCACACGCTCGAAATCTCAACCGAGTTTATCGCCCGGACGCGGGCCTGATAGCGACCGGCATAGATGTCCTGAATCTCAAAGCCCAGCGTTGATACTCGCGGGCCGGGTATCCAGTTGCCATTATCCCTGCGCCACTCCGTTTCATACGCTATTGCGTTCTCGGCTCTATCCCACGTCACATAGAGCGTGGCCACGGCTAAGCCCTGAATCGTTGCTGAGTTCTCGCTGATCCGGACGTTCGTTGGCGGTGCCTGGACGCCGGGCGGGATAACGGAGATCGGGCGGTCTTCAATCCGTGCGCCGGTATCGATGCGGGCGTACTTGTTCGGGTCGTACTCAACAGCCGTAATGTCA
>NZ_JBBCVB010000054.1:0-10024 GCF_037199905.1 Serratia sp. MMO-28
CTGACATTACGTTTCTCCGGGCGTAAAAAAACCCGCATTAAGCGGGCCTGATTGAGGGGGATTAGGTTACTGCTGATCTTCGGCGTAGATCCCTGCGGAAATAATCGCCCCGCCAATCCGGCGCTTACCGTAAAGAATCGGCACTGGGTTGCCCTGGGCGATCGTATTCACAGGGCCGCCAAAGGCATACGAGGGTTTGTTATCCGGGCTCTCTCGCATTGCCAAGCCACCTTGCATCGGCGAAAGCATTTGGATGACTCCGCCAAGCATCATTGATGCACCGGACATCATTAGCCCCATTGTGAATGGGGTTGCTGTCCCGCCTGACATGTATGTCATTACCGCACCTACAGCCACCAGCACAGCCCCAAGAATCGTTTGGAATACCCCGCCGTTTTTACTGCCGATAATAATCGGGGCGATCCTGATATCATCAGTGCCGGAGAATTCCAACTCATCACGACCAATATTGTGTTTCCCGTTGAAAACAGCAAAGGTCAAGCCACGATCCTTTGCAGTTTGTAGGAACCGCTCAAAGCCTGGGATAGTGACAGATAGTGCCTTAATAGCTTCTTGTGGAGTAGACACCACCAGCTTATGAACCCGGCCAAATGTTGCACCGAGGACGCCGTAGAGTCTGATAATTCGATATTTTTGTGATGAGTTATCCATATTTTCTCCAATAAAAAACCCGCGCAATGGCGGGCTTTTGGTTAATTACGATTTAAATTATTTAATTCTGCTTGCTATATCTTTAGCAACTTGCACAGCAACATCATCCCATGCAGATTCAAGAATACTAGTCTGGCTAGTTCCACCTATAGTTGGATCTTTCCTCTCAGACTTAAACTCTCTCTCCCACTCAACACCATTGAATTCAAACTTAGCCTTTAAATAAACATTCCCCACATCTATTCCTGGGGTAACGTTAAATATTCCAGCTGAATATTCAAATCCTGATCTTGCCTCGATAACGGTTATTGTTAGTGGTTTTCCATCTGTAGTTATATTGGCAAATGTTGAGACCGCTTCCTCTATCCTAGCAGATAAAGCAACGCCTGTTGGAATGCGAGTTCTTGAGCCCCCACCAACAAAACCATCAGCTCCCTTTATATCTATTCGGGAAGGGAAATCCGAAGGATTCCATATTATCTTTAGATTTTTTTTCTCATTACCATTCTGAACGGAAGACATTTCCTTTACCGATGAAAAGGCCAACCTGTTGTTAAACGGTAAGTTTACCGTACACCCAGATAAAAACACAGACAGCAAAAACACTAAGAAAATATTTCTCACTTTCAATTCTTCCTTGTTTAGCTATAAACCGGAATAGATTATCACTGCTTGATGATAAGATCACTATCAGTTAACTGGCATTAAAACGCAGAATGATAATCGTCCGATCCTGCCAATATCCACCGTATGGCACGCGCTGGCTGAGCTGACCGTACATGTGGTGGATCATCACCCCATCACCGACATAAACCCCGGCGTGGTTTGGTTCCTCCGCTCGTATCTGCATAATGATTACGTCACCGATCTGCAGATCACCGGCCGCTGGCACAAAACCAGCTTCAGCATAGTGCTGCATGTAGAGGTTTTCGCCCCGGTTCCACCACCCATCTGATCGCTCGAAGTTCGGCAGCGTTACGCCCCGCTCGAGCCGGTACCAGTCCCGCACGATGGCGTAGCAGTCCCAAAAGCCATGGACGAATGGGCGGCCAAGCAAAGGCTTGATGCCCTCACTTGGGGTGATCGTCCTGATATCGCCTTCTGGCCAACTGATGATTACCCACGGAAGCTGTGACGCGTCACACTGAGCAAGATCAAGCTGGCTCGGCTGTGTAGTCGCGTCCGGGTGGCTGTGAACGATCGCAACGATTGTGCCTATGTCCTCGGCTGCGGCGTAGTCCTCTGGGTGCAGGGTGAATTGCTCAGTCGGCGCTGGCGCGGTATTGCGACAGCGGTGGTACTGCTGGCGTTTGCCGACTTGCACTACCAAAGCACAACATTCTGCCGGATAAGACTCGGCGGCATGCGCCAGTGCGGCGGTCATGATGTGTTTGCGCATGGTTACCTCTTCAGCAGTGATGAGCCAACGAATCCGCCGTGTGGCAATGGGTTGCCTTTGCCGAACCGGGGCTCGCAGCCGGTGGACACCAGGCCTGAACAAACATCTTTTGACGGGTCATCAGCCGGGTTGCCGTCGATATCGAAATACCTGGTACCGGTGTAGCCACACGATGCCCCGCGATACTGCCCACGTATACACCAGGTGCAAAGGCTATGAATCTGCCGCGTTGGGATCATAATGCCCTGCAGGTCTGCCGGTGATGAAAGAGCAAACTGGATCACCGTGTTTGTGCCGGTCAGCTTGCGATCGATATACCAGACGTCGATTTTTTCCTGCGTTGGATCGGCGCTTGGATTACCCTCGGGGAAATTACGAGCATCGAGATAGTGCGCGTAAGTGTCGCGGATGGTGACCTTAAACAGTGCCAAGTTCTGGTATGCCAGGCACATAGCGGCCACGGTTCCATCGATGTTACCGACTGATAGTGTCGGGCTCGGTGCGGTGCCGTCGCTGGTCACCTCCAGCCCTTCGATCTGTACAGGCCAGGGCTTGTACTCCCGCCCGCCCCACCAGATCGATTTAGCGGGCAGCTTTGCCGGATCATCACCGGCTTTCTCCAATTCCTCCGGGGTGTGCGGTATAGCGTGACTGTGAAAATACAGTTCTGGCCCGCCGAACTGACTTCCGTCCACTTCGAACAGGCGCACTTTACTCCCAGGTTGTAATACCTGGTGATCGGTTTTGATAGACATGGTTTTACCTATTATGGATGGAATGCGGTTTCGAACGTGGCCGCGAGCTGGAACATAAATTTACCGCGTGAATTTTTCCCTAATGCGGTGATCTGGTACGTTTTGCAGGTGTACAGCCCCAGTTCAAGGTTGGGACTAGTCCACTTAAAAGCCTTATACCCTGCGTGCCGCTTGAAAAAATCCCTGATCTCGACAGTGATCTGCTCGTTGTTGGTAAATGTTAACTGCCAGCTTTGAGACTCATTATTAAGTCCGTCACCAACACGTTGTTTGTACCCGTCACCGAACTGCACCTCGCGAACGCGAAAGGTGTGATCGCCCACAGGGTTAACGCGGGCGCAGTAATTGAATGTTTCCAGCGTCATTCTCTACGCCCCTTTATTGCTGTGCTTAACATCCGCCCTTGTCCCGTTTCTTTCTGCAGCAAAGCCTTAAACCGCTGATCAACAAACTGCGCGAGTTCGTTACCAAACTGCTCCATACCTGGCGGAGTAGACACTGTGCTCTGCCCATCGCTGTTGATAGTGATGTTAAAGACCGGTGCGGCAGTACTGGCGTTCTCACGCATTGCCGGGGGCAGGCTTGCAGTGGTGGGTTTGATATCCAGAGAGCGATCGACGGCGCTGGTCGGTGCAGCATAGGCTGTCGCGACATCCCAGACTGCTGACCCCGCACTTAACCCGCTATCAGGCATAGCAGATCTGAGCCAACTAGTTACGTTTGATAGGGCCTGCATCATGCTGCCGAGCACCTGACCGGATAACTGTTCCCTGCCCTGCGGAGTGTTTTGCACTGACAGATCGGCGCTATCGATATAAACGTTAATCTGCGGCGCCACGCTTGCGGTTGTTGGTGGTGCATATGCAGCGCTGACAGACGGCACCCCATCAGAAACCAGCCCACCGGTTGCGTAGCCACGCATCATGCCGTAGAGATTATCTACGCCGATCCGCTCGGTGGCCTCCTTGGTAAAAACAAACTCGCCCTTATGAACAACCCCAGCAGGTTCATATTTACCGCCCAGCCCAGTAAAGCCTCCCAAGTCATATGCGGCAAAGCTGGTGCTCATCCCCATTGCGCCAATACCTGATGAACCTGCTGCTCCTGCTGCTGCACCGGCCGCGCCAGAGGCGGCACCGCCAATCCCGCCCATTAATCCACCAGCAACCCCGGTGATAGTCTGCATAACTGTGCTGGTTATCAGCGCCTGCGCAGCCATATCGATCAGGTTGCTGATAATCGACTGGGTGAGCGATGAGAACAGATTGGACATGGATTCCTTCCAGTCCTGCGTGCCCGTCAGCAAGCCGGTGAGCATGTTCTTTGCCCGTTCCGTTGTTGCCTGGAACAGATCAACACTCATCTTCTGCATGTCCCCCTGACTGGCAAACAGTTGCAGCGATGCCTGATAGCGCTGTTCCATCGACTCGCGATCGGATGCAGCAAGAAGCTGGTTGGCGCGCTCCTGCGATACCACGCCAGCGGCGGCGTAGCTCTCGATCAGCGCATGCCGTTTCGCCAGTTGGTTCTCAAGGTTTTGGATGGGATCGACATTACCGGCCAGTTCGGCGGTGCCAGAGACAGCGTAACGCTGATCTGCCTCAGCTTTCGCTTGCAGATAAGCCGTGTTGATATCCTGCTTGCGGCGGGCGATATCCTGCGCGCTCTTGATCTCGCCGTCAGCAATCTGGCGCTGTAGCTGCTCGCTCGCCTTCTTCTGGGTTTCGGTAGCGGCGCGGTAGGGGTCGTTGGCGATCGCTGCGTTATGATCTTCCCAGCGCTGCTTGGCCTCGGCCAGCGTCTTGTTAAGCTGCTCAAGCCCTGCTCGTTGAGCGTCCGTCCACTTAGTTCCTGCCTCCAGAGACGCAGAGAACAATGCCGCCGCTGCGTCACCGTCTTTCAGGCGAATAGCCTCAACCTGAATTTCTTTGTTAAGATTGGCGAGTTTCTGCTCGTATTCCTTGGCAACATTTGTTCCGGCGCTGGTTATTTTATTGCGATCCTGCTCCGCCTTCTGAAGGGTGTATTCGGCTGCTGCATTCTCTTCTATCTGTTTTTTCTGGGCCGCCATCTCAGCAATAACATTGCCGGACTTATCAGTCAGCAGCGCGCCGCTGGATATAGCACCCTGTACAGATTTTAGTTTTGCCCGCTCAACTCCTTCAGCCTTTAATAACGCAAGGCTTTCCTGTTGACCTTTAACGTACTGGTCATATTTAGAGGTATCTATAATAGGCTTACCGGTACCGCTAGATTTCCCCTGTTCTTCGTTAAGCTCTTTTAACGTTTGCAGTGTTGTTGCCAAAGCAGTTGCGGCCGCACCAGAAAGATTATAGGTATCGATCAATCCCTTTTTCAGATTGGCAAATGATGCATCAGACTCTGAAGTTACCTTGTTCAGTTCGCCCTGCAGTTGAGCCTGCTTACTTGTAGTGTCTACGAGCTTATCTTTCGCGTTGCTTAAATCGCGAGTTGCTTTATTTAGTGCATTCTGGGCCTCTGCCGCCTTAATTACATAGCCATTCCCCCGATCCTGACTGACACCAAACTGATTAACCAGGTCGGTATATTTTTTCAGCTCAGCCTGGGCAGCAGCTTGCTCGCTCTCCAGATCACGTATCTTATCTTTCTGAGCGATAATTGAATCAGCAGTATCAGCCAGCGCGCCCTTCAGTTGGGCCTGATTCATGCTGTTCATCTTGTCTACTACTGCGCCCAAGGAATCAGCAAAGGCTAGACTTTCCTCGCGGGCCTGCTGGGTTTTTTGGTAGTAGTAGAAGACCGCTGCGCCAGCCATCATAGCGATGCCAGCAGGTCCACCCAGCAACCCCAGCGCACCTTTCAGTAGCCCGCTTGAGGCAGTAAGCCGCCCCTGAACTGCATTCAGCTCTGCTGTAGCTGCCGCTTCTGCGCGGGTCAGGCGGGCAACTTCGGCGGAGTTAACAGCAAGTTGTTTTCGGATAACGGTGCGGGCCTGCTCCGTCTGCGCAAGCTTTAGCTGAGCAACCAGGGATTGCTGGGCGGCAACTGCACCAGCACGCTCTGCGCCGATTTGGGATAGGGTGACACTCAGTCCCTCACGCTGTGCAGCAGCAAGGGCTAGCTGACTACTGGCCTTATTCGCAAATTCTTTCGCGGCCAGCGCGGTACTGCTCGCCCATCCACCGATCGTTCTGGCCAGCCCGATACCACCGAGGATACCGGCTGCGGTTACCACCTCATCAATATGTTCAGCCAGATAGCCGATCGTGCCAGACAGCGCCTGTGTGGCCCCGCTGGATGCGTTCACATCGGTGATGTAGGTTTTGAAGTGGTTGTTCAGCTTGGTGATGGCGTCGCCGACAGTAGTCGGCATGGCCTCGGCCAATTCGGCGTTACGCTGCTGTGCGGCGATCGTCGCTTTGGCGAACGTATCCATCGACAGTTTGCCGTTGGCGGCCATGCTTTTTACCGCGGTTTCCGTGGTGCCGAGATAGCGGGCAATATCGCCGATCACGGTCGGCATTACCTCCATGACCGTGTTCCATTCATCACCAGAAACTTTGCCGGTCACCATGGATTTAGACAGCGCATCGATCGCACTCTTACCCTTCTCGGCGCTGGCGGCGTTGATCGTCAGCGAACTGGAAATGGAGTCGATAAAGTCGATGGTACCCTTAGTGCTGTAGCCCAACTCCCTCATTGCGGTTGAGCTGCGAATATACAGCTCGGCCTGCTCATCGATATTTTTATAGGTACGATCGCTGATCTCCAGCAGCCGCGCCTGAACAGAACGAAATTCCTCCACCGAGCCGGTAGCCATCTTGATACGGGATTGGTATTGGCCCCACTGATCAGCGGCATTAATAATATTGCCAACGGCAAACAGGCTGACAAATACACCGGCCATGCTGGCGGCGGCGGTTTTGACAGAGGTCAGTTGGCCGTTGAGATCGGCCAGTGCGCGCTGGCTTTGACGAGTCGCAGCCTCGGCCTTGCGGTTGCCCTGCTCCATCGTCTTGTAATACTCGCCCCCCATGCGTGAGGCGCGGGCTATCTCAGCCTGATAAGAACTTGAGTTAGCTGATATTTTAATGATCAGCTCACGCAGCGAAGCCATAATTCACCTATAAAAAAACCCGCACGCGGCGGGCAGTTAATCAGCCAGAGCCCCCAGGAAGCTCTCAAGTTCAGAGGTGTCCTCTGCCTCTTCTTCCTCCGGCCCACTCCAGCGCAGCAACATATCGGGAATGGTTATCGGGTCTTTGGTGCGCTGAGAATTGAACACGGCAGCCGAGATCTGCGCGGCGTGATAATCATTACGCTCATCACCGATCGGGCTGATCTTGTTGAATTCCATCCAGAGGCGAAGCTCACTGACGCTCATGGTCTGGCGCAACTCGCCCAGGGTTTTACCCAGGCGAAGCGCCAGCTTCATCATGAACTGGGTTTCTGGCTCTCTGACTTTTTTTCAGCATCTTCCTGTGTGGTGCTCAGTGCGATCGCCTGTTTGAGCAGTCGCGCGTGCACCGGGCCGTAGAACGTCACTACCTGATCCAGATCGCCAGGTTTGAAAACAGGCTGGTGATCTTCATCAAGCAGAACATCAATAAAGATTGCCGCATCGGCACGGATGCTGCGTTGTGTCTCTTCAGTGATCGACAGCTTCAGGGGTTCCTTGCCTTCCTCCGGTTCCGGTGGCGTCAGTATTTCACGCCAGCGCCCCCAGCTTTCCTGCGAGGGCTCGCGCAAAATCACGACCGCCCCCTCCCACTCATCAACCGTAATCGACTTGATGCGGAAGCCTGCAAGCGGCGCGGATGCCAACGCCTTAAGATTCAGTTTTTTTCCTGCCATGGGGCGATGCTCCTATTAGGCTGTGACAGTCACGACACACGTAGCGGTTTTTGCGCCATCAGTGGTCTTAACGGTGATCGTTGAGGTGCCTACCGCAAGGCCCGTGATAACGCCCGCTGCGGTGACCATAACGTTTGCCGGGGTTGAGGATGTCCATGTAACAGCCTTGTTTGTTGCCGTTGCTGGGGCGATCGTCGGTGTCAGGGTAAGGCTTTCGCCCAACTTCAATGCTGCCGTTACTTTATCCAGCAACACGCCGGTTACCGGGATAGTCACTGCAAAAATTCTGATTGGTTTGCCGATGATGCGCAGCGTGAAAGAGGCGGCTACCACGCCAGATGTAGCAACGTTCCAACTGTTCTGGCGTACCTCTGCAAGATAAGCGAACCCATTACCAGACGGGAAAATCACACGAACGGCGCGGCGGGTGTCCGTTTCGTAAGCTGCCATCAACGAATCTTGAGCATCATCGTAGGCGCTCCAGTTTTTGTTGATGGTCATTTCAGCCGGTGCAGAAAGCCCGTTGGTCATCTCCTTTTCGGTGGAGCACAGGGTGGTCACTTCGATATCGTCCTTCTGGCCGCCCGTATAGCTGAGCTCTTTAGCTGAGCACGATGTGGAGAGC
Organism: Serratia sp. MMO-28; assembly: GCF_037199905.1. Taxonomy (NCBI): domain Bacteria; kingdom Pseudomonadati; phylum Pseudomonadota; class Gammaproteobacteria; order Enterobacterales; family Yersiniaceae; genus Serratia; species Serratia sp. MMO-28. The sequence goes on from NZ_JBBCVB010000054.1 coordinate 8,288, forward strand.
CAGGTAATGCTTGCCGGGTTAGCCTCGCTGGCTTCGGTAGCAGAAATGCTCACCACCGTGCCTTGTGTTTTTTCGAACTTAGCTGTCATGAGTTTTCTCCAGACATTAAAAAACCCGCACGCGGCGGGTTAGGATCAAGATGGGTTAAAGGTTATTGCCACACTTTGAATTCAAGCGAGGCGCGGAAAAGGCCGGTATCGGGTTCATGGCCGCTGAACAGGTGGATTTCTGCCGGAGACAGAACAGCGATCGCCTGCTCGGCTTTGGCTCGGAGTTCTTTGGCCTGGTCAATGCTGCTGGCGTACACGTCGATCTGTGCCAGGTAAGCGGTTTCTGCAGTACCGCAAAACACATCAGCACGGTTTTCATCGGGCACCGTGTAGACGATCCACGGTGGTTTTACCGCTGGCATTCCCTCCGGTGTCAGCTTGACCACGTAAGGATATGCCTGCCCGCCGACCAGCGGTTTTAACAGTGGGTTGAGATCGGCCTCGGTCATTTTGATAGCACCTTGTCGATCGCTTCGTTGGCTTTCGCGAACGCCGCCGCCGCTGCATCATCCTGCTTGGCATCAAATGCCGGGCGGATGAATGGGACTGCTGGCATTTTCGATGTACCCAGCTCTTTGAAGCGCCAGTAGAAAGCGTTGTTACGGTTACTGGCTTTACCCACGCTGCGAACATGGACACCGGCGATCGCGCCGCCATCATTGGCGCGCTGGTTAATCACAACAATGTTGCGCTTCAGTTTGCCTGTATCCTCCGGCGCAAGCTCCCGGGCCTCGTCGCGAAATACTGTGGCCGCTGCCCGCGTTGCCTGCCGCAGTACATTGCGGCTTTCGGCCTTGCTCAATACCTCCAGATCCTTGGAAATATCGAGAAGCCCGGAAAAATCCAGCTTGGTGTTGATCATGGTTTCACTCCGGTTTTACAGAGAATTTCCAACTGAGTACCCTCAGCATTAGGAATGGGCGGGCCGGTAATTTCCAGCACTACCCCACGGAATGGGCCGTTAAGACACAGGAGCCGGGAAGACGCTGTAACATCGGTGCGATAGCGCATCCAGACGCGGATAGTGGCCTCGGCTTTCTCTGCCCCAGATGCTACCAGTTCACGGCCGCTGATCGCTTTAATCTCCGCTCGGGTGGATTTACCGTCCTCCCAGTCTTCAAGCTCTTGCCCAGACGGTAACTGCGTGGTGACAAAGTTTTGAATAACGACCTTGTGCCTAAACCTTCCAGCCTGCATAGCGCCCCCTTATAGTCCGTAGATTCGATACGGCTGCAAAAGTGATTCAACAGCAAAAGGAATGGATGATGTGATGTTACCGATATTCACGGCTTCTCGGTTTGCATACCAATGACCGACCAGTAAAAGCATGGCTGCCTTTACATCCTCACCCAACAGCAAGGCATCCTCATCATCTTCATACCCCGCACTTTGCTCTGATTCATAAAGCTTTCTGCGAGTCCACGTTTCCACATACCGCGCAGCCGCACCGACATAGGTTTCAAGCAGCTTGTCATCATCATCGAAATCAAGATCGATGCTGCAATGCTGCTTGACCAGATCGCTATCCAGCATGAGATCACCTTATTTTTTTGGTTTCTTGTCGGCCTTTGCGGCTTCTGGCTGCTCTGGCTGCTCTGGCTGCTCTGGCTGCTCTGGCTGCTCTGGCTGCTCTGGCTGCTCTGGCTGCTCTGGCTGCTCTGGCTGCTCTGGCTGCTCTGGCTGCTCT
>NZ_JBBCVB010000055.1:0-8393 GCF_037199905.1 Serratia sp. MMO-28
GCACGGCTGGGACGGAAGTCGCTGTCGTTCTCAAAATCGGTGGAGCTGCATGATAAAGTCATCGGGCATTATCTGAACATAAAACACTATCAATAAGTTGGAGTCATTACCTATCGAGTCCTCCGGGGCATCGTGATCGTACTCGCCCCAATAGCGCCTCGTCATATCGCCATCGAGAACCAGGAGGAAGGCATACAATTTACGCTGGCTGTTAGACAGGATGCACTTACACTTTGGATTGCTGCTGTCATACACCAGACCGTTAACTTCCACTTTAATCTTCATATCCATTGCCGCCTTAAATATAAACCAACCAGAATATAGCAATTGCGGTAAATACAATTGCAGTTCTAAAGGATAATGCTGCTCTTTTCTGTTCTGCCGCTATCATATTATTTAGCGTTTCTTCCTTGTTTTCTGTTGCAGAGGCGCGAGGTAAATCATACCACCGCTTCAGCTGCCGCATCGTTTCCATCCTGCTCAATGAATATTTACTACTCAAGCAGTATATCCAGAAAATCACAGCCAGAATTACGGGGATAAATTTCAGGTACATACTAAACATATCTGTTGGCTGTTCCATATGTCGTCCTTCTCATTCTATTTCAACCACTACCAGACTTTGAGTATTTCACTTCTGTGAAAAGGCGTCCCAATCTGGATAGATATAATAAACAGAACCAGCCTCTATAGGCAGTGTCTTAATCTTCGTGTCAGGGACAATCTGCATATTTACTCGCTCAATGATGTCACCACATTTTCTTCTGTCTACTACAAACTCCCAGCGAGACTGGGGCAGTGTAACACCGAGCCATTCAATGTTTTTTTCGCTCTTTGTGACAGCCACATGGTAATCACATTGGCTTTCAGTATCACGAACCATCAGCTCTTGATTATCCCCTCTAAAATCAATCAGGCTTACCACCTTTATAGGGCTTTTAATCCCCGCCATCGCAGTGGCCGAAATAAACAGAATCGCCAGCAACGCTACCCCATTAACTTTTATCACCATTATCTCCTTCGGTAATATCGCCAGTCATAGCTACCCAACATTTCGCACCATCATACTCATTTCCACCTTCCGCGATAAAGACGTGTCCGTTAGTGTCGATCGCTATCGCGCCAGGCCGTTCATGGTGCGCATCGCGCAGGCAATTTTTCCAGCCATAGGCTTTCCCTTCCCATATCAGCACCACGCCGCCATCATGCCCCGGCCATGCTTCACGATAAGCAGATGCTTCAGCAACAAACCGTAAGCGGGCGAAAAAGCCTGATTGCTTCAGCTCTTTCGCGTCGGCCAGTTGTGGGAATTTTGCCCTGGTAAAGCTGCCCGCATCCGGCGCGGCCACCACGATTTCATCATCAATGACGTTGCGCCGGATCTCTTTGCCATCCTCGATAACCTTTTTGCGGAACGAGTGCCGGAAAACGGCAGAGTAAGCCCCGGATTCATTCACGAAAACGCACGTATCCCAGCGGTGATTGCCCTTACTACGAAACGCCCGGTAAACCTCGCGGCCATACTTGGCCGCATCCTCTTTTTTGAAGTCGAAAGCCATATGTCAGTCCTTTTTCTCAAATACCTGTATGTATTGCCCGCAGCTGGCGCAGCAGTATTCACCCAGCCAGCGGCCATCCTCATTCCAGTCATTAATCCCGCAGCGGCAGCGTACAACGCGGCGCTTGCCTTCCGGCACCTGGAGAGGGGGGAATATCGTTTCCTGAATGTCCGGCCAGAACCGCACGGATGCCACCCGGACCGCCTTTGTTTGGCCCGAATAGTCGAGATACCGAAACCAGACTTCATCTGTCGCAACCATCAGCATTTCTTCCTGAACGAGTAAGGCGGGCAAATGCCCGCCGCTCCTGGTTAATCTATTGCCCGAAAAATACGGCTCTGTGACTCCGGCGGGAGCGTTTCGGTAAAGTCCCGCAGCGTGTGATAGCGTTCGGCCATCGTCTCATTCACGCGCTGCCAGCCACGCTCAAACGCCACGCAGCAAAAATGGCTGTAGGCATACAGCGCAACGATAATCCCGGCTTCTTTCGCGCTAACAGGTTCATCAAAATAGTTAGGGAGCGTAAGCTGGTAGCCATCCGGCGCGATGAACGCACACGCGCCATTTTCATAGGTGATGTACTCCCAGCAGCCGCCATCATAGCCAACTGCGTATTTTTTCATAAAGCTGCAAACGTAGTTCTCTGCCTGAAGATAAAATTCTGCGAACGCGTAAGGAAGGAAACGCATTTTCTGAGCGGGGCCATAGATTTTTGCGGTGACGGTATTAGCCATAATGTTTACTCCGGGGTTGCCGCTTTGGGCTGTGTTAACGGGGGCGGTATTGCCTCCCGATGAAATTAGTATCGCTCTTTTCACCCACAAAGTCAATATTAGTAAATACAAATTTTGTTAGACTTTACTCTCTGCCGGAAGTATATTTTCTGTATTGCGCAATACAGAAGGAAGGCCACATGACATTGCCAACACCCGAAACCTACGAAGAACTCCAGCACGCCTACGATTTTTTTGATGAACGGCTTTTTAATAACGAGCTGCCGCCATGCCTGATCACCCTGCAACGCGAAAAGCGTACTTACGGCTATTGCTCGTTTCAGCGTTTTGTTGGCCGCGAGAGCGGGCAAATGGTCGATGAAATAGCGATGAATCCAGTGTTTTTTTCCATCCGAACAATCAAGGCAACGTTATCATCTCTGGTGCATGAAATGGTTCACCAGTGGCAGTATCATTTTGGCAAGGCCGGGAGACGTGGCTATCACAATAAAGAATGGTCCGCGATGATGGAACGCATTGGGCTAATGCCTTCAGATACAGGGCAACCAGGGGGACGGAAAGTTGGGCAAAGTATGGCGCACTACATCATCACCGGCGGCGCTTTTGACCGGGCGTGTGATGAACTGTTAACGCGCAATTTTCAGCTGTCCTGGATGGACCGCTTTCCTCCGTTCCAGCCGAAACCGGGAGCGCCGCAGTCACCCAGCGGAAAAGGTTACATCGATGATGAAAATGATGATAGGGAATACCCGCCGGACGACGACTACACCGACGAACCTGGCGAACTGGATAATGAAATCATCGAGGCAATGAAGTTTGTTTCGCCGCCGCCAGAAACCCCGGTAAACAAGTCCAACCGCGCAAAATACACCTGCCCTGTGTGTCATGTGAATCTGTGGGGTAAGCCGGGGCTGGTCGTGTTCTGCGGCGGGGAGCATTGCGAGAAGGCCGAACTTCAGCCCTCATAAGAAAAGCCCCTGACGGGGCTTTATTTTCATTACAGCGCATGGATCGCATGGTTAGGGAAGGGGAGTGTAACCGGGGCGAATGGAATATCATCTTCAAAGTCCGGCATCGCGCCCTGTTGTGGTTGCTGCCCTTGCGTTCCCGGTGCAGCAGCTGGCGCACCACCTCCGCTAAACTGTTGCTGTCCACCCTGACCAGCGGGAGCGCCGCCACCCTGGCGACCGCCCAGCATCTGCATAACGCCGTTCATGCTAACCACAACTTCCGTTGAGTAGCGATCTTGCTGGTCCTTATCCTGCCATTTGCGGGTACGCAGCTGGCCTTCAATGTACACCTGCGAACCTTTGCGGAGGTATTCGCCTGCAATCTCGGCCAGCTTGCCAAAGATAACCACCGTATGCCATTCCGTGACTTCTTTCTGCTCACCAGTGGCTTTATCTCGCCATGATTCAGATGTGGCAAGGCGCAGGTTAGCGACCGCACCGCCATTAGGCATATAGCGCATTTCGGGGTCCTGGCCTAAATTGCCAACGAGAATTACTTTGTTAACACCGCGTGAAGCCATAATTTATCCTCCTGATAATGGGAAGCTGTGGGCTTCCCGGAGAAATAATTATCGCAATTTGAAGGGTTGCAGTCAATCTAAGTAAAGTAAATATTTACTATTGTTTCTTATTAGGGCTATTCAGTTTTGTTCTGGTTGATGGCGTATTTTTCGGCTTCCTTCAGCACCTTCAGGGCCATCTTTTCGGGTAGCCAAACGTCAACTTTGCGTAGCTTCTCGCCCTCAAAATCGACGGCTACAGACTGGTACAGATCCCAAATACGTTTGACCGTGGAACCCACGTTCTGCTTGGTCCGTCCAACACGTTCGGCCACATCTTTATTGCTTTCCCCTTTAACCAAAACAGAATGGCCGATTTCGGTCGATAAGTGGGTAAACGTCTGCATTGCGGGTAAGAGGCGATCCCATTCTTCCTGCGTCATGCTGCGAGTCTGTTTGCGGGCCATAGTCATTCCTGATTGATAACGATTAAGCCCATGATATAGCGGCCACAGCTAACGGTCAATGTTAGTAAATAATGATTTTACTCTATTGAACTAATGAGAAGGAGAGGGGGAGGCCGTCGCGGCAGCAACTGGCCTCCGGGTGAATCAGCGAAGGAAATGCTGATAGCTCTGGATTATAGCGAAAGTTATCGCTTTTAAAAGAGAGTCCGCAACGCTCGCCGCAAGACCTGATTAGGGAGCCGCAGCGCGGCGAGTCTGTCAGGTCGAGGAAGCGTAATTTCCACTGTTGCTAAGTCATACACCGGACGCGCCTTACTCACAGATAGGCTTTGTTAATTACAGGATATATGTACAGGTAGAAATTAAAGGAAAAACATACAGGATCACCTTACAGGTTTAGGGGGGGGGTAATTTATCTTGGTTTAGGGGGGGGGATTTATCTCGGTTAGGGGGGCAATTTATCTTGCTAGGGGGGGGTAATATATCTCGGTTTAGGGGGGGGGATTTATCTTGGATAACTTGCTGAATGAACAGGGTTATCCACAAAAGAAAAAGGCCCGGAATGGGCCTTTTCTTCACGATTTGTACGGTATAGGGGGAGGAGAACTGTACAGCAGCAGGCCACCTTTGACCTGATCAACCTTTGCCGCCGGATACACTGAAAGCACCTGTTTCAGCGCTGGCATGAATGCCCGTTTAAAATCCTTGTCGGCATTCTTCCCGCTGTACTCCTGGGCGAACTGCTCCCGCAGCTTCATCCAGTACAGCATGACCGGGCGGCCCTCGATGCGGTGGAGACGGTGAGCAAGCCATGCGTATATATCGAGTGCCAGAGCGGAGCCTTTCAGCACATGCAACGCCCTGTTGTCGAGCGGAACGGCGCTCTCAATCAGGCCGTTATAATAGCCCTCTGACAGAGTGAGTGTCCCCGGCCATAACGTGAGCTGCTTTGTGTCTCCATCTTTGAGCCAGGCATCAAACTGTTCAACGGGCTGGCCGTTATAGGTACGGCCTTTGAAGCCCAGCTGTAAGCGACATGCTGCCAGCGCCTGCATCTGTATACGCAAGGTTCTGTGCCTTGCCCCCTGAAGTTCCATTCCCATAAGGCGAAGAAATTCGCTGGCACTGTGGCCGATGGCGATTTCCCGCGTTTTGTTGCGCAGTGCATACGATGAAATCCAGGCGAACGTGAGTCGCGGCATAGCCCCATAGGGTAGAGGCTGCTCTACCGGACCATTACCTTCATCAAGCCATCCGGCCTGCACCACAAGCCAGGCATCACCAGAGCGGCGCATAAACTCGCGGCCTTCCACTTTAGAGCGAGGCAAACCGACCTGGCACAGAATAGAGTGGGTGAACGCCATATCATCACCCTGCGGCGGTTCCTGCCGGATTAGTGCCGCTGTATCAATGGCTTTTTGTTGCCGTTTGGTTAGCTGTTTTCTGTCCTCTGCCATTGTCATTTTCCGTAGTAATGTAACGCTGAGAAAACACTAGCACGGTGATTTAGTAATTACCAGTAAAAAAAAAGGTGACTATTATTTACTTTGTGCATTATTGACTGTACGGTAGTGTTAATTTCAACAGGAGGAAGCTATGACAGAACGCCAGCAGAATAGAAATATTTGTGTTGTGGGGAAGGTCAAAGACGGAATGACCATCGATACCTCAAAAATCAAAATCGAGGACGTGTCAGAAAGAGTTATCAGTATTGATGATAGCTTTAATACTGAGGATGCTACTTTGTCTCTGCGTACAGTAATGAGAAATGTTGCAACACGGATTTATCTACCATCAGTTTTAAAAGGCGCATGTCCAGCATTTGAAGCATGGGCAGATAAACGCTCGGTTGGTGAAAAGCTACCGCGTGGAAAGTATTTCAAATCGCGTGAATTTATCCGTCAGTTCAAGATCCAAAACTATGTCTAATTTTATATCGTGACTGTCACGCATAGCTGGTAGATAGCAACTATCAGCTATGTCTTATGAGTATACCCTTCTGTCACCCTCTGAATCCTTCCCCTCGCGCCTTAATGGCATAACTCTAATGACATAGGTTATAGTGACATAACCCTAATGACATAAGAGGCGGTCATGTACATATTTGGATACCTCCGGGCTTCTGCACACGATCAGGATGCGTCACGCGCCCAGCAGCGGCTTAAAGCCTTTGCACTTGAGCATAACCACCGGGTAGCCGGATGGTACGTTGAGAATGCGTCTGGCGCGTCCCTGCAACGCCCTGAGCTTATGCGCCTGCTAAATGATGCTGAGAAGGGCGATCTTATCCTGATTGAGCAGGTAGACCGCCTTTCACGCCTGGATGATGAAGGCTGGCAGCAGCTGAAGCGAATGATGCAGGAAAAGAATCTGGCGATTATCAGTCTGGACCTGCCAACCAGCTACGCGGCGTTAATGCCCCACGGTAGCGATGAATTTACACGGAGTATGCTGACGGCCATCAATAGCATGATGCTTGATATGCTCGCGGCCATCGCCCGAAAAGACTATACAGATCGCCGCCGTCGCCAGCAGGAAGGCGTAAGGAAAGCCAAAGAGAAGGGGGTTTATCGTGGCCGGATGCCCGACCAGAATAAGCATGACCTGATCCGTTCTTTGCGGCATCAGGGGAAATCTATCAGCGAGACGGCCAGACTCGCTGGCGTATCGGAAAGGACGGTTACGCGGGTGAGCAAAAGTTAATTCTGGCTATCGACCTGTTTACCAGGAACGCCGTGTTTGACCAGCAAATCCTCTATAGCTTCATCGAGCAGGCGGCTTTTAGGTATCCGCGTTTTGGCCGCTAAAGCGTCAAACAATGGAACAAGCTGATTATCAAGGGACGAGGTGAAGCGTCGGCGATTTTTTAAATAGGGTTCGGCCATTACATCCGTTTCCACACAGTTACAGGTGCAAGCAGTGTATGTGGCTGTCAGATAGATTAAAGTGGTTGCAGATAGTGCCTATATAGTGCAAAAATTCACCCTGAATACAGCACCAGGGCACTTACAAAAATAAAATATGCACGATTCCAGCTCGTTTAAGTCGCCTTCATGGCGACTTTTTTATGCTCTTTAACAATATGATTGTTGTGATAAACATGGATTGTGCAGCTCAATATCCATGTCTGGAGGAAGCGCTTCCGGGGCAAGCCCGGAAGCCTTGCTTATTAGCGGTGGGAGTAAAGACGCCAGGCGGCACTGCCGGAACTACCATCACAGATACGGCCAGCGAACACCGATCCCTGAGAGTACTTAACACCGTTCAGGTAGCAGTAGCTGCTGTTCTGCGTTTGTTCTGAGCGAAAAGCTGACTCCTGCTGACTCAAGCGATGCTCGGCAGACTGGAGACGAACGGAAAGCGCGTTGATTTGCTTCTGCTGATCGCTGATTCGGTTTGAGAGCGCTACTGCGTCGTTCTGAGTGGCGCACCCGGAGAGTAGGGCGGCGGCAATAATAGCTGGGATTAGTTTCTTCATGTGTTACTCCTGAAATGAACGTCCGTATCGCTGAATAATCAGCTCCAGTGTGTTTTTGTTTTCTGAAATAGTGGTCATAGGGCAGCTGCTTAGAAATACTTTACGAGCCGCAGCTGTCGCGCCGGGGTTGTAGTAGGGGGTGTAAATTCGTATCTCAAAAAAGCTCTGGCGGCCCATTACACAGTCAGGCCCGGATGTTGCCTCGTTACCTTGTAACTTTCCGGCCATACAGGTGAACGCGAGACACGGATCACCCTTAGTATTTCCCTCCGCAAAGGCGCTGGCGCTACTGAAGATGCAGTACATCAATAATATTTTTGCAACGGTTCTTAGCTTACTCATACGTTCCCTCTTATCCATTTGATACAGCTTGTTGAAATCACATTGATAACCAACAGCAATCCCATTAGGAACAACAGGTTATAAAACTCTGGCGCTCCCAAACGGCCCATAAACCACTCGACAAGAAACAGCACGATTGATAGTGTTGCGATCAACTTCAATAGCTTTCTTGACGCAGCGCTTACAAAAAACGGTAATGACTCCAACTTATTGATAGTGTTTTATGTTCAGATAATGCCCGATGACTTTATCATGCAGCTCCACCGATTTTGAGAACGACAGCGACTTCCGTCCCAGCCGTGC
>NZ_JBBCVB010000056.1:0-7166 GCF_037199905.1 Serratia sp. MMO-28
AAAGCTGTTAACGATATTAAACGCGATGCTGCGAGATAATAGGCAATGGGTGACAAATTAATCATCACCCATTGACTTTAAACACAGCTGCTCTCCCTGTGGGAGAGGGTTAGGGTGAGGGGGCATTCCTCAGCTTACTTCTTCACCGCCAGCCACTGATCGATAATCTTCTGATATTCGCCGGTGGCTTTGCTCAAGTGCAGCCACTGATCCACATACAGTTTCCAGCTCATATCATCACGCGGCAGCATGTAAGCTTTCTCGCCGTACTGCATCGGTTTGTCCGGGTTTACGGCACAGAGTTTCGGGTAGCGTTTCTGCTGATACAGCGCTTCAGAGGCATCGGTTATCATCACGTCGGCTTTGCGGTCCACCAACTGCTGGAAAATCCCCATATTATCGTGTGACAGCGTCAGGTTGGCTTTCGGCAGATAGGCACGAACGAAAGCTTCGTTGGTGCCGCCAGCGGGTTCGATCACCCGTACCGACGCCTTGTTGATCTGCTCTACGGTGCGATATTTCTTCACGTCGGTACAGCGTACCAAGGGGATTTTGCCGTCGGTATCCAGGCGTTCGGCAAAAAACACCTGCCTTTGGCGCGGTAACGTCACCGAGATGCCGCCCATGGCGATGTCACATTTCCCCGCAACAAAGTCAGGCATCAGGGTTTTCCAACTGGTTTTCACCCACTTCACTTTGGCGTCCAGGCTTTTGGCCAGCGACTCCGCCATGGCGATATCGATACCTTCGTAGCTGCCATCTTCTTTCAGGAAGGTATAAGGCTTGTAGTCACCGGTAGTGCAAACGTCGAGCGTTTTTTGCTGTAGAACTTTGTCCAGGTGCGATTGAGCGCTGGCGCAGCCGGTGGCAACCAGCAAAGCGAAGGGGAAAATTCTCTTCATAAACATCCTTATATTAATGGTTTTATGCGCTATTTAGCCGTTAGTTGTGGTTGATTTGCGTAATTTACCCGTTCTTTATGCCACTGATGAGCGAAGATGTCAGTTTTGCTGCTGCGTATCTCACAACCCGACAGGGGCGATGGTTTCAACGCCAAAAAAACTGATAGGCTGTAACGTCAACATTTCTTAACACAGTTTACAGGTGGTTATGTACAACATTGACGATTTTGATATGAAAATCCTGACGCTGTTACAGGCCAATGGCCGTTTGACCAACCAGGAACTGAGCGAGTTGGTCGGGCTTTCGGCCTCCCAATGTTCGCGCCGCCGTATCAGCCTGGAGCAGGAACAGCTGATCAGAGGGTATCACGCGCGGCTGGCCCCGGAGGCGGTCGGGCTTGGGCTGGTGGGCCTAATTGAGGTGAGCCTGCTAACCCACACTCAGGAGCAGATCGACAGCTTTCACCAGATGCTGGAAGACGTTGACGCGATTCTAGACGCGTATAAAACCACCGGTGACGCCGATTATTTATTAAAAGTGGCGGTGGCAGATTTGCCAGCACTCAGTGACTTCATCAGCCAGACGCTGTCGCGGCATAAAAGCGTGGCGCGGATTAAAACGGCGGTGGTGCTCAATCGCATCAAAGAGAACGGCTTACTGCCGTTGGCGAAATAAAGCGCTGGCTTCTGAGCGCTGCACTGCAGTTTGCAAGACGAAGAGTATATATTGTAACTCGACCCCTAAAACCAGGAGAACCAACCCGTGTTCCAGAATGTTGATGCCTATGCCGGTGACCCGATCCTGTCGCTGATGGAAAAATTCAAGAAAGACCCCCGTACGCACAAGGTGAACCTGAGTATCGGCCTTTATTATAACGAGCAGGGCATCATACCACAGATGCAGGCGGTGGCTGCCGCAGAGGCGCAGTTGAACAGCGTTGAGCACGGCGCATCGGTCTATTTGCCGATGGAGGGCCTGCAACCCTACCGCAGTGCGATCCAGCACCTGCTGTTCGGTGCCGAACACCCGATGCTGCAGCAAGGGCGCATTGCTACCATTCAGACCGTGGGCGGTTCCGGTGCGCTGAAAGTGGGGGCCGATTTCCTGAAGCGCTATTTCCACGATTCGCAGGTATGGGTCAGCGATCCGACCTGGGAAAACCACGTCGCCATCTTTAGCGGTGCCGGTTTCACCGTGAATACCTACCCCTATTTTGACGGCGAGAGCCTCGGCGTGAAATTTGATGCCATGCTGAGTGCATTGAAAAAGCTGCCCGCCAAGAGCATCGCGCTGTTGCACCCTTGCTGCCATAACCCGACCGGCTCCGATCTCACTGCGGCGCAGTGGGATGAAGTGGTTAAAGTGGTCGCCGAGCGCGATTTGATCCCGTTCCTGGATATCGCCTATCAGGGGTTCGGTGGGGGTATCGATCAGGATGCTTACGCCATTCGCGCCATTGCGGCGGCGGGCTTGCCATGCCTGGTGAGCAACTCGTTCTCGAAGATCTTCTCGCTGTACGGCGAACGTGTCGGCGGGCTTTCGGTGGTGTGTGAAAGCAGCGAAGCCGCCGAGCGCGTGCTGGGCCAACTGAAAGCCACCGTGCGCCGCAACTATTCCAGCCCGCCGAACTTTGGTGCGCAAGTGGTGGCCAAGGTGCTGAACGATGCGCAGCTGAAAGCGCAGTGGCTGGCGGAAGTGGAAACCATGCGTACCCGTATTCTCGAGATGCGTCAGGCTTTGGTGGAAACCCTGAAGAGTGCGTTGCCGCAGCGTAACTTTGACTATCTGCTGGAGCAACGTGGTATGTTCAGCTATACCGGTTTCAGCGCGGAACAGGTCGATCGCCTGCGTGAAGAGTTCGGCGTTTATCTGATCCACAGCGGCCGCATGTGCGTAGCCGGGCTGAATCACCATAACGTTCGCCAAGTGGCTGAGGCATTTGCCGCCGTGCAGTGACGGCGAACTGAGGCTTTATCAGAGGAGATCACCGTGAACCAACAGCAACTGCTGGATTACTGCCTGACTAAACCGGGCAGTGAACAGGATTATCAGAGTGACTGGCAGGCCGATCGGGTCAAAGTTGCTGACAAGATGTTTGCGCTCATCGGTGAAGCCTATGGTCGGCCCGTGATTTCATTAAAGTGTGGCATAGAGCTGGCGGAACAGTTGCGCGAGCAGCATGCGGAAATTATCCCCGGTTACTATTTGAATAAAGCGCATTGGAACAGTGTTTATTTGGACGGCGCTTTACCGGACTCACAGTTTTATCAGTTGATCGACATTTCCTATCAACTGGTGGTGGCCGGATTATCGAAGAAGAAACGCCAGGAGCTGGGTCTCTGAGAGTAAAAACCGCTCCTGCTTGATGCAGGAGCGGTTTCATATCACTTTTTATTCAGCATGGGCTTAAGGAAGCGGGCGGTGTGCGATTCTTTGCAGTTCGCCACGGTTTCTGGCGTGCCGGAAACCAGGATCTCACCGCCGCCGCTGCCGCCTTCCGGCCCCAGATCGACAATCCAATCCGCCGTTTTAATCACGTCCAGGTTGTGTTCAATCACCACGATGGTGTTGCCCTGATCGCGTAACTGATGCAGCACCGCCAGCAACTGCTGAATGTCGGCAAAGTGCAGGCCGGTGGTGGGCTCATCGAGGATATACAGCGTCTGGCCAGTGCCACGTTTCGACAGTTCACGCGCCAGCTTCACGCGCTGCGCTTCCCCACCGGAAAGGGTGGTGGCCGACTGGCCGAGACGAATGTAAGACAGCCCCACATCCATCAACGTTTGCAGCTTGCGTGCCAGCGCTGGCACCGCATCGAAGAAATCACGGGCTTCTTCAATGGTCATTTCCAGCACTTCGTGAATGCTTTTGCCTTTGTACTTTACTTCCAGCGTTTCGCGGTTGTAGCGCTTGCCTCTGCATTGATCGCAAGGCACGTAGATATCCGGCAGGAAGTGCATTTCAACTTTGATCACCCCATCGCCCTGGCAGGCTTCGCAGCGGCCGCCTTTGACGTTAAAGCTGAAACGGCCTGGCGTATAGCCACGGGTGCGCGATTCCGGCACGCCTGCAAACAGCTCACGCACCGGCGTAAAGATGCCGGTATAGGTGGCAGGGTTGGAACGCGGCGTGCGGCCAATCGGGCTCTGATCGATGTCGATCACCTTGTCGAAATGCTCCAGCCCGGTGACTTCGCGGTAAGGGGCCGGTTCGGCAATGGTGGCACCATTCAGCTGGCGCTGGGCGATCGGGAACAGGGTATCGTTGATCAGCGTGGATTTACCAGAGCCGGAAACCCCGGTGATGCAGGTAAACAGCCCGACCGGCAGCGTCAGCGTCACGTCTTTCAGGTTGTTGCCGCGCGCACCGCTTAGCTTCAGCACCTTGGTCGGATCCGCCGGTACGCGCTCTGCCGGGATAGCAATCTCGCGCTTGCCGCTGAGGAACTGGCCGGTCAGGGATTCTGGCTGGGCCATGATGTCGTCAACGGTGCCTTCTGCCACCACATGGCCGCCGTGCACACCGGCACCTGGGCCGATATCGATCACGTGATCGGCGGCGCGGATCGCATCTTCGTCGTGCTCAACCACAATCACCGTGTTACCCAGGTTGCGCAGGTGGATCAGGGTTTCCAGCAGGCGTTCGTTATCGCGCTGATGCAGGCCGATGGAAGGCTCATCCAGCACGTACATCACACCCACCAGGCCCGCGCCGATCTGGCTGGCCAGGCGGATACGCTGCGCTTCGCCGCCGGACAGCGTTTCTGCCGAGCGGGAAAGTGACAGGTAGTTCAGCCCGACGTTAACCAGGAACTTCAGGCGATCGCCAATCTCTTTCAAGATTTTCTCGGCGATCTTGGCACGCTGGCCGCTCAGCTTCATATTCTGGAAGAACGTCATGGCATGGCCGATGCTGAGATCGGAGATCTGCGGCAGGGTGGTGTCTTCCACAAATACGTTACGCGCTTCTTCGCGCAGGCGGGTGCCGCTGCACGAAGCACAAGGGCGGTTACTGATAAACTTCGCCAGCTCTTCGCGCACCGCGCTGGATTCGGTTTCTTTATAGCGGCGTTCCATATTGTGCAGCACGCCTTCAAACGGATGGCGGCGCACGGTGGTGTCACCGCGATCGTTAATGTATTTGAATTCAATGGTTTCTTTGCCAGAACCATTGAGCACCGCTTTTTGCACGCTGGCAGCCAGGCTGTTGAACGGTGCTTCCACATCAAAGTCATAGTGCTCCGCCAGCGAGCGCAGCATCTGGAAGTAATAGAAGTTGCGGCGATCCCAGCCACGGATCGCGCCACCCGCCAGCGAAAGCTCGGGGTTTTGTACCACGCGTTCCTGATCGAAGAACTGTTGTACGCCCAGCCCGTCACAGGTGGGGCAGGCCCCCGCCGGGTTGTTGAACGAGAACAGGCGCGGTTCCAACTCGCGCATGCTGTAACCGCAGATCGGGCAGGCGAAGTTGGCGGAGAACAGCAGCTCTTCGGCCTGTTCGTCGTCCATATCGGCCACCACTGCCGTACCACCAGAAAGCTCCAGCGCGGTTTCAAATGACTCCGCCAGGCGCTGCGCCAGATCGTCACGCACCTTGAAGCGATCCACCACCACTTCAATGGTGTGCTTTTTTTGCAGTTCCAGCTTCGGTGGATCGGAGAGATCGCACACTTCGCCGTCGATACGCGCGCGGATGTAACCTTGAGTCGCCAGGTTTTCCAGCGTCTTGGTGTGCTCGCCCTTACGATCTTTCACCACCGGTGCCAGCAGCATCAGGCGCTTGCCTTCGGGCTGGTTGAGCACGTTATCCACCATCTGGCTGACCGTCTGCGCCGCTAGCGGAACGTGATGATCCGGGCAGCGTGGTTCGCCGACGCGGGCAAACAGCAGGCGCAGGTAATCGTGGATCTCAGTAATGGTCCCGACGGTGGAACGCGGGTTATGCGAGGTAGATTTCTGCTCAATGGAGATCGCCGGTGACAGGCCTTCGATATGGTCGACGTCCGGTTTTTCCATCAGCGAAAGAAACTGGCGTGCGTAGGCAGAGAGCGATTCGACATAGCGCCGTTGCCCTTCGGCATACAGCGTATCAAAGGCCAGTGAAGACTTGCCGGAACCCGACAGACCGGTGACGACAATCAGCTTGTCGCGCGGGATAATCAGGTTAATGTTTTTGAGATTATGGGTTCGAGCACCGCGAACTTCAATATTGTCCATTTACACTTCCCGTCAGGATGATACACCGTGCTTGTCTGGGTTCTTTTGCAGGAAATTTTGTGACGTAACGCGCAAAAAACCGGCACAGCCAGGTCGAAACGCATAATTATGACACAAAATAACCTGAATGAATATCCAGTATATGTATGCAACAAGGTCGAGTGCGGAGACAATTCTGCAAGGCGCTTCGCAGGTATAATCTAAGCAGGTGGCATGCTACAATTTGTGGTTTAGACTATGCAAAATTGTGGTTTGTAGACCCGATGTAGTTGGAGTTGCGGCGTTGTTGGCTGCGGCTTCAAGTGATAAGGGGATATCCACCTAATGATTCATCAGGAGATCTAACATGGCCAGCAGAGGCGTAAACAAAGTAATTCTGGTCGGGAATCTGGGCCAAGACCCAGAGGTCCGTTACATGCCTAACGGTGGCGCGGTTGCCAACATTACCCTGGCGACCTCCGAGAGCTGGCGTGACAAGGCTACTGGCGAGCAGAAAGAAAAAACGGAATGGCACCGCGTGGTGTTGTTCGGCAAGCTGGCGGAAGTGGCGGGTGAATACCTGCGTAAAGGTTCTCAGGTGTATATCGAAGGTTCCTTGCAGACCCGTAAATGGACCGATCAGGCTGGTGTAGAAAAATACACCACCGAAATCGTGGTTAACGTGGGTGGCACCATGCAGATGCTGGGTGGCCGTCAGGGCGGCGGTGCTCCGGCAGGTGGTGGCCAGCCAGCAGGCGGCCAGCAGGGCGGTTGGGGGCAGCCTCAGCAGCCACAGGGTAGCAATCAGTTCAGCGGTGGCCAGCAGGCTCCGGCTCGCCCTGCACAGAGCAGTGCGCCAGCCAGCAGCAATGAACCCCCAATGGATTTTGATGACGATATTCCGTTCTGATATTTATCCGATTCAATTCAAACCAATAGAAAGCCTCGCGAGAGGCTTTCAGACTGCTGACTAACCCCACTTTTTCAGGTGGGGTTCTTCTTTTCTAGCGACCGCAGGTCGCGATCGCGATATTTTTCCATAATACCGTCAGTTGAGCTTTCTGACCG
>NZ_JBBCVB010000057.1:0-6138 GCF_037199905.1 Serratia sp. MMO-28
CGCACCACGCCTTCAGTAGCGGAGCAGGAAGGACAGCTGATAGAAATGGAAGCCACTGGAGCACCTCAAAAACACCATCATACACTAAATCAGTAAGTTGGCAGCATCACCAGTGGCGCCAAGTACCCAGAAATACCATATGGAAGACGTGCACCGTGCGGGCGGCGTGCTGGGCATTCTCGGCGAGCTGGACCGTGCCGGCCTGCTGAACCGCGAAGTCAAAAACGTGCTCGGCCTGACCCTGCCGCAGACGTTGGAGCAGTACGACATCACCGTAACCCAGGACGAAGCGGTCAAAAAAATGTTCCGCGCCGGCCCGGCGGGTATTCGTACCACCCAGGCGTTCTCGCAGGACTGCCGTTGGGATACCCTGGATGACGATCGCGCCGAAGGCTGCATCCGCTCGCTGGAGCACGCCTACAGCAAAGATGGCGGTCTGGCCGTGCTGTACGGCAACTTCGCGGAAAACGGCTGCATCGTGAAAACCGCGGGCGTGGATGACAGTATCCTCAAATTCACCGGCCCGGCAAAAGTCTACGAAAGCCAGGACGAGGCGGTTGAAGCTATCCTCGGCGGTAAAGTGGTCGAAGGCGACGTGGTGGTCATTCGCTACGAAGGGCCGAAAGGCGGGCCGGGCATGCAGGAAATGCTCTACCCAACCACCTTCCTGAAATCAATGGGGCTTGGTAAAGCCTGTGCGCTGATCACCGATGGTCGTTTCTCCGGCGGTACCTCCGGTCTCTCTATCGGCCACGTTTCTCCGGAAGCGGCCAGCGGCGGTAATATCGCGATCATCGAAGATGGCGACATGATTGCTATCGACATTCCGAACCGTGGCATTCAGCTGCAACTGAGCGAAGCGGAAATCGCCGCTCGTCGTGAAGCGCAGGAAGCTCGCGGCGACCAGGCGTGGACGCCGAAAAACCGTGAACGTCAGGTCTCCTTTGCCCTTCGCGCCTATGCCAGCCTGGCAACCAGCGCCGACAAAGGTGCGGTGCGCGATAAATCGAAACTGGGGGGTTAATCACCATGGCGGAATCACAGCCCCTATCCGGCACCCCTGAAGGTGCCGAGTATCTCAGAGCGGTGCTGCGCGCACCGGTCTATGAAGCGGTACAGGTAACGCCGCTGCAAAAAATGGACAAGCTCTCTTCGCGCCTCGACAACTTCATTCTGGTCAAGCGCGAAGACCGTCAGCCAGTGCACAGCTTTAAGCTGCGCGGCGCGTACGCGATGATGGCGGGCTTAACGCCTGAACAGAAAGCGCGTGGGGTCATCACCGCTTCTGCGGGCAACCATGCTCAGGGCGTGGCGTTCTCCTCTGCGCGTCTGGGCCTGAAGTCGCTGATTGTCATGCCGGTGGCGACTGCCGATATCAAAGTTGATGCTGTTCGCGGCTTTGGCGGCGAAGTGCTGTTGCACGGCGCTAACTTTGATGAAGCCAAAGCCAAAGCGATTGAACTGGCGCAGCAGCAGGGCTTTACCTGGGTTCCGCCTTTCGATCACCCGATGGTGATCGCCGGACAAGGTACGCTGGCCCTGGAGTTGCTCCAGCAGGACGCACACCTCGACCGCGTGTTTGTGCCGGTGGGCGGTGGCGGTCTGGCGGCGGGCGTGGCGGTGCTGATCAAACAGCTGATGCCGCAGATCAAAGTGATTGCCGTCGAAGCCGAAGACTCCGCCTGCCTGAAGGCGGCGCTGGATGCCGGTCATCCGGTGGATCTGCCGCGCGTGGGTCTCTTTGCTGAAGGCGTGGCGGTAAAACGTATCGGTGACGAAACCTTCCGTCTGTGCCAGGAATATCTCGACGACATTATTACCGTCGATAGCGATGCGATCTGTGCGGCGATGAAAGACCTGTTTGAAGATGTGCGCGCGGTAGCGGAACCTTCCGGGGCGCTGGCGCTGGCGGGGATGAAAAAATACATCGCTCAGCACAACATACGCGGTGAGCGTCTGGCGCATATTCTCTCTGGCGCTAACGTCAATTTCCACGGCCTGCGCTACGTTTCCGAACGCTGCGAGCTAGGGGAACAGCGTGAAGCGTTGCTGGCGGTGACGATCCCGGAAGAGAAGGGCAGCTTCCTGAAGTTTTGCCAACTGCTGGGCGGGCGTTCGGTCACCGAGTTTAACTACCGCTTCGCCGACGCGAAAAACGCCTGCATTTTTGTGGGCGTGCGTCTGAGTCGCGGCTTCGAAGAGCGTAAGGAAATCCTTAATCTGCTCAACGATGGCGGCTATAGCGTCGTCGACCTCTCCGACGACGAAATGGCTAAGCTGCACGTGCGCTATATGGTCGGTGGTCGTCCGTCGAAGCCGTTACAGGAACGTTTGTTCAGCTTCGAGTTCCCGGAATCGCCGGGTGCGCTGCTGAAGTTCCTCTACACCCTGGGCACGCACTGGAATATTTCCCTGTTCCATTATCGTAGCCACGGCACCGACTATGGCCGTGTACTGGCGGCGTTTGAGCTGGGCGATAACGAACCGGACTTCGAAACCCGGCTCAACGAACTGGGCTATGAGTGCCACGACGAGACCAATAACCCGGCGTTTCGTTTCTTCCTGGCAGGCTAAGCACCGTTTCTCGGGGGATAACCATCGCGGTTATCCCTCGTTATTTCATTTTCCCGTCTCTGCTTCCCTCTATTTTTTCCCGTTAGCCTGTTCTTACAATAAAAATGTGATGCAATTCATAATAAAACGCTCACCGCGTTGCGCCAGGTTCTGGTCATCTTTTGGGGGCAATACTTCTCGCTCAACCGTAACTCCTGAATTAACATTGTCGGTAGTTAATTCTTAGCGGTTAGAGAGGATATTCGGATGAGAATGGATATAGTTGATACCCCGAATGAAAATGCGCAAGGAAGTAAATATTTAACGCCTCAGCTTACGTTCCTCGATAAGCATTATAATAATTCCACGGACTTTTTTTCTTCGATATTTTTACTGCTGAAAGAGAAAGGCTACGTTCGGGATTCTTTCCTCGATGCCATTCTTGCCAGAGAAAAAGCCTATCCAACCGGGTTACCCACGCTGCCGGTGGCTATCGCGCTGCCGCATACCGACCCCCAGCACGTCATTCGTCCCTTTATCTCTGTTACGCGACTGTCACAACCTCTCGCCTGGCAGGAAATGGGGAATGACGACAATACGCTCTACGTTCAATTTATTGTTCTTCTTGGTTTTATTGACCACAGCAGCCACCTGACAGCGCTGCAAAACCTGATGGACTGCCTTGCTGATGAACAGGTCGTCCAGACCCTACGCGAGATAGACGATGTAGATACCTTTCTCTGTACCCTCACATCAAGACTGCAATTGGATAAGGATTTATAAAATGAAAAAAGTCATTGTTGCCTGTGGAAGCGGCGTTGCGACCTCACAAACAGTTGCCAGTAAAGTGACTCGCTTATTGAATGAACGTAACCAGTCGCACATTAAAGTTGAAGTAATCGACCTTAAATCTCTCGATAGCCATATTAAGGATAGTGCTGCGTATATCGCAATTACTAAAGTTGATAAGCAATATCCTATCCCCGTGATTAACGGTATCGCATTTCTGACCGGTATGGGTATGGAACAGGAATTACAAAAGGTCATTGATGCCTGTAAATAAGGCGTAGCTCTTTAATCCTTATAATTATTTTAGTGGAGAAGTGCTATGGACTTTCTTGGTGTAGTCATAAATTATATTCTGAATTTAGGCGCGCCGGTTTTTGTGCCTTTTATCATGTTATTAGCCGGGCTGGTGGTGCGGATGAAATTCCGCGATGCGGCTTCGGCGGCCATCACGCTAGGCGTCGCCTTCGTTGGGATGAGCATGCTGATTGGCTTTATGGTTGATGCCATCGGGGTTGCCGCGCAGACCATGATGAACCGCACCGGCCTTGAACTGAGTATCGTCGACGGCGGTTGGACGACGATGGCGAATATCTCCTGGGCTTGGCCTTACGCATTCGCCATGTTCCCGCTTCAGGTTGGCGTAAACATTGTGATGTTGATGCTAAACAAGACCAATACCTTCAACGCCGACCTCTGGAACGTGTGGGGGAAAATCTTTACCGCGTTTATCGTAGTGAGCGTCACCACCCCATTGTTTGGCCCGGTCTGGAGCCTGGTGCTGGCGTTCCTGATTGCAGCTTTGCAGATTATCGTTGAGCTGAACGCTGGCGACATTCACCAGCATCGCATTGAGAAACTGACTGGAATCCCCGGCGTCACCTGTACCCACCGCATGGTGTTCTTTGGCGCAATTTATTACCCGTTCGATCTGCTGCTGCGCAAAATTCCGGTGTGCAATAAGCCGATGGATGCCACCGCGCTGCGCGCAAAAGTTGGCGTTTTTGCGGAAAACCATATCATCGGTTTTATTCTCGGGATCCTGTTCGGCATTATCGCGGGCTACAGTGTGGCGAAAACGCTGATGCTGGGCGTTCAGGCCGCAACGGCGCTGGTGCTGTTCCCGATGATTTCCAAACTCTTTATGCAGGCGCTGTCGCCTATTTCGGAAGCCATCAGCGACTACATGAACAAGAAATTCTCCGGGCGTAAGCTGTTCGTCGGCATCGATTGGCCATTTATGGGCGGCGCCAGCGAAATCTGGTTTGCCATCATCGTTGCGATTCCGTTCACGCTCATCTGGGCGCTGATTCTGCCGGGCAATAAGATTTTACCCTTCGCCGGTATTATTAATATTTCCCTGATTGTTCCTGCCTACCTGGTGACGCGTGGCAACACCCTGCGCATGGTGATCCTTAGCATTATCGGGGTGCCGTTCTTCCTGTTCGTGGGTACGCAGTTTGCGCCAATGATTACCGAACTGGGCCAGGCGACGAAGGCAATTACCATTCCCGCCGGCCAGCTGATTTCCAATAGCTCCATTGATGCTCCGGTCTTTACCTATGCCTTCTCCTTCCTGTTCAAATTCCTGGAAGGCAACTTTATCCCGCTGGTGTTTGCGCTGTGGTGGGGCTGCGGCTACTTCTTCTACTCCCGCGAACTGCGTCGTGAAAGCAATCTGGCGCAGCTGGAAGCCGAGCAGCAGGAGAAAGCTCAGCAGGCTTAATTCTGGGTTTCATGTTCATGTCTGGCGGCAGGCGCCGCCGCCAGACTTTTGATTGCAGGAGAGTCGACATGGCTATGGATAAACGCGTGGTTGCAGTGCTGGATGCCATTGTGAACGATCCCGGCATCACGGGGACGAAGCTTGAGGAGCAGTTTTGCCTGACGCGCAAACAGCTGAGCTATACGCTGAAAAAGGTGAATGATTATCTGGAATCGAACCACTTCGACCGGATCAACCGCCTGAAAACCGGGAAACTGCATATCCCGCGCCATGTGATTGAGCATTTTCGTCAGAATCAGACCGCTGAAACCGAGCATCGCTATCTCTACTCGGAAGATGAACGCGGACAGATGATTATCTTTATGCTGTTGACCCGCAGCGAGCGGCTTTCATTGCTGCATCTCTCCTCTTCGCTGGGCGTCAGCCAGAATACGATTATCAACGACCTGAAAAAGGTGCGCACCGAGGTTATCGAGCACGGGCTGGAGATAAGCTATGACAGGGGTAATGGCTATCATATTCTGGGTGAGGAGCTGGAAAAACGCTACCTGTTGCTAAACTGCCTGCGCCGAGTGCTGGAAATCCCGGTCGCCAAAAATATTATTGCTCAATACAACAATGTGATGAGCGACTATCTGGAAAAGGTGGGCAATGTTTTCAGCGAAATTGAAAAACGTTTTAAAATTCAGTTTACCGACCGCCAGCTTCAGGAGCTTATTTATTTTATCTGCTTTGTCCTGCACCGTATTGATTCAGGAAAAAGTCTGGTCAATATCCCGAGCAGCTACGCTGACATTATTGGCAGCAGAGAATATACATTGATGCAGAGCGTTATCAGTAAAATCAATATCAGTAGCGAGGTGATGCTGCCAACTTACTGATTTAGTGTATGATGGTGTTTTTGAGGTGCTCCAGTGGCTTCTGTTTCTATCAGCTGTCCCTCCTGTTCAGCTACTGACGGGGTGGTGCGTAACGGCAAAAGCACTGCCGGACATCAGCGCTATCTCTGCTCTCACTGCCGTAAAACATGGCAACTGCAGTTCACTTACACCGCTTCTCAACCCGGTACGCAC
>NZ_JBBCVB010000058.1:0-5031 GCF_037199905.1 Serratia sp. MMO-28
ATCGGCACCACCAAAGATCGCCGCCTGCTGGAGCTGGAGCTGAACACCTGGGTGCGCAGCCTGGTGACCGAGATGACCGATCCGGGTGATGACCTGCAGGCCTCTCACCCGCTGCGTGATGCCAAGGTGACGGTGGAAGACATCGAAGACAACCCGGGCTTCTTCCGCGTCAAGCTGTACGCGGTGCCGCACTTCCAGGTCGAAGGGCTGGATGTCGGCCTGTCCCTGGTGTCGCAGATGCCGAAAGCCAAAGCCTGATTGTTGACGTAAAGGATATGCCATGAAGATTGCTCGCCCGTTATGGGCCACGGGGATGATGCTGTCTCCCCAGATTTTTCAGCAGCAGGCGCGTTGGGAAGCCTATACCAATGAGTGTCTGGCCAGCCTGGCGCTGGTTCATCCCTGGGGGGTATTGGCGGCATCGTTTGACAGCGATGCTTTGCGCCTGGGGAAACTGAAGGCCCAACACCTGCGGGTACGCCTGCAGGATGGCACGCTGATTGATACCGACTCGGCGGACCGCTTGCCGCCGGCGCTGGAGCTGGCGCGCGTGGTGCCAGACGGCCGTCAGACGGTAACCCTGTTGCTGGCCTTGCCGCTGGAGCATGCCAACGGGGGCAATTGTCTGCGTGGGGAAGCGAAGGCCGACCGCCCGACCCGTTACCGCCAGGACTGGCGTGAGGTGCAGGACGTGTACGACGACGACAGCCAGTCGATGGCGGTGGAAGAGTATGCCCTGACGCTGCGTATGGACGGTGACGAAAACGGCAATTATCTGACCTGCCCGGTAGTGCAACTGGTGCGTGATACGCAGGGCAGTTGGAGCCTGGATCCGCTGTTTGTGCCCCCATTGTTGCATTTCAGTGCTCATCCCGCCCTGATGAGCCAGTTGGACAGCCTGCTGACCCAACTGTGTGCCAAACGCACCCGGTTGATGGGAATGCGCCGGGAAAGCAACCAGCGCATGGCCGACTTTGCCGTGGCCGATGTGTCGCTGTTCTGGCTGCTCAACGCCCTGAATACCTATGAGCCGGTGCTGGCCGATCTGCTGGCCCACCCGGCGCGACCTCCCGAACTGGTGTATCGGGAGCTGGTCAAGCTGGCCGGGGCGTTGCTCACGTTTTCACTGGATCATGAGCTGTCGGCCATCCCGGCCTATGACCATCAGCAACTGGGCACGGTGTTGCCTCCGTTGCTCAGCCTGATCGGCACCTTGCTGGAAGCCAGCTTGCCATCGCGGGTGATTGCGCTGCCGCTGGAGCGTGTCAATGCCCATCTGTGGACCGTCTCGCTGAACGACCCGCGTTTACGCGAGGACGCGGATTTCTACCTGTCCGTGCGCTCCAGCCTGCCGGCACATCAGATCCAGACGCAGTTCCCGTTACTGTGCAAGGCCGGTGCCCCGGATGATGTCAATCAGCTGATTAACATCGCGCTGAACGGTATTCCCTTGCTGCCGCTCAGCCATGTGCCGGCGGCCATCCCGTTGCGGCTGGAAAACCAGTATTTTGCGCTGGATCTGAAGCATGCCAAGGGAGAAGCCATGCTGGCGGCAGGGGCCTGTTCGTTTTACGTGCCCGGCACGCTGACGGACGTGCAGCTTGAACTGTTTGCGGTACTGCGCTCATGAAAACGCCGTCGGTCGATATTGATGCGGTGTTGCAAGACAGCTATCTCCTGGTGGTGCAGCTGCGCCAGGGGGCGGTGGTTGAACAGGGGGCGGCGTTGTGGCAGCACTGCACGGCGCTGATTGAACAGACCCGGCAGCGCCTGCGTGAGCAGGGCGTGAACGCGCAGTCGGTTGACCACCTCTGCTATGCCCTGTGTGCATTGCTGGATGAGACCGTGCTGGTGCGGGCGCAAGGGGCGGAACATGCCGCCTGGGCCGCATAACCGCTGCAGGCGCATTTCTTCAATCAGCATCAGGCCGGGGTGCAACTGTATGACCAGATGCGTGCGGTCCTGCGCGAGCCGGCCCCCGATGTGGCGGTACTGACCGGTTTTCACCGGGTGCTGATGCTGGGGTTCTGTGGCCATTATGGCGAGGAGCAGGCACCGGAACGGGTGAAACTGTTGACAGCGTTGGCCAGCCGGGTCACGCCGTTGGCGGTGACGCCGGGGACGCCCCTGGTGGTCAAGGCGGCCCGACGCCAGTGGGCAGGCTGGATGTCGTCGCGGATCGTGCACCTGCTGGTTGCGGTCTGCGTATTGGCCGGCCTCTGGTGGGGGCTGCAACAGCACCTGGCCACGGCCGTTACGGCCCTGTTGCCGGGGCATCCTTAAGGAGTCGGTATGACGCCAAGGGGAGTGCGGGGCCTGTGGCTCTGGGGCGGGGGACTGCTCCTGTTGCTGTTGTGGGGTTTTCTGCCGTTGTCCACCGGGCAACGGGTGGGGGCGTCGGTTGCCGTGGTGCTGATCGTTCTGGCGGCGTGGGTGCGGTGTGGACGTCAGACCGGTACCGACGCGTTTGCCGATGACAGCGTGCTGCCCCCGGCGACGTATCCCCATCCGGTGGTGTTGGTGTGTGGCGATGGCCTGACGGCGCTGTGGGGGGAATACCCGGTGCGCGTGACGCCACAGGGCTGTTACCTGCCGGTGTCGGCGATCGCACAGTTGGCGCCGCGGGTGGGTGACATTCTGGCACACCGCCCGGGGTGGGGCGAACAGCTCAGTGTGTTGTGGGTGGTCAACCCGCAGCAGCAACAGGACGCGGCGGCGCTGGCGGGGCAGATACGGACCCTGCGCTATCAGTTGGGTGAGGTGCGCCGCCGCTATGGGGGTGATATGACGGTCTGCCTGACCAGTTATCTGGCCGGGCCTGCCCCCCGCCTCGCCGACACGACCTGGTTTATCTGGCAGGTCGGGCAGCCTTCGGTGTGCGTCAGTGAGGCGGGCGGGTATCCGGTGCCCTTGGCGCAGGGGGCGGTTGCAGACTCTCTGGATACCCGGGTGCAGTTGAACAGTTGGCGCGACTGGGTGGCACAGACACTTCTGCCCGCCTGGACTGCCCCTGAACACCCTGAGCGGCCGGGTTCACTGGCGCTGCTGGCGTTGACCTGGGTCCCGGAGGTGCCTGCTCGGGCCACAGACAATCTCTGGCAGCAGTGGGGACGACGTAAAACGTCGCTGAATGAGGGGACCACGCTGCCCAGCGGGGATGCGCCGGTGACCTTGCCGTTTCCCGATCGGTTATTGCCGCTGTTGCCGTGCCAACCCCGATGGACGCCGGGGCAGCGGGCGCAGGTGATGGCACTGTGGTTATTTGTGCTGGCCGGTGGGGTCGCGTTGGGGAGTTCCGCCTGGCAGAACCGGCTGCTGTTGCGTCAGGTCGGCGATGATCTGCAGCGCTATCAGACGGTGGCGGCCGATAACCCGACGGAGAAGGCTCGCACGCTGACGGTATTGCAGCGTGATGCACGCCTGTTGACCGGTTATTACCGGGAGGGCACGCCGTTGCATCTGGGGCTGGGGTTGTATGCTGGCGAGCGGATGCGTCAGCCGATATTGACGGCGATTGCGCGGTATCGGCCTCCGGCGATGCCGGTAGATAACGCCCCGGCTGTCGCCTTGGCCGAGGCTGTCCAGGCAGTGCGCCTGGACAGCCTGTCGCTGTTTGAACCCGGCCGGTTCCAACTGAAACCGGGTGCTATCCCAGTGCTGGCGAAGGCGTTGGTCAACCTCAAGGCCCAGCCGGGGTGGCTGATTGTGGTGAGCGGCCATACCGACGCGACAGGGCATGCGCAGGGTAACCAGGTGCTGTCACTCAAGCGGGCCGAAGCAGTACGTGACTGGATGGTACAAAACAGTGCGGTGCCCGCCCGCTGTTTTGCCGTGCAGGGTTTTGGGGCGACGCGGCCATTGGGGGCGAATGACACGCCAACTGGGCGAGCGGCCAATCGCCGGGTAGAAATCACGCGGGTTCCGGCAGCATCGGCTTGCACGGGATCTGAAACGATAGCCGGGTCATCGGAACAGATGACCTTATTACGTCAATAAAAGGAGCTTTACATGGCAATTCCAGTCTATCTGTGGCTGAAAGACGACGGCGGTGCAGACATCAAAGGGTCGGTGGATGTGCAAAGCCGCCAGGGCAGCATCGAAGTGGTGGCACAGGACCACAGCCTGTACATCCCGACCGACAACAACACCGGCAAGTTGACCGGTACTCGTATCCACACGCCGTTTGTGTTCACCAAGGAAATCGATGCGGCCAGCCCGTACCTGTACAAGGCGGTAACCACCGGCCAGACCCTGAAAAAGGCCGAGTTCAAGTGGTACCGCATCGATGACGCCGGTCAGGAAGTGGAGTATTTCAACACCACGCTGGAGAACGTCAAAGTGGTGAAAGTAGCGCCGAAGATGCACGACATCAAGGACCCGGGTAAAGAGAAGCACAACCACCTGGAAGAGATTGAACTGCGTTATGAAAAAATCACCTGGACCTACAAAGACGGCAACATCATTCATTCCGATGCCTGGAACGAACGTACCACCGCGTAAGTAAGGTAGTGCCCCCTCTCCCTGTGGGAGAGGGCTGGGGTGAGGGGGGAATATCTCCCTCGCTCTCACCTCCCCTTCAGAAAAGGGAGTTGTGGCGGCTGTTTGTGGTGTTTTTGGCTAAATCCCGTTATGTCGGTATTCAGCCAAGCACATTCACAGGATATCCAATGACCTTATGGGCCTCGGTTAACGGCCAGGGGCGGTAGCGTGCCTGCACGGGAGCAGGGTGGGCAGGATAGAGAGAGCAGGGAAGAGGGCATGAGCAATCATTCAGCACGTTTATTACATCGGTTAAATCCTTACTGCGCTCAGGCATTGGCGGCAGCGGCCACCCTGTGCCAGACACGCGGCCACGCGGAGATCACCGTGGAGCACTGGCTGCTCAAATTGTTGGAGCAGGGGGACGGCGATATCTCGATAATCGCCCGGCGCTATGACTGGGATCAGGACGCCCTGTGGCACGGGTTGCTGGCACACCTTGAACGTTTACCGCATCAGCTCCAGGGCAAACCGCAACTGTCGGCCCCGCTG
>NZ_JBBCVB010000059.1:0-5019 GCF_037199905.1 Serratia sp. MMO-28
AGCAAGACCGGGGCACTGCAGCCTGGTGACGTCACCGACGACACCACGCCGACCCTGAACGGCCAGG
This sequence comes from Serratia sp. MMO-28, assembly GCF_037199905.1. Lineage (NCBI taxonomy): Bacteria > Pseudomonadati > Pseudomonadota > Gammaproteobacteria > Enterobacterales > Yersiniaceae > Serratia > Serratia sp. MMO-28. Next base: position 68 of record NZ_JBBCVB010000059.1, read on the forward strand.
CGGAAGCGGGCGCGAAGGTTGAGATCTACGACAACGGCAACAAGCTTGGTGAAACCACCGCCGATGCCGAAGGGAACTGGGTCTTCACGCCGGAAAGCGAACTGGCGGAAGGTGAGCACAGCTTTACCGTGCGTGCCACCGACGTTGCGGGCAATCAGTCTGGTAGCTCACAGGCCTGGCAAACCACGATTGTCGTCCAACAGCCAGAAATGCCGGTGATTGAGTCAGTGATTGACGATGTCGGTCCACAGACGGGGGCCTTGACCTCTGGGGATGTAACCGACGATCGTCGTCCGGAAATCTCGGGCCGCAGTGAGCCGGAGGTCACGGTGATTGTTTATGACCGTGGCGTCGAGATTGGCCGTGGCCAAGCAGACAGCCAGGGGCGCTGGAGCGTGACGCCAGAGAACGATCTGAACGACGGGGAATACAGCCTCACCGCGGTTGTGGTGAATGCTGCCGGCAACAGCAGCGTGGCTTCCGATCCGTTCGAGCTGATTGTTTATACCGGCACTGGCCCAACTCAGATTGCGCGTCTTTCGCAGATGGGTAAAGACTCCGGCTATGACGGAAATGACTTTGTGTCTGACAATGGCAACGCCGGGCGTTTGATGCACGGTACGCTGAGTGCAGAACTGACGGCGGGTCAGAACCTGCAAGTGTCTACCGACGGAGGCCGCAGTTGGTCCAACGCCCTGGTGGACGGGACGAAATGGGCCGCTCAGGATCTGAGTCTGCATGCCGCAAACTGGACGATCCAGACCCGTGTGGTGGATCAGTCTGGTAACGCCGGTTTTGTGATGTCGCAGGCGGTTACTCTCGACATCACTGCGCCACGCGTGCCAGCCGCAGTGCGTCTGGAAGGGAACAGCCTGCTTGTTGAGTTTGATGCGCAGAATGTTGCTGTTGGCGAACGTATTGCCGTGGTGGCTGACGGTGGCGCCCAGCGCTTCGAGCATACCCTTACCGCACAGGATATCGCTGCTGGTTCAGTGAGCCTGGACGTGGGGGCGGTAAGCAGTGCCAGCGCAGCCCTGGTCGATCTGGCCGGTAACCTGTCAGGCTTTGTGAATGCCGGCGGTTCTGCACCGGGGGTGAATATGGCGGTGACGGGGGATGTGTCTGAACTCTACGGACAGAGCCGTGACAACATCTTCACGCTAGACGATGTCAATGTACTCAATAACGTGAAGGTGATTGAGGGTAACGGCGGTATTGATACGCTGAAACTGATGGGAGCTGATCAGGTGCTGGATTTGTCAGCCTGGACAGGGCGTTTGAGCTCGGTAGAGGTTCTCGACATCACCGGATCAGGCAATAACACACTGAAGATCTCTCTGGGGGACGTGCTGGACCAAGGGTTCCGTGGGGCATTTATCAACGACGAAAGCGTGCAGTTGGCGGTCAAAGGTGATGAGGGTGATGTGGTAATGCTGAGCGATCTGCTGCCTAACGGCATGGACGTTGGTGATTGGGAAAACCTCGGGGAAGTGGTTTCGGCGGGTATCTCCTACGACGTATACCATCACACCGGCCTGGAAGCTGAGCTTTTGGTACAACAGGGCGTTAGCGTTCAGTTCTTGTAAGGTTAATTTGTGGGGCTGTGTATCAGCCCTTTCAATATAACTCATCAATATTCTCGTGATACTTTAAGTTGCGTGACAAAAGCGTATGACGTTCTTGTCATGCAACTTGAAGTATGAAGGGTATAGAGTATAGCTTACACACCCTTCAAGGTACCTAAGCACAAATAACAACAGCAAAGCGTTTTAAACATGTGTTGATAATGGAGATTCAGCGTCTGTTTCGCAGTCAGCTGCTTTATCTTGCAAATGAGTGGCCTGATATTGGGCTATATATTTAATATTTCAAGTTGTAAAAAGATAGCGATGTAGTGCCCCCAAATGGATGAGACCCATGGATGGCAAAAATAACAAAGCCAACGTAAAGACAACTTAAAATTTCACCAGTAAAAAATACGTCAATAAAACCGTAGTAAATGCGCCATGATGATGCATTTGAGATTCATTGCCAATAACAGATGCTGATATGCTTACCTTTTGAAAAATAAAGGACATCAAGGTGTGTGGCAATATCCTTCTGCGATGGAAAATGGAGGGTGCTAGCGGTTCTTATAGCGGTTAAAAATTTCAATCTTCACGGGGGGGGAAATGAGGAGAGAATGTTTTATAGTAACAAATAATAGTTACTTTTTTTTGGGGATATCTGACCTGATTAGCGATTTGCCTGAGGGTGGAGCATCAAGATTGTCACTCGATTCCTTCTTAAGTAAAAGATACCACAATGAGTCTGCTCTCTTGGTGTTTTACTTTGAGGATATGATGTCCGTTTTTAAAATATTGTTATTCCTTGATGGTGTCAATAATGATACGGTATTTATTTCAAAGAATAAAAATATAATAAAGCTTTGCTCGGCATTTGGCTTTAATAGCATTAAGATAAAGTCTATTATGAGCGTCAATGCAGTGTATCGTAAAAGAAAATCCCAAGATGAGTGTAAGATAAAGGTATTATCTAACATGGAAAGGCGAGTCATGACAAGATTGCTTGATGGTGACTCTAACTCTGCGTTGGCAAGAAAAGAAAATTTATCCGATAAAACGATATCTCATCATAAAAGAAGTGCTTTGGTGAAGGTTGGAGTAAACAATATCAACCTTTTCTTTGACGATATAAATAAAGATATTTTCAGCCTGCTGTAAACTTCTTTAGTAATACATCGAGTAAATGAGGCAAGTATTTTTCCATCGAAGCCTCGGCGTTTCTTTATGCTACGCTTTATGTCAATAGGTAAAAGTAATCTAAATGGTGAGGTTCTTGAGAGGGAACCGTGAGGGCTGGTGATATTTACGAGTAGATGAAGCCCGCACTCATTGGTGAGTTTATACCTCTCGTTTTTTGTGTACATACTCTATTTGGTGGTAGCTATGCTTACAATGAGCGTGATATCGGCCCGAGAAATTACATCTGCGGAGAGAACGATAAGATAAGCAATAATAACGTGACTTAGCGATTATGTTCAGGGGCATTGTTTACCGGTTGGTGTCGCTGATGTATTGGCTGAAATTCTGGTGGCATTTAATGATAAACCGGAGCGCTTAATCGTAATCTCAAGAATATAAAAAAGTTTTATTGATTTTTACTTCATGGAAGGTATCTATGAAAAAGTGGAAAGTCATGCTGAGCAGCAATTGCCAATTTACCCTTGCAGGGTTGGAGCATGTGATCAAGTCTCATGACAAATTGTCGGAAAAGACTGACGTTGTTAGTTGGCCTGTGAGTTGGCTCGGTCATGAGGATTGTATAGGGTTTGGCATTGATATTCTTATCCTGGTACTCGATTCAACCGCTAGCAAAATAGTTCCCAGGTTGATTGATAATATAAACAGATGGAATCAAGTGAGTGTGATTTTGTTGACACCCAGTAATTGTAATGCTGGAGTGAATCACTACCTAATGCAAATGGTTAATGCTCGAGCTGTATATAGTTCTGCTGTATCAGTGGCAACATTGCAGAACCAATTGATCGATATAGTCGAAAATCGTGTTTCTAATAATAAAGAAAATATGATGAAGCTTTCTGCACGGGAGCAGGTTGTGATAAGTTCTTTATTAAAGGGAGTGGATATGATACGAATTGCATCAGAGTTAGGTTTGAGCTACAAAACGGTGAGTCACTATAAACGTACTGCATTATTAAAGTTAGGCGTGAGCTCATTACATGGAGTAATGATTCTTGGGTTGTAAAATAATAGGATAACGTTGACTTATCGATTAGCAAATGAATTACCTAGCAAACTTTAAGTAGGGAGCGCTTCTATCTTAAACAGTTACTGCGGGTTAACGTGGGTGACAAATCTTGCTGCTGTCGTAGAGCCTGATTTAGCCACGTCATTGCTTGCGGTTAAAGCCATTTGGCTGGCGATGGCAAGCGGTTTTCAAGAGCATTCAGGGATGGTGCAGAGCGATACCTGGCTTTCTCGTGGTGGTATGGACAGCATGTTGCTGACTATTTGGGCGGTTATCGATGCGGTTACCTTTGGGCTTATGGTGGATGGCTTTGGTTTGCGCAATAAGCTGATTACCCCGCTGCTGTTGCGGGCCAAGGTATGGGTAGCCCGTTTGCCTCTGTTAAAACCAATGGCGAATGATTATTATTCTTCCTGTTACCATGCAGATGTATAGTGAGACTAGAAAATAAAAATAGATTGGTGAGTAAGATAATTGACTAAGAAACTCCTTGGTAAAATGAATTTTTTATTCATCAAGGGTGAGTGCATGCAATATCATATTGGGAGAAATCTCATTAAATAGCGATATTTGAACATGCGGGTTATTTACTCTCCTATCTTTACTGTCTTTTCAGACTTTCCTGGTAATTTATGGCATGTTTAAATTTTACTCGCTGATTGGGATTGTGTCCAATTGACACATTGCCGTTGAAAGCTTATATTCATTTCTCGTTTTTAGGATGCAATAACCCATAAAGTAAACAAGATCACCACGATTTTTCTATAAGCTCATTATGATGGGTGTGATGACTACTATTGAGTTTTTGTAATATTTATTTCTACTAATTAGACTATACCCAAAATAGCTTGGCTTCCTCCTGACTCGGTGGTGTAAAGCGTCTTGGTAAGGGCAGAACGCCAGCTTAAGCGGTCAGAAAGCTCAACTGACGGTATTATGGAAAAATATCGCGATCGCGACCTGCGGTCGCTAGAAAAGAAGAGCCCCACCTGAAAAAGTGGGGTTAGTCAACAGTCTGAACCGGATAGCTTATCTACCCGGCTTGAGCTCAACTGCGGAAGCGACTATTTAATCAATAATCAATAGCGTCACGGATAATCGGGCAGGTCATACAGTGGCCACCACCGCGCCCACGGCCCAATTCACTGCCCACAATCTCAATCACCTCAACCCCTTCTTTA
>NZ_JBBCVB010000060.1:0-4936 GCF_037199905.1 Serratia sp. MMO-28
GTCAGTTCCCGGCTGAGCAGGTGGCGTAATGTCGATCACCAGAGCCCACGGTGGGGACATTGCGGACGTATTGCCCGCCGCGTCGGTGGCACGGGTAGTCAGGCTGTGCTCACCTTCCGCCAGTTCGCTTTCCGGCGTGAAGACCCAGTTCCCTTCAGCATCGGCGGTGGTTTCACCAAGCTTGTTGCCGTTGTCGTAGATCTCGACCTTCGCGCCCGCTTCCGCCTGGCCGTTCAGGGTCGGCGTGGTGTCGTCGGTGACGTCACCAGGCTGCAGTGCCCCGGTCTTGCTGCCCGCGTCGTCATAGATACTGCCAATGGTCGGCACATCCGGCGCGGTGGTGTCAACAATCACCACCCACGGATCGGACGGCGGCGACTGATTGCCCGCCGGGTCTTCGACGATCACGCTGATCTTATGCTCGCCTTCACTCAGTTCAGTCTCCGGCGTAAAGATCCAGTTGCCGTTTTCATCCACGGTGGTTTCACCGATCTTGTTGCCGTTATCCATCACCACAATGGTGTCACCGGGTTCACCCTTGCCGTTCAACGTCGGCTTGGTGTCGTCAGTGGTTTCACCTTTGGCGATCGGCCCCTGTACCGGCCCCTGATCGTCGATAATCTCGTTAATGCCCGAGCCATTGCCGTCAGTTCCCGGCTGAGCAGGTGGCGTAATATCGATCACAAGAGCCCACGGTGGGGACATTGCGGACGTATTGCCCGCCGCATCGGTGGCACGGGTAGTCAGGCTGTGCTCGCCTTCCGCCAGTTCGCTTTCCGGCGTGAAGACCCAGTTCCCTTCGGCATCGGCGGTGGTTTCCCCGATCTTGTTGCCGTTGTCGTAGATCTCAACCTTCGCGCCCGCTTCCGCCTGGCCGTTCAGGGTCGGCGTGGTGTCGTCGGTGACGTCACCAGGCTGCAGTGCCCCGGTCTTGCTGCCCGCGTCATCATAGATACTGCCAATGGTTGGCGCATCCGGCGCGGTGGTGTCAACAATTACCACCCACGGAGAGCTGGCTTCACTGTAGTTGCCGGCCTGATTTAATGTGACAAATGTCAGGTCATGCTTGCCATCAACCAGCGGGGTGCTTGGGGTGAGACTCCAATGTCCAGACGCATCCACCGCTACTCGAGCGATTTCCTGATCGTTGTCGTAAATAATTACCGTAGAGTTTGGTACAGATGTCCCTGCAATACGTGGCGTGGCATCGTCAGTCACATCACCTGACTCGAGGCTATGCACGATATCGCCATAATCGTCATAGACTGAATCGACGACAGGGGCATCAGGCATGCCAAGTACAATATTGATGTTCCAAGATTGCGATACCTCAGAAACATTACCGGTAAGATCGGTTGCAGTAACGGTAAAGGTGTGTGAACCAGGATCCATTGGTACAACCGGCGTAAAAGTCCAGTTTCCCGATGCATCCGCCCGGACTTCACCCATTTTATTACCATTATCGTAAAGGGTGACTTTACTGCCCGCTTCAGCCTGCCCGTTTAGGGTTGGCGTATTATCATCCGTGGCGGCACCGCTGAACACTGGCCCAGTCACTGCCCCAACATTATCAATAACCTCGATAATCTGAGGTTGAGCCGGTGGCAAAGTATCAATAGTGAAATTGAACTTGGCGGAAGACAGGCCGGTATTCCCAGAGAAATCGATACCCACAGCCCTGAATTCATATTGACCATCCTGGAGTGGCGAAATTGGCGTAAAGCTCCACATACCAGACTGATCGGCATAGGTCGTCCCGACCAATGCATTACCGTTGTAGACGGCGATCAGACAGTTGGCTTCACCTTTGCCCGAAAGGCTCGGCGTATTATCGTTGGTATAGCCATTTTTGCCGATCGCTGCCGCCGTGCCAGTATTATCGGCCACTACGCTGGAAATTTCAGAACGTGAAGGTGCCACCGTATCGATGATCAATACGATGTTACCGGAAGTTTGGTTGGTAGCCGGATCGCGAACATAGAGAAGCTGCCCACCTTCCTGCAACGGCACAGAAGGGATAAACGACCAGTTGCCAGCCACGTCTACCTGGGTAAAACCGATGAATTCACCGTTCTGTAAAACCTCCAACTGCGCACCGGGTTGCCCAGTACCTGTCAGCTTCGGCGTTTTATCGTCGGTAACGCTGCCACTCACTAAGCTTCCCTGACGGCCACCAACCTGGTCATAAACGGTAGTGATTGTAGGTATTACAGAAAATACCGCGCCTTCTGTCTGGCTTGCCGCAGACAGTGGCAGCGCATCAGCAGCGGCTGTAACATCCGTTTGCACGGGTGCGGCGTCGCTGGCCGGGTTCAACGACTCAGCCATTTTTTCGAGTGTTTGCAAGGTGGTTGCATGCTGGATCACTTTCAGAGAAACCGCTTCGCTCTGTTCCTGCTGCGTACCCAGATAGAGATTGCTCAACGCCACTGGCCCTTGAACCGGCATATCTTCGGCAGAGAGATGCTGGCGATATTCGCCATTATTGGCCAGGCTGAAAACTTTGCTGTTAGTCAGAGCAAAGTCTTTGATAACAACGGTAGAAGGAGTCTGTGAATCTGCATAAAACTTCAGATGAAGATCGTTATTAACACGCTCTGCCGTAAGGCTTTCGTTAATGTCAGCACCATTTTGCTCGGTAACAATATAACGTGCCCCTTCGTTCGACTGGACAGGTAAATATAAACTCTCAACTTTATCTATAGGATAGAAAAATAAAGTTTCTTCATCAGTTAAAAAGGCGAAATTCATTGTGTCATTACCCACATATATTATTTAAAGGGAAAGCCAACCTCAACCCAGCAGGGCAACGCTCGCTTTAGTAAGATTTAAAATCAAGTACAAGTGAATCATTCCTCTGATTCAGCCATTGCCTCTCTGACAGCAACGCATTTATAGTTCCTTAGGGTTTCAATCGAAAATAACCTCGTAAAACCTTATTAAAAAAATAATATCTTTAACTACATCTGCAGCTGTGGAGTGAGGTAGAGCATCAAAATTAACCTTCCCTCATACCTATTATTTATAGTATTACTTTAAACGCCAACGGTCTCTTTGTCTGTCAGGCATGTTCGAATTCGAATTAAAGGTGATAGTACTAGTCTCAATTCCATTTCGTTATTATCCATATGTACCTGTGTTACCAAGAGATGCCGGTCGGAAGAAAACTCGAGAAGCCTACTCAGCAAGTAGCCTATTTATCAGGCTATTTTACTTGTCATGATGCCCCTAATCGGTACTCAGACAAAGGCCATAACCTTACCCCCCACATGGCAACCCTTACCGTACGGCGTATGAGGATATTGTTTTAACAATAAAGCGGGCTTGAACCCTATATAGCCAAACCCGCTTGCTTGCCGACCTAGTCAGGTCTCGTTGAACAATTAATGGAACTGTACATCAACGCCTTGTTGCACCAGGATTTCTGCTGCCAGCGCGGTGTGATGGTACACGTCGTAAGAGATACCCGCCGAGATCACTTCCCCGAGGTTTTCCCAATCACCAACGTCCATGCCGTTAGGCAGCAGATCGCTCAGCATTACCACATCACCCGCATCACCTTTGACCGCCAACTGCACGCTTTCGTCGTTGATAAATGCCCCACGGAACCCTTGGTCCAGCACGTCACCCAGAGAGATCTTCAGTGTGTTATTGCCTGAGCCGGTGATGTCGATAACCTCTACCGTACTCAAACGCCCTGTCCAGGCTGACAAATCCAACACCTGATCAGCTCCCGTCAGTTTCAGCGTATCAATACCGCCGTTACCCTCAATCACCTTCACGTTATTGAGTACATTGACATCGTCTAGCGTGAAGATGTTGTCGCGATTCTGCCCGTAGAGTTCAGACACATCCCCCGTTACCGCCATATTCACACCCGGTGCAGAACCGCCGGCATTCACAAAGCCTGACAGGTTACCGGCCAGATCGACCAGGGCTACGCTGGCACTGCTTACCGCCCCCACGTCCAGGCTCACTGAACCAGCAGCGATATCCTGTGCGGTAAGGGTATGCTCGAAGCGCTGGGTGCCACCGTCAGCCACCACGGCAATACGTTCGCCAACAGCAACATTCTGCGCATCAAACTCAACAAGCAGGCTGTTCCCTTCCAGACGCACTGCGGCTGGCACGCGTGGCGCAGTGATGTCGAGAGTAACCGCCTGCGATATCACTTGACCAGCATGACCAAACTGATCCACCACACGGGTCTGGATCGTCCAGTTCGCGGCATGCAGACCCAGATCCTGAGCGGCCCATTTCGTCCCGTCCACCAGGGCGTTGGACCAACTGCGGCCTCCGTCGGTAGACACTTGCAGGTTCTGACCCGCCGTCAGTTCTGCACTCAGCGTACCGTGCATCAAACGCCCGGCGTTGCCATTGTCAGACACAAAGTCATTTCCGTCATAACCGGAGTCTTTGCCCATCTGCGAGAGATAGGCAACCTGCGTTGGGCCAGTGCCGGTATAAACAATCAGCTCGAACGGATCGGAAGCCACGCTGCTGTTGCCAGCAGCATTCACCACAACCGCGGTGAGACTGTATTCCCCGTCGTTCAGATCGTTCTCTGGCGTCACGCTCCAGTGCCCCTGGCTGTCTGCTTGGCCACGGCCGATCTCGACGCCACGGTCATAAACAATCACCGTGACCTCCGGCTCACTGCGGCCCGAGATTTCTGGACGACGATCGTCGGTTACATCCCCAGAGGTCAAGGCCCCCGTCTGTGGGCCGACATCGTCAATCACTGACTCAATCACCGGCATTTCTGGCAGCTGGGCAACAATCGTGGTTTGCCAGGCCTGTGAGCTACCAGACTGATTGCCCGCAGCGTCGGTGGCACGCACGGTAAAGCTGTGCTCACCTTCCGCCAGTTCGCTTTCCGGCGTGAAGACCCAGTTCCCTTCGGCATCGGCGGTGGTTTCACCAAGCTTGTTGCCGT
>NZ_JBBCVB010000061.1:0-4768 GCF_037199905.1 Serratia sp. MMO-28
CGATCCGCGCAAAGCCGCGGTAGCCGCCGCACTCGCACGCGTTAAAGCCAAAAAGGCCGCGCAGCAGGAAGCGCAGGCCGCAGCGGCTGAACCTGCCGCAGAAGACGATCCACGCAAAGCCGCGGTAGCTGCCGCCATCGCGCGCGTTAATGCCAAAAAGGCCGCGCAGCAGCTCGCCACCGCAGATAAAGAGTAGTGAAAGGAGCCTTGCAGAACGCAAGGCTCTGTTTAATCAATAGAGATCAGATAGGTGTAATTAATATCAATCTGGCGCAACTTGGCATCCGGTTGCCACTCTTTGGCTTCGAGCATTTCCATCTCCACGCTGCCTTTCACCTCATTCAGCAGCCCCGGCCTGACGTTAGCGATCAGATAAGACACAAACTGCCCACATTCTTTCGCCGTTCCCTGGTGGGTGATAGAAATATACTCCCGCCCTGGAACATGAATATTATCAATATGATGCCCGGAAAGAATGTCTTTCTTATGTTCAGGTTCTACGGCCATGACATGCGTGGATAAACACTCGTCATCACCAGACTCGCGCGAAGAGTGGATGCTGAAAACCTTGTGGCATTCAACGTTCAACCCACGGAAGAAATCTTTAAAAATCTCGGATTTCATCGCGACACAAGAGGAAAGCGCCATCCCTTCCGAAGCCTCAAACTCCAGCTCCCGTCTGAACCCCACCAGATGCATATCCGGCAACGTCAGCCGTTTCACTTCGGGGTAAAAATCCGCTTCGTAGCGGGCATCGAAGTTGAAGCGCGGCATCAGGTTTTTCACATCCCACTTATCCATGGTGCGATAACGGTTTGGCGTGATGCCGAATCGCTGTTTGAACATGCGGGTAAAGGTCTGCTGAGAGTCAAAACCCAGCTCATCGGAAATATCAATAATTGAACGATGGGTAATACGCAGAGCTACCGCCGCCCGAGTCAGAATGCGTGAGCGAATGTAGGTGGCAAGCTGGATGCCGGTAATGCGCTTGAACTTGCGCTGCAGATGCCATTTGGAATAGCCGGAAATTCGCGCAACCTCATCAAGATTCGGCCGTGTTTCCAGGTGAATTTCGACCCACTCAATCAGTTCTTCAATGAAAAAAATGTCTTCGTCAGTCATTATTATTTATTCGCCAACTTAATAATACCTGGGATAGTAACCTATGTAGATTATATAAAAGTTGTTATTTTGTGCGGCTAATCCCCACTAAAATAACGTGTTAGCCGCGTAAGCACCAATCATTTTCGAACGTTTTATACGCGAAATCATTTCATGTCAGGTTAACCTAGCGCATGTTTATGGCGAAAAAGCCCAGCCCGGCCATCGATGGGCCCCTGCCAGGCCGCAAATGCGAAAACCTGAATATCCTTATCATTAGCACGTATTACCCTCGGTATGAATGAGGTAGAATGCAGCGCTGTAATTTCCCCGGCGCCGCAACCAAGGCGCTGTGAACCTGCTGATAACATGGCAAAGAAATGGTAGTGACTCTATGAAGTTCAGGCCGGTACAACAAACAGCCACCAAAGGCTTACATATCGCCAGTTCCCCCTTTACCCATAACCAGCAAAGCACCCGCCGGATCATGCTTTGGGTGATGCTGGCCTGCATTCCCGGCATGGCCGCACAGGTGTGGTTCTTTGGCTATGGTAATCTGGTGCAAACGGCGCTGGCAATGGTGACAGCGCTGCTGGCAGAAGCTGCAGTGCTGGCGTTGCGCAAACAACCGGTGCGCGCGCGGCTGGCAGATAACTCTGCCCTGCTTACCGCCCTGTTGCTGGGGATCAGCCTGCCGCCATTAGCCCCTTGGTGGATGATCGTGATAGGTACCCTTTGTGCCATTGTGATCGCCAAACAGCTCTACGGCGGCCTGGGGCAGAATCCGTTCAACCCGGCGATGGTCGGTTATGTGGTCCTGCTGATCTCCTTCCCGGTGCAAATGACCAGTTGGTTACCGCCGGACGAACTGCGAGCCAGCGCACTCTCGCTGCCAGATACGCTGCTGAGTATTTTTACCGGCCATACTGCTCAAGGTACTACCATCCATCAGCTCCAGTTGGGGATTGACGGCATCAGCCAGGCTACGCCGCTCGACGGCTTTAAAACCGGTCTGCGCAGCGGCCACTCGGTAGAGCAAATCCTACAACAGCCGCTGTTTGGCGGCATGTTTGCCGGTATCGGCTGGCAGTGGATTAACTTAGGGTTCCTGGCCGGTGGACTGTTTATGCTCGGGCGCAGGCTGATTCACTGGCAAATTCCCTTCAGCATGCTGGCCGCCATCGCCCTGTGTTCAGGCGTGGCCTGGCTGCTGGATCCCGCACACCAAGCGTCGCCGCTGCTGCATCTCTTCTCGGGTGCCACTATGCTGGGGGCTTTCTTTATCGCCACCGATCCGGTCAGTGCCTCTACAACGCCTAAGGGCCGGTTGATTTACGGTGCTTTAGTGGGTTTGCTGGTCTGGTTGATCCGTGTTTATGGCGGTTATCCCGACGGCGTGGCGTTCGCCGTGCTGCTGGCCAATATCACCGTACCGTTAATCGATCACTATACGCAGCCGCGCGTATATGGCCACCGCTGAGGAACTATCATGCTGAATTCAATGAGAAAGCATGGCATCACCCTGGCGGTGTTTGCTGCGGTGACCACCGGTTTGACCGCGCTGGTCTACACCTTGACCAAAACCACCATTGCCCACCAGGCAGCGCTCCAGCAGAAAGCCTTGCTGGATCAGGTGGTTCCGCCGGAATATTACGACAACGATATGCAGAGTGAATGCCTGGTGGTGAGCGATCCGGCCTTGGGCAATGGCGCACCGCATCGTCTGTATCTGGCACGTAAAAATGGCCAACCGGTGGCGGCGGCGCTGGAAACCACCGCCCCAGACGGCTATTCCGGGGCAATTAAGCTACTGGTGGGGGCCGATTTTGGCGGTACCGTACTCGGTACCCGCGTGGTAGAGCATCACGAAACCCCAGGGCTTGGCGACAAAATTGAGTTACGCCTCTCTGACTGGATCACCTTCTTCAGCGGTAAAAAAGTTGAAGGCGCCAATGATGGCCGCTGGGCAGTGAAGAAAGACGGCGGCATGTTCGATCAGTTTACCGGGGCCACCATTACCCCGCGTGCGGTGGTCAACGCCGTGCGCCGTACGGCGTTGTATATGGAAACACTGCCATCTAAACTGGACACCTTACCCGTCTGTGGAGCCAGCGAATGAGTGAAGTCAAAGAGTTAATTGTTCAAGGGCTGTGGAAAAACAACTCTGCGCTGGTGCAATTACTGGGCCTGTGCCCGCTGCTGGCGGTGACCTCAACCGCCACTAACGCGCTGGGGCTGGGGTTGGCCACCACGCTGGTGCTGACCATCACCAACGGTTCCACTTCTGCCCTGCGCCGCTGGGTGCCCAGCGAAGTCCGCATTCCGATTTATGTGATGATCATTGCGGCGGCAGTCAGCATCGTGCAGATGTTGATCAACGCCTACGCATTCGGTCTGTATCAGTCGTTGGGGATTTTTATTCCGTTGATCGTGACTAACTGTATCGTGGTAGGCCGTGCCGAGGCCATTGCCGCCAGAAAGCCGGTCGGTTTGGCCTTGGTGGATGGCATCGCCATCGGTCTGGGCGCCACCGGGGCAATGTTTGTGCTCGGTTCGCTGCGCGAATTGATTGGCAACGGCACCCTGTTTGACGGTGCTGACATGCTGCTGGGCAGTTGGGCCAAGGTGCTGCGCATTGAAGTCGTGCATTTTGACAGCCCCTTTCTGCTGGCCATGCTGCCGCCGGGGGCGTTTATCGGCCTGGGGCTGATGCTGGCAACCAAGTATGTGATTGATGAAAAAATGAAGGCGCGCAAAGCTAAACTTTTGCTGGCTGAAGCCAAAATGGAACAGGGACACGCCGAGAAAGCGTTATGAATAAAGAAAAACGCCTGGAAATTCTGACCCGCTTACGGGACAGCAACCCGCACCCAACCACGGAGCTGGTCTATAGCACACCTTTTGAGCTGCTGATTGCCGTGCTGCTTTCCGCACAGGCCACCGACGTCAGCGTCAACAAGGCCACCGCCAAACTCTACCCGATCGCCAACACGCCGGCGGCGATGCTGGCTCTGGGGGTTGATGGCGTAAAAGAGTACATCAAGACCATCGGCCTGTTTAACAGCAAGGCCGAGAACGTGATCAAGACCTGCCGTATTCTGCTGGAAAAGCACGCGGGTGAAGTGCCGGAAGATCGCGCAGCGCTGGAAGCCTTGCCCGGCGTGGGCCGTAAAACGGCCAATGTGGTGCTTAACACCGCCTTTGGCTGGCCAACCATCGCCGTGGATACGCATATTTTCCGCGTCTGCAACCGCACCCACTTTGCTCCAGGGAAGAACGTGGAGCAGGTAGAAGAAAAGTTGCTGAAAGTGGTGCCAGCCGCCTTCAAAGTGGACTGCCACCACTGGCTGATCCTGCATGGCCGCTATACCTGCATCGCGCGCAAACCGCGCTGCGGTTCCTGCCTGATCGAAGATCTGTGCGAGTATAACGACAAAACCGAATTGTAATCATCGGCCCAAGCGTAGTCAGCCTCACTCTGTTCCCCCTGCCGTAGCTACTGCTGACCAATTAAGCGCAAAGCGGCATAAATATGCATCAACGGCAAAGGGGTCGCCCCTCTCCCGCAGGGAGAGCAGCTGTGTTTAAAGTCAATGGGTGATGATTAATTTGTCACCCATTGCCTATTATCTCGCAGCATCGCGTTTAATATCGTTAACAGCTTTCT
>NZ_JBBCVB010000062.1:0-3608 GCF_037199905.1 Serratia sp. MMO-28
CCGCGTGCATCAGAAAGCTGTTAACGATATTAAACGCGATGCTGCGAGATAATAGGCAATGGGTGACAAATTAATCATCACCCATTGACTTTAAACACAGCTGCTCTCCCCTTCCATGTTGAGGGTTAACTATAGACCATCGGTACAAGCTAGCGCGGGCAACTCTGGCGTATCGGCCATTAATCAGACATACCGCGCATAATGCTTGCAACCCGTGCCGCTCATATCGCGTGCAGAAGTGGCCCCTCATAGCGCAATGCCTCTATCAGCAGGGCAAAGGGCGAAGTATGCTGCCGACGGGTCGGATAGCCGGGTGTTACCAGGAAAATCATGGAACCTATTGCAATATCTGCCCTTACTTTATGCGATCTCCAGTTGGCCGCCGTCCCTCTCCTCAAGGGAGAAGGAACTGATTAGCCTTAACAGACAAGCATTATCCCTTATGGGGATGTTTAAAGGCCGGGAAAGCATTGAGGATTAGCCTCAACGCTTTCTCGGGTTCATTGGGGCATGTGGAAAATTTTTCAGTAATAATTAATCAGAAAAACGGCCTTACCATCCGCACGCCCCGGTGTGACCTGCGCACTTTGCTGTATATACCGGGCAGCCATTGGAATTCTCACCGTACTGACGCCGTTGTTCGAAGGCGTATAGGTCATGCCGCTAAAATTAAAGGGAACCGGCGTTCCTGATGCCTCTCCCCAGCCCACCTGTATCCCTACGCCGGTGGCTGCAGTGCTGCTGTCTGCTGAATTTACCGCCATAATCCCATTCGTCGCATCCAGAGCCTGAGTGGTTGGCTGCATAGAGACCAGCAAGGTATTGGCGGTAGGTGCTGGAACCGTTTGCCCGCCCGCGTTAGTAATGGTGATTTCATTGCTCGTACCGTAGTAACCGTAAAAACGCGGGCAGTCCGTTAATGTGATCGAGGCATCGACCCAAGGCGTCGTTGCGCCTATCCGCTTAAAATAATTGGGGATCTCATAAGTCCCTAAAGAGACATTAACATCAGGCGTAGTACAGGTTTTTGACACCACATTAATGATGCCGCTGAAGTTGATTGTCGCCAGCGTAATGTCCGGAGGCAGGTTCAGAACACCGGTACTATTAGTAATTGCCGATACTACGGTAGGGAAATTGGCCCCATTGATGGTCCCTGGCGCGATATTACCTATTTTTATCAACCCAAATGAGAAACTGGTGTCGATGTTGTAGGTGTTGGTCGTGCCTGTCACACCCGTAGTGCCGTAGCTTTGTACAACATATGGTGTTGGCGTGATGCCTACGGAACCTTTCCATATGACGATCCCGACTCCAGCGATGCCGCTTGCATAGACATGCGTAAATTTACTGTTGCTCCAGCCCGACAATGCCGTTGGTGCGCTTAATATTTTCAAGTACTTATTGAAAGAAAATACGCCTGACGTTGTCGGAGTACAGCTCACAACCGGTTGAATTGTGGGCTTAAAATAGCCCGTATAAAGTATGGTCCCGTCAGGCAAATCAGGGCCCGCCGTGATGTTAGCGGGCGTTAACGGTAAGGTTGCCGTAATCGCTGCGGATGATGAACCAACCAATGTGCAATTCACACTGGACATGACATACGGGCTGAGCGCTAGGCTTAGAACTCCTGTAATAAGCCTGATCCATTTACTGATTACATTGTTCATGTATGAACTCTCTTATTCCTTTATTTATCGGCGATAATAAATTTTGTTTGGCTGAATAAACCAACATCAACTTCTCTGGGTTTTCGCGATATGCGTATTATTCGAAAGACAACCGGCACAAAAAAGAAATGGGCTGGTATCGTGCATAAGGTGGCTATGGCACCAGAATCCATTGGCAAAAAAGGCAATAGACGTCAGTTAACTCTTCTTGCGCATTTCCTTGGCTATATTTCCTTTAACAACCTCTATACCCAAAATAATTCGAGTTGCTTGTAGGCGGCAACGGAACGAAGCCCCAGGAGCTTACTCAAGTAAGTGACTGGGGTGAGTGAGGGCAGCTAACACCCAAGCAACTTGAAGCATTACGGGTATGTTATTGATTAATAATAATTAATAAGGAATACGGTTTTTCCATACGCTTTGCCCGGCGTCGGTTTTGCCGCCGTTTGAATATAGCGGGCAGCCAGTGGAATACGTATGGTCCGGCTACCGTCTTTCGGCAGCGTCATCGGGTATTCTGATGCAAAGTTAAACAAGGTCGGTGTTTGGCTGCTATCCCCCCAACCCAGTTGTATCCCAACGCCAGATGCCGCCCCGGACACCGTCGAATCAATAGCCATAATGCCATTGCCAGAATCAGTGACCGTGGTCGCTGGGGTCAGTCGCACGCCAATGGTGTTATTCAGTGAAGTGGTTACACCTCTCGTCCCTGTACCGTAATCCATTAACAACGTTGTATTGGTACTATTATAAAAACCGTAAAATGTCGGGCAATTAGTCATCACAATTGAGGCATCGACCCAAGGCGTGGTGCTATTTATCCCGCTAAAATCCGCATTGATATTATGTGTTCCCATAGCAACCGCAACATCTGGGGCCGTGCAGGTTTGGGTTGATACCGTCAGGCTACCTTGAAAACTGACATTATAAAAAGTAAACGGGAACCCGGTTACCGTTGCCGAACCAATATGGCTATTTAACGCGAGGTCAATAGTGGTTTTGATACTCGGGAGGTTTGCGCCGCTGAGAGTATAGTTACCTGGTGTGATAGGGCCGGTTTTAATTAACGAAATATAGCGTGTTGAACCCGCTATATTATAAGTCCCACCTAAATTGTCCGACGACTTCATTACGGTCTCCGTATCAGCAGTAATAGGCCCGGTTGTTGTTAAGGGGCTGCCATTAGAGACTCGTGAAATGGCCACACCGATACCCGGTATATTAGTCTGATAGACGGCGCCAGCGAACGGACCGGTAGCAAGAGTGCTGAGCGGGAGTGGCGCATTGCTAATCACCGTTTTACCGTTGTACCAAAATGATTTGCCCACATCAGCCGTTACCCAGTTGCACACCATCGGGATCATTTTCATCACCCAGGTCCCTTGGTAGAGAATCGTCCCCACGGGAATATCGGCACCGGCAGAAATCGTCGGTGGGCTCAACGGCACGGCTTCAGTTTGCGTCGCGTTAGCGGCGAACGCACAACTCACGGTGGCCCAACTACTGGGGCTGATAACACTTAACAGTAACCCGCCCAAAAGGCCCAGCGCTTTATTTATCGATAGTTTCATGCGTCTTTGCCCTCTTTCAGGTTATTGATGTTGTTCTTGCCAGCAAGAAAAATAGGGGCAATACGTCGGCCATCAAGCGGTATGAATGGCCCGTGTTGCCTGCCCCAAAATAGACCAGCAACCCTTATGGTTTGCCGCACAGCCTGAACATTATTTAACCATGGCATCGAAGACATTGACCGCGCCATAGTCATTAACAAAACTGCCGGTGATTTTATTCCCCGCTTTAGCAGGCAGAGCAAAATTCCGGCTTGCGTAAGGGGCGAGCATCTCGCCTTCAATCTCTTCCCCGTTCACATTCAGGCTGACAAACGACACGTGATAAGGGGTCGGGTTCGATGCCTGCACGCCGTTGCCTGCGGCACGC
>NZ_JBBCVB010000063.1:0-3112 GCF_037199905.1 Serratia sp. MMO-28
GATATTGCTGAGGAGAGGGTGTTTTGAGCATGGCAGTCAGTCCATTTTTTGCACTGACCTTATTAGATCAAAGTCCTGGCCTCACGGCCAGGACTTTGTCATCAATCTGAAAGCCTCGCGAGAGGCTTTTTTTCTGTCTGTTATCTGCCTGACGATCAGTTGAAGATTTCTGCGGTGCCGTACAGTTTGTTCTGGCCACCGGCGGAAATGATGCGATAAGAGTTGGCACCAGTTGCTTCAGCTTTGCTCGCCAGTTCAGCTTCCAGAGCGCTCAGACTGCTTGCACCACTGGCGGAAACGACACCGATTTTTTGTGCATCGGCTGCCGATTGGCTGGTGACTTGATCAGCGGCAACGCTAGCGAAAGAAGTCGCAATTAATAGCGGAATAAGAGCAAAATTTTTGATGTTTTTCATGGTGTGGTCCTCAGATTTTCTATTAGGGGAGAGGAGGTTTCCTCTCGATGAGTTGAATAATAGGCGATCTTTCTGAGATGGAAAATCGGAGGGTTTTGATTATTTTAATCAAATTAACTGAATTTAATTGGGGTGTGCGTGGAGCTGATTGGCGGGGTGTTGAGATCACCGCTACCTTTAACGGAACTATTTAGCGGAGAAAGCGTATGATCGTTGTCCATCACCTGGAAAGTTCGCGCTCGCAGCGCATTCTGTGGTTCCTTGAAGAGCTAGGTGTCCCCTATCGGGTACAGCGCTACGCGCGTGATAAAACTACCATGCTGGCACCGCCGGAACTGAAAAAGATCCACCCACTGGGGAAATCACCGGTGCTTGTCGACGGCGATCTAGCGCTGGCGGAATCTGGTGCAATTATTGAATATTTGCAGGAAGTCTATGATGTGCAGGGGCACTTCAAGCCCAGCGATTTTCATGCCCGCCAGGAGTATCGTTACTGGCTGCATTATGCCGAAGGTTCGCTGATGCCGCTGCTGGTGATGAAGTTAGTGTTCAGCCGCTTGGGGCACCCGCCGATCCCGTGGCTGATTCGCCCGGTGGCGGGAGCGATCGGCAAAGGGGTGCAAAAGGAATATCTGGATAAACAGATTGCCACCCACCGCGTTTATCTGGAGCAGCATCTAAACCACAATCTCTGGTTTGCTGGTGATCGTTTCAGCGCTGCAGATATTCAGATGAGTTTCCCGCTGGAGGCCATGGCGGCACGCGGTGGGCTGGAGGGTTGCCCAAACTTGCAGGGCTATCTGCAGCGCATTCACGTTCGGCCAGCCTATCAGCAGGCGCTGCAACAGGGTGGGCCGTTGAAGATACTTGGGTGAACCCCGATGCCTTTTCGTGCCGATTGTCGCGATCTTTAGTTGATCAGACAGCGTAGAAGACTAGATAATCGTTTGCCTCAAATCGTGCCTGCACATTTCAAGCCTTAGCCCCGTTGGCTTTGCTTGGGATCGGTTAGGCAAAAAGCATCATCAATCACCCACTTTATGCAAGAAGAGTTAAACGTTTGCTTTTTTACACGGCGCTTTTGTGGCGTTCAACAAGGGTATGACAGCGAACGTGACGGAAACGATTTCGTAATGACCATGCATGAGTGGAATAACAAGCCATATTTAGATCAGATGGCAATGAAACACAGGGGATAGCAACATGTCGAATTTTCAAGCGAACCACGCCACGAAACCTAAAGGCGGGCTTGATGCGTATTTTAAACTTTCTGCACGGGGTACCAACGTGCGTCAGGAAGTGGTAGCGGGGTTAACCACTTTTCTGGCGATGGTCTATTCGGTGATTGTGGTGCCCAGCATGTTGGGCAAAGCGGGCTTTCCGCCAACCGCCGTGTTTGTGGCCACTTGCTTGGTGGCGGGGTTGGGTTCTCTGCTGATGGGGCTGTGGGCCAACCTGCCGATGGCGATTGGTTGTGCGATCTCCCTGACGGCGTTTACCGCCTTTAGCCTGGTACTGGGCCAGCACATCAGCATTCCTGTCGCGTTAGGCGCGGTATTCCTGATGGGGGTGCTGTTCACTATTATCTCCGTGACCGGCATTCGTTCCTGGATCCTGCGTAATCTGCCGATGGGCGTTGCGCATGGCACCGGCATTGGTATTGGTCTGTTCCTGCTGCTGATCGCGGCTAACGGTGTCGGCCTGGTGGTGAAAAACCCGCTGGATGGCCTGCCGGTGGCGCTGGGGGCATTCACCTCTTTCCCGGTGGTGATGACGTTGCTGGGGCTGGCGGTGATTTTCGGCCTGGAAAAACTGCGTGTGCCGGGTGGTATCCTGCTGGTGATTATCGCTATTTCCGTGATCGGCCTGATTTTTGACCCGGCGGTGAAGTACCAAGGCCTGTTCGCTATGCCTAGCCTGGCAGATGCTGACGGTAAATCGCTGATCTTCAGCCTGGATATTATGGGGGCCTTACAGCCCGTAGTGTTGCCAAGCGTGCTGGCGCTGGTGATGACGGCGGTATTTGACGCGACGGGTACCATCCGTGCAGTGGCCGGGCAGGCAAACCTGCTGGACAAAGACGGCCAGATCATCAACGGTGGCAAGGCGCTGACGTCAGATTCCCTGAGCAGCATCTTCTCCGGGTTGGTCGGGGCTTCTCCTGCGGCAGTGTATATCGAATCAGCCGCTGGGACGGCAGCAGGCGGTAAAACGGGCCTGACGGCTACCGTGGTCGGGATCTTGTTCCTGCTGATCCTGTTCCTGTCACCGTTGTCTTATCTGGTGCCGGTTTATGCTACTGCTCCTGCGTTGATGTACGTGGGGTTGCTGATGCTGAGCAACGTAACCAAGCTGGATTTCAACGATTTCGTTGATGCGATGGCGGGCTTGCTCTGTGCGGTGTTTATCGTGCTGACCTGCAACATCGTAACTGGCATTATGCTGGGCTTCAGTTCCCTGGTCATTGGCCGCATCTTCTCGGGTGAATGGCGCAAGCTGAACCTGGGTACCGTGCTGATTGCTGTCGCGCTGGTTGCATTCTATGCCGGTGGCTGGGCGATTTGATTTTTATCGGCCCTCTCCTGCGGGAGAGCAGCTGTGTTTAAAGTCAATGGGTGATGATTAATTTGTCACCCATTGCCTATTATCTCGCAGCATCGCGTTTAATATCGTTAACAGCTTTCTGATGCACGCGG
>NZ_JBBCVB010000064.1:0-2374 GCF_037199905.1 Serratia sp. MMO-28
GTAACCGAACGGCGAACTCGCGTTGTGTGATTAAAATAATGTAATAAGCTAGCAGACATTAACTGAAGCTGTTTTCGGCGTAGGGTAATAGCTCGCTGATCCGGCTGTTCGGCCAGGTAGGTAAACGGGTCAGCACATCGCGTAACCAGATATACGGGTCGTGGCCGTTGAGTTTGGCGGTTTCCAGCAGACTCAGGATAGCCGCCATCCGTTGCCCAGCCCGTAACGACCCGGCAAAGAGCCAGTTCTTGCGGCCTACGGCCACCGGACGGATACAGTTTTCAGTGCGGTTATTGTCGATGGGCACGCGGCCATCGCCCAGATAGTGCAGCAACGCCGGCCAGCGTTTCAGGGTGTAGTCCAGCGCCTTGCGCAGCCCCGAGTTGGGTGCCGTTTGCGTTTGTTGCAACAACAGCCATTGATGGAAGACCTCCAGTCGGGGTTTGGCGTATCGCCGTCGCCATTGGCGCTTCTTATCCGCCGAGCGAGGTTTGATTTTACGCTCAAGCTTATAAAGCTCACGGATGGTGTCTAGCGCAACCTTGGCCACCGGGCTTTTGTTGGCCGTAAACAGCTCGAAGAACTTGCGCCGGGCGTGCGCCCAACAGCCTGCTTCAAGCACTTGCCCGCTGTCGAACAACGCCTGGTAACCGGCATAACCGTCTACCACCAAGGTGCCGCACCAGCCCTCAAGCACATCGCGGGCATACTGACCACTGCGCCCCGGTTGGCAGTCATAAAGCACGATTGACCGGTCAGCCCCCAGCGCGGTGATATAAGCCCACAGGTAGCCGCGTTGGGTTTTGCCCTTGCCGGGGTCGAGGAGGGAGAGTGGCGTTTCGTCGGCCTGCAGGACCGGGTGTTGCAACAGGTCCTGATGCAGCGTCTGGGCCAAGGGTTTCAGGGCCGCCCCTACCGCACCGAACCAGCCTGCCAACGTACTGCGAGGCAGGTCGACACCGCTACGTTGATATATCACCTGCTGACGGTAGAGCGGCAGGTGGTCAAGGCTTTTGGCACACACCACCTGCGCCAGCAGACCCGGACCGGGCAGACCTTTTTCAATCAGCTGTGCCGGTAGCGGCTCGCTGACTATTGTTTCACAGTGTTCACAACTGAACTGCGGGCGGACATGGCGATGCACGATGAAGCGAGCCGGAACATATTCCAGCCGTTCGCTGATTTCATCGCGGATGAAGCGCAGGGGGTGCCCACAGTCTGGACAGCTATCGGACGCCAGGGCCAGGCGGACCTCTTTCCGGGGCAGTTCAGGCGGCAGAGGTTGGCGCTTGGGCACCTGTGGTTTGGGTGTTTTCGGCTCGGGTAACAGAGTCGCCAGTTGCTGCTCGATATCGGCGGCATCGGCCTCGATATCTTCGTCGAACAACCCGCGCTGTTCGCCCTGGAAGGCTTCGCTTTTACGCCCGAAGCGCCACTGTCGGGAGTTTTTCAGTGCCTCTTCCAGTTGCTGGATATAGCACGTTTGTGACTGGTTTCGCTGCGTCTGCTGTTCAAGGTCCGCGAGTAATTTCAACGCCAGAGTGCGCAGTTCATCGGGGTCTTTTGAGGTCAGCAAGGCATCGATATTCATGTGAGCATTTTATCAACATGACACCATATTGTCATTGATAATCAATGTATTAATCACTGTTTTTCGTTATTTCCAGCCGGTTAAATCCAGGCCATCCACCCGCTGCCAGTCAATGCCTTTCATCAACCAGTCGGCCTGTTCGGGTGACAGCAGCCAGGCGACATCCCCTTGCCGGGGCCAGATAAAATGGCCCTGATGAAGACGGCGCAGACACAGCCAGACACCGTGCTTGTCCCAGCGCAGGACTTTGATGCGCGAGCGTGCCTTGTTGCAGAAGACAAAAGCGGCTTCCCTTTGCCAGGGTTGGTGCAGGTGGTCGGTAATGTATTGCGTCAGGGTATCAATACCCCGTCGCATATCGACGGGCTCCCGTGCCAGCCAGATGTGCTGGGGCGTTAACATAGGGACAAGGCCTGCATCACTGCGCGCAACTGAGCGGGAAGACACCTGACTGAACAGCCATTGGGAAGGTTGAGTGTTACCGTGTCAGCATCATTATTCTCAGGCATCACTCGGCGCGCAGGAATAAAGGCGGCGGGAACGGACACGGTAGCGTCATTGCGATGATGCTTGAGCCAGTAATAAAAGGTGGCCGGGTTAAGGTCATGCAGTCGGCAATAGTGCTTTTTAGACAATCCACTCTGTTGCCAGGCGTCGAGATGTTGTTGCCGTTCACTGTGAGAATACTGTTTTGCCATATTTTGCCTCAGGTTCGTTGTATTGAATGAAGGCAGCATGTGGCAGCAGAGTTTTGTTAACAATATGAGTTCGCCGGACGCTTAC
>NZ_JBBCVB010000065.1:0-2369 GCF_037199905.1 Serratia sp. MMO-28
CCCGTCACCACCAGCCGGTCGGTGGCGGCGTCATCCCCGGCCAGCACGGTATTCAGGGCGACGTTACCGCCGTTGCCCACATAGTTGCCGTTGATGATGAAATCGCTGTAGCTGCCCCCGGTGGCGGCACGCCCGACCACCAGGTTACCGGCGTTGGACACGTTGCCGATCACCTGACCATCACCGCCAAAGGTGCCGTTGGCCTGCACCGTCACATCGCTGGTCAGCGTGGCGCTGCCCAGCGCGGCAAACGCCTGGGCAAAGGCCCTCGGTGCGGCCTGCTGCACGGGCGCATTCACCGGTGGGGTGCCCACCAGCAACGTCCCCGACTGCACCGTGGTCATGCCGGCACTCACCGAGCTGTTACCAATGTGGACGGTGCCGCTCCCCTGTTTCATCAGGCTGCCACTGCCGCCGATCGGCGTGGTCAGATCCCAGTAGCCGGCGGTATTGAGCACCACACTGCCCGCATTGAGGATCGACGCCGCGCCAAAATTATCGCCCTGGGTCGCCGTCAGGGTGGTGCCCGCCTGGGTGGTGAAGCTGCCCGCATAGGCGCTGTTATTCCCGCTCAGGGTGACATTGGCCCCGTCGCTCAGCAGGGTATTGCCGCTGCCCTGCAAGGCATTCACCAGGGTGGCCGTCGCCAGTCCCCCCGTGCTGCCATCCAGATGCAGCGTGCCGTCTACCGCGATATCGCCGGTCCCCAACCCCTGCGCCTGCGTGACGTCCGCCGTCGCCCCGCTGTTAATCGTGGTGGTGCCACTGAAGCCGGTGTTGTTGTGATTGACGGCAAGCGTGCCGCTGCTCAGCACCAGATTGCCCGCGCCCGCCAACGCCCCGTCGGCCACGCCGCCGTGGCTCACCGTCAGGGCACCGCCGCCCAAAACCAGTTGGCTGTCGGCAGCGCTGTTCAACGCCCCCACGGTTTGCGTGTGACCGTGGAGGTCCACCGCCGCACCGCGGTCAATCACCAGATCCGAGGTCTGCCCTAATGCTGAATCCGCATTCAGTTGCACAGTCCCCGCATGGACCAACGTGGCCCCGGTGTAATTGTTGTCGGTCCCTGAGAGCACCACTATCGCCCCCGGATCGGCCTCGGTGATCGCCAGATCCCCGCTGCCGGTGATTTGCGCAAAGAGCTCGTTGCCCGGCGTGCCGTTAAAGCGTGCCGTCCCCACCAACGCCAGCGCATCGCTGCCGCTGGTCAGCAGGTCCATGCTCTTCAGGCTGTAGTTGACATACAGCCCATCACGCAGGTCACCGGTGGTCAGCCCAAAACCGAAGGTCCCCATCGCCGCCACCACGCTGCTGTTCGGGTTGGTGATACCCTCAAAATAGTCCTGGATAATCGGCACATCGCTGCCGTCGGTCAGGGTCAGTTCACGCCCGGTGCCGGTTGCCGCCCCGGTCACCAGGCCCAGCACAATCGCCCCGGTGTCCAGTGCCAGCGTACTGATCCCTTCCAGGCTCGGGGAGACGTTCGGCGGCAGGTTGACACTCACCGTGCCGCCTCCGGTGGTGTCGATGCGGCTGGCGTTCACCGTCCCGCCGGAGGTGAGTTGCCCGCTGTTATCGATGATGTTGCTGAAAATCAGCGTCCCGCCGTTCATCTCCAGCGCGCCAATCTGCTGCACGCCATCACCGACCGAGGTGCGGCTGTTGTCCTCCAGGCTCAATACCGTGTTGCTGTTGCTGCTGGTGTTGTTGTTCGATAACTGGAACTGGGTATTCTGCAGGTTGACCTGCCCGGTGAATGCTATACCGACATTGTCACCAAAGCTGAACCGGTTATTGTTGGTGTTGATATTCAACACCCCGGCGCCCAACAGGCGGTTGTCCAAGATAAAATCGCCGTCATTGCTGATGTTCAGGGTGTCGCCGGCGCTCACGATATCTACCGTGGCGGCTGGGTTGAACCAGTCAACGCTGTCCAGGTTCAGAACCGCACCGCCGTTGATGCTGACCGTGCCGATAAAGGCCGAGGCATTGGCATTGTTCAGCAGCACGTTGCTGCCGTTCGACAGCGACCAGGTCCCCGTCCCGCTGATGGCGTTGCTCAGCGTGCCGGTCAACCCGGCAAACACCAACTGGCTGCCGCCGTCAACCGTGACCGACGCGGTGCCCAGACTGGCGTTCTGACTGACGCTCAGCGCACTGTTGCCGCTCATGCCGAACTGGCCCGCAAAGCCGCTGTTATTGCCGGACAGGGACAGGGTGGCGCCGTTATTCACGGTCACCGTTGCATTGGCGACACCGCTCAGGGTATTGGCCACCTCACCGCTCACCCCGCTGAATATCAGGTGTGAGGTCGCCTCGGTGAGATTGACGCGGGCGGCCGAGGTGCCAAGGTGATTGGCCGCGCTGAC
>NZ_JBBCVB010000066.1:0-1791 GCF_037199905.1 Serratia sp. MMO-28
GGGTTGATTCAGATCAATCTGATTATATAATAGGGCATCAAAAGGAGTTGTACATTTTCACAAGAGCTTTCCCTATCTATATCTTGAGAAATTATATGGAGCGTAATCTTTACGGGTTCCTTATTGATAATGATATTCAGCTAGACATTGCCAACCGCAGACTTGTTCGTATTTATACCGAGAAAACGGAAAAAACAATGCTGTTTTGTGCAGTCATGTTAAATGACACTATGATGGATCTGCTGGTCTGTTTATTGGATCAATATGGCAAGAATAAAACATTATCAAAAGAAGAACTGCTTGAAAACATATGGGGCAAGAACAACATCTCTTTCTCCAACCAACGCCTGTGGCAAGCAATTAAAGAATTAAGAGCAAAACTCAACTTAATTGGCTTGCCTGACAGCTTTATTATCAATGTAAAAGGTGTCGGCTACGCCATAAGTAGCCACAGGATAACACCTTTATTTTACTAATAAACATGACTTGTTTAACTGCATGAATATATCCATGGAATGTGGATGCCACCCTGCCATTTTAATCACGATTAAAATGGCTTAACAACACGAGTAAGTAATAGGAATATATATGAAAAAGTTAGCAATCGCTGCCTCCCTGACCCTGGTTTTGGGTTCTGTCGGTATGGCTCAGGCAGCCTCCACCGGCATCATTACCTTTAACGGGGAACTGACCGCGACCACCTGTGACGTGATTGTTGACGGCCAGGCCGCTGATGCCACCGTGACTCTGCCTACCATCGGGACCAACCAGCTGACAGCCGCCACCCAGACGGCAGGCCGTACCGGCTTTACCATGGCCCTGAGCAACTGCGCAGGCACCCTGAAAACCGCCTCTGCCTTCTTCGAAGAAGGGGCTTCCGTTGACCAGGCTACCGGCCACCTGAAAAACATGACCGGCACAGCCACCAAAGTCAGCCTGCAGTTGCGTGATGCCTCCACGGCCGCTCAGGCCCCCATCCAGGTGGGTAACAGCAATCAGACGCTGAATACCTCTTACATCGATATTTCATCCGGTAATGCCACCCTGCCGTACGCCGTTGAATACTATGCCGATGGCCAGACCACCGCCGGTACCGTGGTCAGCAATGTGGTTTACTCAATTCAGTACAAATAAGAGTACCCGGGAGGGGCATGCTCTCCTCCCGGCTTTATCGGTTTGTCAGGAGCGTTTTATGCCGTTCTTCTCTTGTTACGGGTTGCGGATGTTCAGTGGGTTGGCCATCGTGGCGCTGTTCAGTGCCCAGAGTCTGGCCAGTGTGGTCATCACCGGCACCCGGGTGATTTATCCGTCTACGGCCAAAGAGGTCAGCGTCAAGCTCAATAACGTCGGCCCGTCACCGGTCCTTATCCAGAGCTGGATTGACAACGGGGACACCCAAGCCAAACCCGCCGCCATTCAGGTGCCGTTTGTGCTGACGCCACCGATGAACCGCGTGGAATCGGGCAAGGGCCAGACCCTGCGTATCAGCTATACCGGCGGTGCGCTGCCGGGGGACAAGGAGTCGATATTCTGGCTCAACGTGCTGGAAGTCCCAGCCAAAAAACAGGCCAAGGCGGATGAAAACCTGCTGCAGATGGCTTTCCGTTCGCGCATCAAGCTGTTTTATCGCCCGGCGGGCCTGGTGGGTAATGCCAACGACGCGGCAAAAACCGTGACCTGGCGTGCCGCAGGCAACGGCGTGCAGGCATCGAACCCGACCCCTTATCACGTGTCGTTTGTCAGCCTGAATGTGAACGGGGAAGAGATTGAAGGCGAGATGCTCGCCCCTTA
>NZ_JBBCVB010000067.1:0-1744 GCF_037199905.1 Serratia sp. MMO-28
GCACTCACTCAATCAATATCGTTCGGTAAGGAGGTGATCCAACCGCAGGTTCCCCTACGGTTACCTTGTTACGACTTCACCCCAGTCATGAATCACAAAGTGGTAAGCGCCCTCCCGAAGGTTAAGCTACCTACTTCTTTTGCAACCCACTCCCATGGTGTGACGGGCGGTGTGTACAAGGCCCGGGAACGTATTCACCGTAGCATTCTGATCTACGATTACTAGCGATTCCGACTTCATGGAGTCGAGTTGCAGACTCCAATCCGGACTACGACGTACTTTATGAGGTCCGCTGGCTCTCGCGAGTTTGCTTCTCTTTGTATACGCCATTGTAGCACGTGTGTAGCCCTACTCGTAAGGGCCATGATGACTTGACGTCATCCCCACCTTCCTCCGGTTTATCACCGGCAGTCTCCTTTGAGTTCCCACCATCACGTGCTGGCAACAAAGGATAAGGGTTGCGCTCGTTGCGGGACTTAACCCAACATTTCACAACACGAGCTGACGACAGCCATGCAGCACCTGTCTCACGGTTCCCGAAGGCACCAAGCCATCTCTGGCAAGTTCCGTGGATGTCAAGAGTAGGTAAGGTTCTTCGCGTTGCATCGAATTAAACCACATGCTCCACCGCTTGTGCGGGCCCCCGTCAATTCATTTGAGTTTTAACCTTGCGGCCGTACTCCCCAGGCGGTCGACTTAACGCGTTAGCTCCGGAAGCCACGCCTCAAGGGCACAACCTCCAAGTCGACATCGTTTACAGCGTGGACTACCAGGGTATCTAATCCTGTTTGCTCCCCACGCTTTCGCACCTGAGCGTCAGTCTTTGTCCAGGGGGCCGCCTTCGCCACCGGTATTCCTCCAGATCTCTACGCATTTCACCGCTACACCTGGAATTCTACCCCCCTCTACAAGACTCTAGCTTGCCAGTTTCAAATGCAGTTCCCACGTTAAGCGCGGGGATTTCACATCTGACTTAACAAACCGCCTGCGTGCGCTTTACGCCCAGTAATTCCGATTAACGCTTGCACCCTCCGTATTACCGCGGCTGCTGGCACGGAGTTAGCCGGTGCTTCTTCTGCGAGTAACGTCAATCACCACACGTATTAAGTATGATGCCTTCCTCCTCGCTGAAAGTGCTTTACAACCCGAAGGCCTTCTTCACACACGCGGCATGGCTGCATCAGGCTTGCGCCCATTGTGCAATATTCCCCACTGCTGCCTCCCGTAGGAGTCTGGACCGTGTCTCAGTTCCAGTGTGGCTGGTCATCCTCTCAGACCAGCTAGGGATCGTCGCCTAGGTGAGCCATTACCCCACCTACTAGCTAATCCCATCTGGGCACATCCGATGGCGTGAGGCCCGAAGGTCCCCCACTTTGGTCTTGCGACGTTATGCGGTATTAGCCACCGTTTCCAGTAGTTATCCCCCTCCATCAGGCAGTTTCCCAGACATTACTCACCCGTCCGCCGCTCGCCGGCAAAGTAGCAAGCTACTTTCCGCTGCCGCTCGACTTGCATGTGTTAGGCCTGCCGCCAGCGTTCAATCTGAGCCATGATCAAACTCTTCAATTAAAAGCTTGATGTGCTTAAACAAGTTAAGCGATGCTCAAAGATTACTTCGTAATAATTCACTTAAATGAATTACTGCTTGGTCACTCTTCAAGACTTGATATTTTTGTGCTGCCGAAGCAGCTGGATATCGTCTTGTGAGTGCCCACACAGATTGTCTGATAAATTGTTAAAGAGC
>NZ_JBBCVB010000068.1:0-1453 GCF_037199905.1 Serratia sp. MMO-28
GCTCAATGAATTATTCAGCGCGGTCAACGCGCCCCCCTCAAAGGCGTTAAAGTTCAGGGTGCTGCCGCTGCCAATGCTGACGCCACCGGTGCCCAGATTGGCGTTCTGCGAAACGGTCAGGGTACTGCTGCCTATCAGGTCAAACAGGCCGGCAAAGCTGCTGTTAGTGCCGGTGAGGGTGGTGTTGGACGCATTGCTGAGTTGCACAGTAGAATCCAATACTCCGCTCAGCGTATTCGCGAGAGTCCCCGCAACGCCATTCAGCAACAGTTGTGAGGTGGCATCGGCCAGATTGACGCGGGCCGCCGAGGTCCCCAGATTATCGGCCGTGCTGACCGTCAGGGCACCGTTCGCATCGATAACGTGGGTGCCGCTGAAGGCGTTGCTGCCGCTCAGGGTCACCGCCGCGCCGGTATTGATGGTCCCAGCACCGCTCAGCACGTTGGCGAGCGTGTCTGCGGCGTTCAGGTTCAACGTACCGCCGACATCCACCTCACTGGTGCCCAGGGCATTCGCCACGTTCGCGGTGACGGAGGCTCCCGATGCAATATGGGTGGTGGCTGACAGACCGCCGTTGGCCGCGCTCAGCGCCAAATCTCCGCCGTTCACGTTCAGCGTGCCCGCCCCGGTCAAGCCGCCAGGGGCGGTCGACGTGCCCCCTGACGACAGGTTCAGCGTACCGCCTGCCAGATCGAGCACCCCGGTGTTGGTCAGCAGTCCGCTGCTCAACACGCCCGGATCGAGCGTGACCGTGCCCAGGTTGGTGAGTGCCCCCACCGTCTGGCTGAAGTTATTGGTATTGAAACCGGCTCCGCTGGCCACCGTCAGCAATGAGGTGGCGCCAAAGGCATTGTTGCTGCCCAGCAGCACATCG
This sequence comes from Serratia sp. MMO-28, assembly GCF_037199905.1. Lineage (NCBI taxonomy): Bacteria > Pseudomonadati > Pseudomonadota > Gammaproteobacteria > Enterobacterales > Yersiniaceae > Serratia > Serratia sp. MMO-28. The sequence goes on from NZ_JBBCVB010000068.1 coordinate 875, forward strand.
CCGCCGCTTATCGTGGTGCTACCGGTGTAGTTGTTCTGGCTGTTGGTGACGGTCAGAGCCCCGTTGCTGGCATCAAAGGCAACGCCGCCCACCCCGGTCAGTTGCGCAGTCAGATTTTTGTTGGAGTCCGGGCTGGCATCGGTGGCAATAATCAGGGCATTAGGATTGTCCAGCAGCAGGTTAATCGCACTCAGACCATAGTTCAGGTACAGGCCAGAAGCGCTGGCACCGTCGGTGTTGGACAGCGCGTAATTATAGGTCGCATCCGCCACATGCACCGTATTCTGGTTGATGGCAGAGATTAACCCCAGTGGCGTTACCGCCACACCGTCAATCGTCAGCGTTAAGGTATCGGCCCCGCTGGCCGTGGTGGCGCTGATCAACTGCATCGCCGTCGCCCCGCGGTTCTGATCCAGGATCGACAGGTTCGGTGGCACCACCGGTGGCGTATTGTCCCAGGAACTCCCCCCCACCAGATTGATGGTGCCGCCGTTAGCGGCCAGGGTCTGAGCTGTAATGGTGCTCTCGGCGCTAGACAGTGGCGCACCGCCGGTAAAGTTCAGCGTACCGCCGTCGAGC
>NZ_JBBCVB010000069.1:0-1417 GCF_037199905.1 Serratia sp. MMO-28
GGACTTGCTCCTGGAGCTGAAGCCAGTCGCAGATACCAGCTGGCTGCAACTGTTTAATAAAAACACAGCACTGTGCAAACACGAAAGTGGACGTATACGGTGTGACGCCTGCCCGGTGCTGGAAGGTTAATTGATGGGGTTAGCGGCAACGCGAAGCTCTTGATCGAAGCCCCAGTAAACGGCGGCCGTAACTATAACGGTCCTAAGGTAGCGAAATTCCTTGTCGGGTAAGTTCCGACCTGCACGAATGGCGTAATGATGGCCAGGCTGTCTCCACCCGAGACTCAGTGAAATTGAACTCGCTGTGAAGATGCAGTGTACCCGCGGCAAGACGGAAAGACCCCGTGAACCTTTACTATAGCTTGACACTGAACATTGAGCCTTGATGTGTAGGATAGGTGGGAGGCTTTGAAGTGTGGACGCCAGTCTGCATGGAGCCAACCTTGAAATACCACCCTTTAATGTTTGATGTTCTAACTCGGCCCCCTAATCGGGGGTGAGGACAGTGTCTGGTGGGTAGTTTGACTGGGGCGGTCTCCTCCCAAAGAGTAACGGAGGAGCACGAAGGTTAGCTAATCACGGTCGGACATCGTGAGGTTAGTGCAAAGGCATAAGCTAGCTTGACTGCGAGAGTGACGGCTCGAGCAGGTACGAAAGTAGGTCTTAGTGATCCGGTGGTTCTGAATGGAAGGGCCATCGCTCAACGGATAAAAGGTACTCCGGGGATAACAGGCTGATACCGCCCAAGAGTTCATATCGACGGCGGTGTTTGGCACCTCGATGTCGGCTCATCACATCCTGGGGCTGAAGTAGGTCCCAAGGGTATGGCTGTTCGCCATTTAAAGTGGTACGCGAGCTGGGTTTAGAACGTCGTGAGACAGTTCGGTCCCTATCTGCCGTGGGCGTTGGAAGATTGAGAGGGGTTGCTCCTAGTACGAGAGGACCGGAGTGAACGCACCACTGGTGTTCGGGTTGTCATGCCAATGGCACTGCCCGGTAGCTAAGTGCGGAAAAGATAAGTGCTGAAAGCATCTAAGCACGAAACTTGCCTCGAGATGAGTCTTCCCTGGTCCCTTGAGGACCCTAAAGGAACGTTTAAGACTAAGACGTTGATAGGCTGGGTGTGTAAGTGCAGCGATGCATTGAGCTAACCAGTACTAATGAACCGTGAGGCTTAACCTTACAACACCGAAGGTGTTTTTAGAGACGAAGTAGATTTAATTTTCAGCGAATGTTCCGAGATTGGTTTTGATGGTTGCAGAAAGAATGCAACGGTTGAAATGAACCAGAATTTGCCTGGCGGCAATAGCGCGGTGGTCCCACCTGACCCCATGCCGAACTCAGAAGTGAAACGCCGTAGCGCCGATGGTAGTGTGGGGTCTCCCCATGCGAGAGTAGGACACTGCCAGGCATCAAA
>NZ_JBBCVB010000070.1:0-1385 GCF_037199905.1 Serratia sp. MMO-28
TTCAGGCGAGACAGGCAGGGATAATGAGATGGACGCTCCTACCACGGCATCGCAATGTGCCACAATTTGAGTGTCTAATCTCAACAGCAGGAGCGTCCAAATGAAAGTATCGACTCTTGGTATCGACTTGGCAAAAAACGTTTTCCAACTTCATGGCGTTGATCACAATGGTAATACGGTCCTGAAGAAAAAGCTGACTCGCGATAAATTCGTGCCTTTCGTCATGCAACTGGAGCCCTGTCTTATTGGGATGGAGGCCTGTTCCTCCAGCCATCATTTCGCGCGGGAGCTCTCTCAGTTTGGCCATCAGGTCAAACTGATACCACCGCAATACGTCAAGCCTTACGTCAAAACCAACAAGACCGATGCGGCCGATGCCGAAGCTATCTGTGAAGCAGTCACTCGCCCCAACATGCGCTTTGTGCAGGTGAAAACCGCCGAGCAGCAGGCCGTATTAACTCTTCACACCGAGCGTGACATCCTCATCCGGGAACGCATCGCCTGTGTGAACAGCTTACGTGCCATGCTGGCAGAGTTTGGTCTCGTTATGCCGACCGGGCAACGGGCTTTTCACCAAGGTGTTCCTGACCTACTGGAGAATGGCGATATCGCGTTGTCCCCGTTTGTCCGCCGCAGTGCGGCGCGTCAGTTTGAGCATATCCTGGCGCTCGAAGACCAGGTTACCCTGATTGAGCAAGAGCTCAGCCAGTGGGCGCAGACCCAGCCAGCATGTCAGCGGGTGATGAAAGTGCCGGGTGTCGGGTTGATGACCTCGACCTATCTGGTGGCGTCAGTAGGTAACGGGCAACAATTTCACAGTGCGAAGCAATTTGCCTCTTGGCTGGGCCTGACACCGCGTGAACACTCCAGCGGTGGCAAACAGCGATTGGGCAGTATCAGCAAACGGGGTGACGGTTACTTTCGGTATTTGCTGGTGCACGGTGCCCGCGCGGTGGCGGCAGTAATTGAACGCCACAAAGAAGGGATGCCGTGGTTGTTCGCGTTGTTGCAAAAGAAAAACTACAACGTGGCGGTGGTGGCACAGGCGAGTAAAACGGCGCGCATTCTGTGGTCAATGCTAGTGAAGGGAACAGAATATCGACCTGGAGCCGCCCATTGAGACAAGCTCAAAGGGCAGTTCCAGGTCAGCAAAGGTAAAACGCAGCCCGGTAGTTGCAGGTGTAATCAAGAAGATGGCGAAACAGGTAAGACCGCAGGTGAGACAATCCGAGACAGACGAGGGCATTTTGGCCCGTAGGGATGTAAGGAACTCACCTGGCGGATTTCATCATGGTTCGGGCCACAGAAAGGCCCAGAAAAAAACCGGATATATGGCTGCAATACCTGTTCACTTTATTCAAGAAAAACACTGGCATCATCGGGAG
>NZ_JBBCVB010000071.1:0-1339 GCF_037199905.1 Serratia sp. MMO-28
CCTGCTGGACATCAACAGTAACGCCTCCCTGACGCTGAACGCGGGGAGCGCGCTGAATGCGGCCACCGAACTGCACGTCAACGATGCCAGCAGCACCCTCAATATCAGCAACAGCGGGGCCTTTACCCTGAACAACGTCCTGACCGGGGCCGGGCAGGTGAATGTCGATACGGCGAACGGCGCCTTCAACTTCGGGGCCGGCGCTGGCACCGCCTTTACCGGCAACGTGGCGCTGAATAACACCACCTTCTCGCTGGCCGGCACCAATGCCGCGGCCCTGGCAGGGGCGGGGCTGATGCTGAACAGCGGCAGCGATACCACGGTGGGCGTGGCCGGCACGCCGGGCAGCGCAACGCTGCAGAGCCTGGCCCTGAACGGCGGCACGCTGAACTTCACCGGCGGCGCCCCGCTCTCCAGCGCCGAGAGCACGGTCACCACCCAGACCCTGACCGCCAGCGGCGGCACCGTCAATCTGGAGGGGGCAGGCTCCTGGAACAATACCCTGCCGGTGGTGCCGCCGAACCTGTCGATCCTCGATCAGAACCGGGGCGGTACGCCGATGCGGCTTATCAGCGCCACCACCGCCAGCGGGGCCGATACCCTGACGCTGACGATTGATGGGGTGGCGGTGACGCCGCAAGGATTACTCTCTGCCATTAACCAGAACGCGGCGCATGTAGCGGATGCAACCTACCATTACGCGCTGTCCAACACCGACGGGGCCAGCGCCACGGGCCTGTACCTGAACTACGGCCTGAGTGCGATTAACCTGTTGCAGGACAACCCGAACGCGCTGGTGATTGCCACCGATGTCAGCCCGGATGCCAACAAAAACCTGACCGCACAACTGACCGGGGTGGGCGGCATCGTGTTTGATGCCAGCAACGGGGCCCTGACCGTCACCAATAGCCAGAACAGCTACACCGGCAGCACCACGATCGCCGGTGGCGATGTGCGTCTGGGCAGCAACAATGCCTTTGGCGCCACCTCACTGCTGACGGTGGCGAGCGGCGCCAGCTTCAATACCAACACCTTCAGCCAGACGGTGGGGGCGCTCACCAACCTGGGCACGGTCACGCTCGATCCGGGCGTGCTGACCAGCGGGTTGTTGACCAACACCGGGGTGATTGACCTGGCGGGCGGGATACTGACCCTGCAGGAGGGCGGCACCTCCAGCGCGGTCGGCGGCCTGACCGGGGCCGGGACGCTGAACGTCAACGGCGGCACCCTGGCGCTGAGTGCCGCCAACAGCGGCCTGTCGGCGGCCACCCATATCGCGTCCGGTGCCACCATCACCGCCGGCGCGGCCAATGCGTTGGGCACCAGCGCGGTGGAGGTC
>NZ_JBBCVB010000072.1:0-1147 GCF_037199905.1 Serratia sp. MMO-28
AGCACACCGACTAAGGGAGCCTGGATGGCATCAAATAGCTGTAGACTTTATCACTGAGTTACTAAATTAAATTAGCATCTTCAACTGATTATTTATTTCTTAATAGCTGGTTTTGTCTATTCTCCGTTCAAAAACTGTGAGTAGTTTTAAATTCTGTTTTTACCTTCAAAACAAGTTAAAAAGCTGTTCAATATTAGGCGGTGAATTTATGGCACTCTTTGTTGATACACAAGAAATGCACACTGCATCGGTTTCTATCTTGTTTTGCTCTTGTCTAACTGTTGTAGCGAATATTAGGAAAACACTTAGGAATGGGCTAGTGAAGTCTTCTTATTTCTTTTTAATAAAACAACGAGACTAGGAAGAAAACCTACCGTGGCCTGCTTATTCAGAGGGGAGACGAGCAGGCTAATCGCGCAACAAGAAATCAAGCCAATTAATTGTTTTTATTGAGTATAATTTTTATTAAGATCGCTAAAAACACGCTAATTAACGGTTGAAATAAAGCCTACCGACGAAATACCTTCAGGCTGACATAATGTCTTGTACTATTGTATCGTTTTTAAGTGGCACTTCCTCCAGTGACTCCCCCAGCTTCCCGCGCTCTAGCAACAAGAGAATACTCTCTAATGTCGATATCAATCAGGTAACTTGTTAGCCATATGTTAATGTCAATTTGAAAGAAGGGGATTCCATCAGGTAACGGCTTTTATTAAAAAGAAATAAGAAGACTTCACTAGCCCATTCCTAAGTGTTTTCCTAATATTCGTATCAACAGCAAGACCGGATGGAAAGACAAAAGCGATATGGCAGGTAAAACAAGCGATCGCATCAGGTGGTAGCACGCAAACGGCGCCGTACACCATGAGCGGGTAATGCCAAGTCAACCAACACCAGGCTCACTAAAGTGTTCATATAACGATAAAAAATTCGCACTACAGTGCCCCAACCTAATATTGGACAGCTTTTTAACTTGTTTTGATGAAAAAAAAAGATTTTAAAACTACGGAAGGTTTCATAATAAGATACCGACACCGAGGGCTATAAAGGAAGACAAATGCAGTTAAAGATGCTGATTTATGATTGCTCATAAGTGATAAAAACTACATCCTCGAGGTGCCATCCTCACTCCCTTAGCAGGCGAGCC
>NZ_JBBCVB010000073.1:0-1086 GCF_037199905.1 Serratia sp. MMO-28
GCAGCGCAACGCTGCAGAGCCTGGCCCTGAACGGCGGCACGCTGAACTTCACCGGCGGCGCTCCGCTCTCCAGCGCCGAGAGCACGGTCACCACCCAGACCCTGACCGCCAACGGCGGCACCATCAATGTGGTGGGCGCGGGGGCCTGGGATAATGTCCTGCCGGTGGTGCCACCGAACCTGTCGATCCTCGATCAGAACCGCGGGGCCTCGGCGATGCAGTTGATCAGCGCGACGACCGCCAGCGGGGCCGATACCCTGACGCTGATGATTAACGGCGTGGCGGTGACGCCGGGCCAGGGCGTGGTGTCGGGCATCAACCAGAACGCGGTGCAGGTGGCGGAGGCGACCTACAGCTACCTGTTGTCCAATACCAACAACCTGAACGCGACGGGCCTGTACCTGAACTACGGCCTGAGTGCGCTTAACCTGTTGCAGGATGGCCCTGACGCGCTGGTGATTGCCACCGAGGCCAGCGCGGATGCCAACAAAAATCTGACGGCACAACTGACCGGGGTGGGCGGCATCGTGTTCGATGCCAGCAACGGGGCCCTGACCGTCACCAATGGCCAGAACAGCTACACCGGCAGCACCACGGTCACCGGTGGCGATGTGCGGCTGGGCAGCAACACGGCCTTGGGGGCCACCTCACAGCTGACGGTCAATGGGGGCTCTCGCGTCGATGCCAATGGTTTCAGCCAGACGGTGGGCGCACTGACCAACCTGGGGTCGGTTATCCTGAATAGCGGGTCGCTGGTCAGCGGGTTGCTGACCAACAGCGGCGTTGTCGACCTGGCGGGGGGCACCCTGACCCTGCAGGAGGGCGGCACCTCCAGCGCGGTCGGCGGCCTGACCGGGGCCGGGACGCTGAACGTCAGCGGCGGCACGCTGGCGCTGAGTGCCGCCAACAGCGGCCTGTCGGCGGCCACCCATATCGCGTCCGGTGCCACCATCAGCGCCGGCGCGGCCAATGCGTTGGGCACCAGCGCGGTGGATGTTGGCGGTACGTTGAACCTGAACGCCGCAGACACGCTCGCCAACGTGCTGAGCGGGGCTGGGACCATCAATACCGATGCGGCGGTGACCC
>NZ_JBBCVB010000074.1:0-1028 GCF_037199905.1 Serratia sp. MMO-28
CACTATCGTATGGTGAATACATAGCCATACGAGGCGAACCGGGGGAACTGAAACATCTAAGTACCCCGAGGAAAAGAAATCAACCGAGATTCCCCCAGTAGCGGCGAGCGAACGGGGAAGAGCCCAGAACCTGAATCAGTGCGTGTGTTAGTGGAAGCGTCTGGAAAGTCGCGCAGTAAAGGGTGATAGCCCCGTACACTAAAATGCACGTGTTGTGAGTTCGATGAGTAGGGCGGGACACGTGACATCCTGTCTGAATATGGGGGGACCATCCTCCAAGGCTAAATACTCCTGACTGACCGATAGTGAACCAGTACCGTGAGGGAAAGGCGAAAAGAACCCCGGCGAGGGGAGTGAAATAGAACCTGAAACCGTGTACGTACAAGCAGTGGGAGCACCTTCGTGGTGTGACTGCGTACCTTTTGTATAATGGGTCAGCGACTTATATTTTGTAGCAAGGTTAACCGAATAGGGGAGCCGTAGGGAAACCGAGTCTTAACTGGGCGTCAAGTTGCAAGGTATAGACCCGAAACCCGGTGATCTAGCCATGGGCAGGTTGAAGGTTGGGTAACACTAACTGGAGGACCGAACCGACTAATGTTGAAAAATTAGCGGATGACTTGTGGCTGGGGGTGAAAGGCCAATCAAACCGGGAGATAGCTGGTTCTCCCCGAAAGCTATTTAGGTAGCGCCTCGTGAACTCATCTTCGGGGGTAGAGCACTGTTTCGGCTAGGGGGCCATCCCGGCTTACCAACCCGATGCAAACTCCGAATACCGAAGAATGTTATCACGGGAGACACACGGCGGGTGCTAACGTCCGTCGTGAAGAGGGAAACAACCCAGACCGCCAGCTAAGGTCCCAAAGTCATGGTTAAGTGGGAAACGATGTGGGAAGGCACAGACAGCCAGGATGTTGGCTTAGAAGCAGCCATCATTTAAAGAAAGCGTAATAGCTCACTGGTCGAGTCGGCCTGCGCGGAAGATGTAACGGGGCTAAACCATGCACCGAAGCTGCGGCAGCGACGCT
>NZ_JBBCVB010000075.1:0-992 GCF_037199905.1 Serratia sp. MMO-28
GGGAGAGCAGCTGTGTTTAAAGTCAATGGGTGATGATTAATTTGTCACCCATTGCCTATTATCTCGCAGCATCGCGTTTAATATCGTTAACAGCTTTCTGATGCACGCGGTTAGCGCCACTTTCTTCGCTTTACCCCGTGCAACCAGCTTGTCATAGAACTCTTTTATCGTCTTATTGCTACGCGTTGCCGACAACGTTGCCATGTAAAGCGCCGCTCTCACCGCCGAACGACCGCCCCAGATCGTTCGCTGCCCTTTCATTTTCCCACTTTCATGGGCGTACGGGCACACGCCAACTAACGCACTGATTTCTCGCCGTGTCAGCTTACCTAGCTCCGGTAACAACGCCAGTAACGTCGACACCGTCACTTTACCTAACCCTTTCACCTCTTCGAGCAACCTGGCTTTCTCCTGCCAGACTGGCATCACCTTCAGTTGTCGGTGTATATCATCGTCAATATCGCTAATCTGCTGATTCAGCCAATTAACATGGGCATGTATCGATTGGCTGGCCTCGTATAACGCCCCCTCAAGCCTGTTAAGCTCCGCTGTGCGGATCTCTATCAACTGACGCCGCCGCGTTACCATTCCCGCCAGACGTTGAGTTTGAACATCGTTTTGTTCCCTCACTGGCGGCTCTATCGCCTGGGCAAAGCGGCATAACACGGCAGCATCTATCGTGTCTGTTTTTGCCCGTTTTCCCAACGCTCGGGCAAAATTCTTGACCTGCCGGGGATTAACGACCGCTACGGGCAATGTCTTCAACGTGAGCGCTGCACAAAGTGGCCCATGATATTTACCTGTCGCCTCCATGGCGATCAGCTCCACCTCATAGGTCTCAAGCAAGGTGATTAACGCCTGATGCCCTGAGGGCGTATTGTCAAATTGAGCAATACGCTGGTCTGTGTTGATAAACACGTCGAACTTCTCTTTGGCGATATCAATACCGACGTAAGTCTTTTGCTTCATCTCATGTCTCCCAGCCTTGCGTG
>NZ_JBBCVB010000076.1:0-938 GCF_037199905.1 Serratia sp. MMO-28
CGCGATACCCCTTTCTTGCGTCAGATGGCACACCGCGGCGGTGAAGTAACCCGCATCCACACCCACCGCCACCGGCTCCAGACCGAATCGCGCTACCTGCCGCTCAAGTCGCCCGATAAAGGGCTGGCTATCATGGACATTGCCCGGTGTCACATGCGTATCCAGGATGATGCCGTGCTTCCCGTCCACCGTGCGGTGGTCCAGATAGAAGAAGCCCTTCGGTTTGTTGTCCCGGTGCATAAAGCCGCTCTCCGGGTCGGTGGTGCTGACTTTGGTGTTCTTAACGGCGACGGCGTTTTCGGATGTCTTTTTTACGGCGGGCAGCGGCTTTTTTGCGTGCTTCTTCCTGTCGGCCTCCACGGCAGCATCAAGCTGCTCCAGATATTCACTGACGCCCACCGGACGTTCTTCATTCACCGCTCTACGAGGGTTGGCGTCGGCTTTCAAGTGTGTGCTGTCAGTGTAGAGAACTCGCCCGTTAGCCATGCCACGGCTGAGAGCCTGTTCTACGATGTGGTCAAAAATCTGCTGGAAGACGTCGCTGTGGTTGAAGCGGCGGAGGCGGTTCTGGCTCAGGGTCGAGGCGTCAGGGACTTTTTCGGTGAGGGCCATACGCAGGAACCAGCGATAAGCGACATTGACCTGTATTTCCTTGACCAGACGGCGCTCGCTGGGGATACCGAAGAGATACCCCAACAGCATCATTTTAATCAGGCGAACGGGGTCAATGGCGGGTCTGCCGTTATCAGGACAGTAGAGATGAGCAACGGCGTCGCGGATAAATTCAAAATCAATGGCGGCATCGATTTGGCGAACCAGATGGTCTTCGGGGACCAATTCATCGAGGGTGATGGTTTCAAACTGATATTGCTGAGGAGAGGGTGTTTTGAGCATGGCAGTCAGTCCATTTTTTGCACTGACCTTATTAGATCAAAGTC
>NZ_JBBCVB010000077.1:0-859 GCF_037199905.1 Serratia sp. MMO-28
GCCAATGATCCAGCCCGGACCTGGTATATTGCCATCCGCGCCAACGGTGAAACTTATCACCCGGTCTTTCTCATTGGTCAGCAATAGCCATTTGCCGCGCCTGATCGCCTCGGTCTGCCGCGTGCAACCGATGGCCGTTAGGTCGGCTTGCTTGACCTGGTAACGGCGAATCAGGTTATTGTCGAACACCGGCTCAACTGAATCCTGATAGCCGTTCGCCGGGTCGCTCCAGCTCACCATGCAGGTGCTGTAATGCGTTTTCTCGCTGGCGCTGGCATCGGTAAACAGGCCGTCTTTAACGTTGGCGCGGGTATAGATGTAGTCCACATCGCGGGGCATATCGGACAGCACGTTCATGCTGTTGTTGGCCCAGAACGTCATGCCCCGGAAAATATTGGCAAAGTCACGCAGAACCGACCAGGCTTCTTCCTGCGACTGAATATACACGTCGCACATAAATCGCGGCTCCATGCCGCCGCCACCGCGCCCGTCCGGTACCAACTGATCACAATACTGCGCAATGGTGTACAGATCCCATTTCGTTAGCGCCAGATTCTCTGCACGAACGCGGGTACCGATACTGTAACGAGCGTTGATCAATAGGTCGTAAAAAATCCATGCTGGGTTATTCGTCCAGGCCCATTTGAATGAACCATCCCACACGCCTGTATAGGTACGGGCGATCGGGTCATAGGTGGTTGGGATGCGGATAATGCTGCCCTTAGGCTCACAGGATATCTGCGGGATGTTCTGAAACTGCTTTGCGTTGAACTCAACGAACAGAAGAGCGGTTTCTGGGTAGCGGAGTTTTACGTCAATCAGTTCAGTGATCGACTCGATCACCATCTTATCGGCAACC
>NZ_JBBCVB010000078.1:0-859 GCF_037199905.1 Serratia sp. MMO-28
GCCAATGATCCAGCCCGGACCTGGTATATTGCCATCCGCGCCAACGGTGAAACTTATCACCCGGTCTTTCTCATTGGTCAGCAATAGCCATTTGCCGCGCCTGATCGCCTCAGTCTGCCGCGTGCAGCCTATGGCTGTAAGGTCGGCTTGCTTGACCTGGTAACGGCGGATCAGGTTATTGTCGAACACAGGTTCAACTGAATCCTGATACCCGTTGGCCGGGTCACTCCAGCTCACCATGCAGGTGCTGTAATGCGTTTTCTCGCTGGCGCTGGCATCGGTAAACAGGCCGTCTTTAACGTTGGCGCGGGTATAGATGTAGTCCACATCGCGTGGCATGTCGGCCAGCACGTTCATACTGTTGTTGGCCCAGAACGTCATGCCCCGGAAAATATTGGCAAAGTCACGCAGAACCGACCAGGCTTCTTCCTGCGACTGAATATACACGTCGCACATAAAGCGCGGCTCCATGCCGCCACCGCCGCGCCCGTCCGGTACCAACTGATCACAATACTGCGCAATGGTGTACAAATCCCATTTCGTCAGCGCCAGATTCTCTGCACGGACGCGATTGCCGATGCTGTAACGAGCGTTGATCAATAGGTCGTAAAAAATCCACGCTGGGTTATTCGTCCAGGCCCATTTAAAGCTGCCATCCCATACACCGGTATAAGTGCGGGCGATCGGGTCGTAAGTCGTCGGGATGCGGATAATGCTCCCTTTTGGCTCGCAGGAAATCTGCGGGATATTCTGAAACTGCTTTGCGTTGAACTCAACGAACAGAAGAGCGGTTTCTGGGTAGCGGAGTTTTACGTCAATCAGTTCAGTGATCGACTCGATCACCATCTTATCGGCAACC
>NZ_JBBCVB010000079.1:0-814 GCF_037199905.1 Serratia sp. MMO-28
TTCTGAAACTGCTTTGCGTTGAACTCAACGAACAGAAGAGCGGTTTCTGGGTAGCGGAGTTTTACGTCAATCAGTTCAGTGATCGACTCGATCACCATCTTATCGGCAACCCTGTTGCTGGTGCTGTTCGGTGTCAGACGGCGCACACGTATCTGCCAGCCAGTTGTGGCTTTCGGTAAATCGATGCGGTGGCTGCGCTCGTATTTTGTCGTGGTCTTGCCGTCTACAGCAGAGGGGAATACCTGCTGGTAAGCCCCGCCATCTGTGGCCACATCAATGGCGTACTCAATCCGATAGCCAACCACGTCACCGTTATCCAGTTGCTGCTGTAACTGTTGCCACGAAAAGCGCAGGCGAACGGCGGAAAGCTGGGTATTAGTCAGTGAGCGAACCCAAGGATTAGCGCTAGTCAGTTCGGTACCGACAGTGATCTCGTTCTCAACGGACGGCATACCTGGTATGTAAGCCTGGTCTGGCGTGCCAGGCCGAAACTCCCACTTCACGCCAGGAAAGTTTTCTGTGCCATCCGGGCCGATGATTGGCGTGCCATCAAGGAAAATGTTTGTACCGTCTAAACCACCGGCAAACTCCCCCTCACCCAACGCCAGCAAAATCTTGGCGTAAGATGTGGACTGCAAGGAATCTGGCGATTCAACAGGGGTATGCTGGCTACCGCCGCCACCCTTGCGACCTTCAATAATTGCTGACATTACGTTTCTCCGGGCGTAAAAAAACCCGCATTAAGCGGGCCTGATTGAGGGGGATTAGGTTACTGCTGATCTTCGGCGTAGATCCCTGCGGAAATAATCGCCCC
>NZ_JBBCVB010000080.1:0-803 GCF_037199905.1 Serratia sp. MMO-28
GCGCCAGCGATCGCTTCAACAAAGGTGCCTTTATCACGGCTCAGTTTCATACCGGTTGGGCCACTGTCCGGGCGCAAGGAGAAGGTCTTGATCTGATTGACGATCGCCGGGTAGAGCGTGACAACATCGCGATCGCAGAAGGTGAAGACCGTATCCAGGTGCATTGCGGCACGCAGTTTTGGCATGGCCGCAATCATCACCCGTTCAACGCCGGAGTGTTTGTTGGCAAACAGGGCGGCGGCCAACTGAGTGATCGCCTGGTGCGAAGTACGTTCGCTCATACCGATCAGCACCGTTTTATTGCCGATCGGCATCACGTCGCCGCCTTCCAGCGTGGCGGTACCGTGATGCACCGTTGGATCCCCCCACCAGACGTTAACGTTGCCGGCAAAGTCTGGATGGAATTTGTAGATGGCCGTCGTCAGGATGGTTTCTTCATGACGGGCAGGCCAGTACAGTGGGTTCAACGTGACACCGCCGTAGATCCAGCAGGTGGTATCGCGGGTATATAAGGTGTTTGGCAGCGGCGGCAGCAGGTATTCGGTAATCCCCACCGCCTCGCGGATCAGTTTCAGCTCTTCGTGATCGGCATAGCCTTCTTTCGCCAGCTCGGTGGTAGAAAGGCCACCAATCAGCACTTCGGCCAGCGCACGCGGAGCGAGCCCGTCCAGGAAGCTGCGGGTTTCATTCAGAATACCCAGCGACACTTCATTGGGCACGATCTGCTGATCGAGGATCCACTTTCTGGCTTCAGGCAGTGCCAGCGTTTCTGCCAGCAGATTATGCATTTCGACCACATCCAC
>NZ_JBBCVB010000081.1:0-799 GCF_037199905.1 Serratia sp. MMO-28
GGCATTGAACCATTCGTACTGCAACCAGCCATGCACATACGGACTATGGCGTTCGCTGGCATTCGCATACCAGGTACCGTACACCCCGACCGTATAGCCCGTCAGGCTGTTATCAGATTTGTAGCTGGTTTCCCCCGAGTCGGTGGTGCCGGTTGCGCGCCCGTAGCCGGCCATCACCCCCAGCCCGAAGCGATCCTGCCCGGTAAACTGCGTATCCCACACGTCGCCCCCCAACTGCGCCACATAGCGGTTGCTGGAGTTGGACAGTTGGCCCGATGCATCTTCGAACTTGTTGCGCGAGCCCACCTGACGCAGCCACAGGCTGGAGCGTGTCTCCGTTCCGCTCAGGTCGCCGCTGTCACGTGCGTCCCCGGCGTGCAAATCTTCCAGCCGGGTGTTGAACAGCGTATTGGCGGCGGCGATGTTGGCGATAAAGGCCCCGGATTCCGGGTTATAGGTCACCACCTTGTCCTGATAATTGGAGCGCAGGTACCAGTTGCCGTCTGCCGTGTCCGTCGGCGTCCCCTGGTAGAGGAAGTATTCCAGTACCCCGGCCTGGGCACGGCCATTCAGGGTAAAGGTGCCCGCCGAGTTCCCCCCGACGTTGATCACCTGAATGCCGTTGATGTTCTTCGCCCCGTCCCCGCCGATATTGCTGACGCTGACCGTGCTGGAACCGGAGGTATTGCCCGTCACCACCAGCCGGTCGGTGGCGGCGTCATCCCCGGCCAGCACGGTATTCAGGGCGACGTTACCGCCGTTGCCCACATAGTTGCCGTTGATGATGAAATCGCTGTAG
>NZ_JBBCVB010000082.1:0-745 GCF_037199905.1 Serratia sp. MMO-28
GGCGCTTACCACTTTGTGATTCATGACTGGGGTGAAGTCGTAACAAGGTAACCGTAGGGGAACCTGCGGTTGGATCACCTCCTTACCGAACGATATTGATTGAGTGAGTGCCCACAACAGATTGTCTGATAGAAGTAATGAGCAAAAGCGTCATAAAAGTACGGTGTCGTGTCCCCTTCGTCTAGAGGCCTAGGACACCGCCCTTTCACGGCGGTAACAGGGGTTCGAATCCCCTAGGGGACGCCAACTGCTTGCGACCATCCCGGTGAAAGCGGCGGTCTCGGTATCTGCGGATACACCATATCTCAAAGCTGACTTGCGAGTCAGGCTTGAGATATTGCTCTTTAACAATCTGGAACAAGCTGAAAATTGAAACCTGACAGCAGAAAATTATCCCTCCGTAGATGTATTGGGGTAAGGATGACCCTGTCAGAGAGTCTCTCAAATGTTTGCAACGCGAATGTGGTCGAAAGACACCTTCGGGTTGTGAGGTTAAGTGACTAAGCGTACACGGTGGATGCCTAGGCAGTCAGAGGCGATGAAGGGCGTGCTAATCTGCGAAAAGTGTCGGTAAGCTGATATGAAGCGTTACAACCGGCAATACCCGAATGGGGAAACCCAGTGCAATTCGTTGCACTATCGTATGGTGAATACATAGCCATACGAGGCGAACCGGGGGAACTGAAACATCTAAGTACCCCGAGGAAAAGAAATCAACCGAGATTCCCCCAGTAGCGGCGAGCGA
>NZ_JBBCVB010000083.1:0-693 GCF_037199905.1 Serratia sp. MMO-28
CTGAATAACACCACCTTCTCGTTGGCCGATACCAATGCCAGCGCTCTGGCGTTGGCTGGGCTGACCTTGGGGAATGGCAGCGTGACCACGGTGGGGGTCGCCGGCACGCCGAGCAACGCAACGTTGCAGAGCTTGACGCTGAATGGCGGTAAGCTGAACTTTACCGGCGGGGCACCGTTCTCCAGCGCCGAGAGCACCATTACTACCCAAACCTTGGGCGCTAGCGGGGGGACCGTGAATCTGGTCAGCGGTGCTTCTTGGGATAACAACCTGCCATCCGCTCTCTCGATTCTGGATCAGGACCGAGGGGCGGTCACACGGCTGATCAGCGCGAACAGCGCCAGCGGTGTTGAGAATTTGACGCTGACGATTGATGATGTTGCCGTGACACCGGGGCAAGGTGTGGTCAAAGGGATTGATCAAAATGCAGTGCGTGTAGCAGAGGCAACCTACAATTACACGTTGTCTAACACCAATGCTCTAGGTGCTTTTGGGTTGTATCTGAATTACGATCTGAGCGCGATTAACCTGCTGCTGGACAATCCTAATGCCCTGATTATTGCCACCGATGTCAGCCCGGATTCCAACAAAAATCTGACTGCGCAACTGACCGGGGTGGGCGGCGTTGCCTTTGATGCCAGCAACGGGGCTCTGACCGTCACCAACAGCCAGAACAACTACACCGGTAGCACC
>NZ_JBBCVB010000084.1:0-684 GCF_037199905.1 Serratia sp. MMO-28
GCTCAGGGTATTGGCCACCTCACCGCTCACCCCGCTGAATATCAGGTGTGAGGTCGCCTCGGTGAGATTGACGCGGGCGGCCGAGGTGCCAAGGTGATTGGCCGCGCTGACGGTCAGCGTACCGTCCGCATTCACGTTATGCAGGCCGCTGAAGGTGTTGTTGCCGCTGAGGGTAATGGCGGCATCGGTATTGATGACGCCCACCCCGCTCAGGGTATTGGCCAGGGTATCTGCCGCGTTCAGCGTCAGCGTACCGCCCACCTCCACCGCACTGGTGCCCAACGCATTGGCCGCGCCGGCGGTGATGGTGGCACCGGACGCGATATGGGTGGCCGCCGACAGGCCGCTGTTGGCCACGCTCAGCGCCAGGGTACCGCCGTTGACGTTCAGCGTCCCGGCCCCGGTCAGGCCGCCGACCGCGCTGGAGGTACCGCCCTCCTGCAGGGTCAGGGTGCCCCCCGCCAGGTCGACAACGCCGCTGTTGGTCAGCAGCCCGCTGACCAGCGACCCGCTATTCAGGATAACCGACCCCAGGTTGGTCAGTGCGCCCACCGTCTGGCTGAAACCATTGGTATCGACGCGAGAGCCCCCATTGACCGTCAGCTGTGAGGTGGCCCCCAAGGCCGTGTTGCTGCCCAGCCGCACATCGCCACCGGTGACCGTGGTGCTGCCGGTGTAGCTGTT
>NZ_JBBCVB010000085.1:0-673 GCF_037199905.1 Serratia sp. MMO-28
GCGGGCCGCCGAGGTCCCCAGATTATCGGCCGTGCTGACCGTCAGGGCACCGTTCGCATCGATAACGTGGGTGCCGCTGAAGGCGTTGCTGCCGCTCAGGGTCACCGCCGCATCGGTATTGATGGTCCCAGCACCGCTCAGCACGTTGGCGAGCGTGTCTGCGGCGTTCAGGTTCAACGTACCGCCAACATCCACCTCACTGGTGCCCAGGGCATTCGCCGCACCGGCGGTAATAGCAGCACCTGACGCAATATGGGTCGCCGCCGACAGACCGCCGTTGGCCGCGCTCAGCGCTAAATCTCCGCCGTTCACGTTCAGCGTGCCCGCCCCGGTCAAGCCGCCAGGGGCGGTCGACGTGCCTCCTGACGACAGGTTCAGCGTACCGCCCGCCAGATCGAGCACCCCGGTGTTAGTCAGCAATCCGCTGCTCAACACGCCCGTATTGAGCGTGACGGTGCCCAGGTTGGTGAGTGCCCCCACCGTCTGGCTGAAGTTATTGGTATTGAAACCGGCACCGCTGGCCACCGTCAGCAATGAGGTGGCACCAAAGGCATTGTTGCTCCCCAGCAGCACATCGCCGCCGCTTATCGTGGTGCTACCGGTGTAGTTGTTCTGGCTGTTGGTCACGGTCAACGCACCGTTGCTGGCATCAAAGGCAACGCCGCCCACCCCG
>NZ_JBBCVB010000086.1:0-665 GCF_037199905.1 Serratia sp. MMO-28
GTGGTGCGTAACGGCAAAAGCACTGCCGGACATCAGCGCTATCTCTGCTCTCACTGCCGTAAAACATGGCAACTGCAGTTCACTTACACCGCTTCTCAACCCGGTACGCACCAGAAAATCATTGATATGGCCATGAATGGCGTTGGATGCCGGGCAACTGCCCGCATTATGGGCGTTGGCCTCAACACGGTTTTACGTCACTTAAAAAACTCAGGCCGCAGTCGGTAACCTCGCGCATACAACCGGGCAGTGACGTCATCGTCTGCGCGGAAATGGACGAACAGTGGGGATACGTCGGGGCTAAATCGCGCCAGCGCTGGCTGTTTTACGCGTATGACAGGCTCCGGAAGACGGTTGTTGCGCACGTATTCGGTGAACGCACTATGGCGACGCTGGGGCGTCTTATGAGCCTGCTGTCACCCTTTGACGTGGTGATATGGATGACGGATGGCTGGCCGCTGTATGAATCCCGCCTGAAGGGAAAGCTGCACGTAATCAGCAAGCGATATACGCAGCGAATTGAGCGGCATAACCTGAATCTGAGGCAGCACCTGGCACGGCTGGGACGGAAGTCGCTGTCGTTCTCAAAATCGGTGGAGCTGCATGATAAAGTCATCGGGCATTATCTGAACATAAAACACTATCAATAAGTTGGAGTCATTACC
>NZ_JBBCVB010000087.1:0-665 GCF_037199905.1 Serratia sp. MMO-28
AACGGTGTTGATATCGTGCGTGACCACACGCGTATACAACAAAGCCAGCGATTTTTTGAGCGGCTCTGGCACGATCTTACTGGTACCAATGTGCAACGCCAGCAGGCGATCAATGCCAGTCTGGCTGATGGCGTGGACAGTTCATTACGCTGGCTCATTGAACTGACCGGCTCGTTAGCGAAAAGCCATTACGCCATTACTCAGGTCAATGACCGAGTCAACCAGCTTGTCCATCATACCGCCGAGATTGCCCATTATGCTGCAGAGACACGGGCGCAATTGCACCAGTTTGCAGAAAACGTCAATACCCGATGCCTTGCCCTGGAGCAAGAGGTACAGGGACTCAGACAGACTCAGAACGGTATGTTACACCTTAACCGGGTTTTTACTCGTTGGCAGGCTGGACGTTACCCACAATTTTCACTGGCCGGGCGTTGCTACGCCGTTATTGAGGCACTGCGCTGGGGCGCTTTTGGTGATCTGCTGCGCAGCAGTGATGCGTCTCAACATAATGTGCTGATCGATGACCTCCGGGATAGGGCCATTACGCAGATGCTGCGGGATGCTGACGTTACGGCATCAGAACGTAAGAACAGCGATTTCTGGTTGGCTGTTCCTGATACCCATTTCGGTGAAGGCCTGGCCTATCTGGGAGACTGGTGTGA
>NZ_JBBCVB010000088.1:0-622 GCF_037199905.1 Serratia sp. MMO-28
CCCGGCTATCGGCGGCCGCACAAAGGTCAGAATGACTTCCAGAAAAAGCACTTCAGGTACGATGAGAAGCGTGATGTGTATGTGTGCCCGGCAGACGCGTTGCTGGTCTACAGCACGACAGACCGTAACGGTTATCGGCATTACCGTTCAGACCCGGCAGAGTGCCAGCGCTGTGAGCAGAGACAGCAATGTACGCAGAACAGCAAGGCACAGAAAACGATAACGCGGCATGTGTGGGAAGCGTCGAAAGAGGAGGCGAACAGGTTAAGGCTGACGAAATGGGGTAAGAAAATCTACGCGCGGCGCAAAGAGACGGTGGAGAGGAGCTTCGCGGATGCGAAACAGCACCATGGTCATCGATATGCGCGGTTCCGTGGGCTGTCAAAAGTGCAGATACAGTGCCTGCTGGCGGCCACAGCGCAGAATATGAAAAAGATGGCGCTGCTGGCGCTTCTTTATTGTTTTTATCGGTGGTGGAAAGCGTCTTGGGAAGGGCAGAACGCCAGCTTAGGCGGTCAGAAAGCTCAACTGACGGTATTATGGAAAAATATCGCGATCGCGACCTGCGGTCGCTAGAAAAGAAGAACCCCACCTGAAAAAGTGGGGTTAGTCAGCAGTCTGA
>NZ_JBBCVB010000089.1:0-595 GCF_037199905.1 Serratia sp. MMO-28
CTTTGTTTTCCAAACCCTGGCTCAACGTAAGCCAGACCTGGACTCTGGCGTATTTATTTATGCCAAAGAAGGATTTGGTGATTATCTCGGCTTTGCTTCAGCGCTTGGGTTCTGGGCCGGTACCTGTATTGGTAACGTCTCCTACTTTGTGCTGATCAAATCAACCCTGGGAGCATTCTTCCCACTATTTGGTGATGGCAATACTATCCCTGCAGTATTAGTCGCCTCCGTTATTCTGTGGGCATTCCATATTCT
Organism: Serratia sp. MMO-28; assembly: GCF_037199905.1. NCBI lineage: Bacteria > Pseudomonadati > Pseudomonadota > Gammaproteobacteria > Enterobacterales > Yersiniaceae > Serratia > Serratia sp. MMO-28. Next base: position 256 of record NZ_JBBCVB010000089.1, read on the forward strand.
GGTATTACGTGGCGTTAAAAGCGCGGCGGCCATCAATACCATTGCCACTATCGCCAAAATTCTGCCGATCATCCTCTTCGTTATCGTGTTGATTTTTGCCTTTAAGGGCGATGTCTTTGCGCTCAACTTCTGGGGAGCACCGCAGGTTGCTGCCAACGTGGGTGACTTGTCTCACCTCAATGACTATGGCTATGTCGGCCATGCGGCGGCAGCGATTGTCCCATCAGTAGAGCCAGAGTCCCTGTTCAGCCAGGTACGCAGCACCATGCTGGTCACGGTGTTTGTCTTCCTGGGTATTGAAGGGGCCAGTGTCTACTCCCGTTATGCTAAAGAACGCAAA
>NZ_JBBCVB010000090.1:0-552 GCF_037199905.1 Serratia sp. MMO-28
AGGCGTTGTTGGGTAGGGGAGCGTTCTGTAAGCCGTTGAAGGTGGTCTGTGAGGGCTGCTGGAGGTATCAGAAGTGCGAATGCTGACATAAGTAACGATAAAGCGGGTGAAAAACCCGCTCGCCGGAAGACCAAGGGTTCCTGTCCAACGTTAATCGGGGCAGGGTGAGTCGACCCCTAAGGCGAGGCTGAAAAGCGTAGTCGATGGGAAACAGGTTAATATTCCTGTACTCGGTGTTACTGCGAAGGGGGGACGGAGAAGGCTAGGCTAGCCGGGCGACGGTTGTCCCGGTTTAAGCGTGTAGGGGGTGTGACCTGGTAAATCCGGTTGCATACTAACCCTGAGGCGTGATGACGAGTCACTACGGTGGCGAAGTGGTTGATGCCAAGCTTCCAGGAAAAGCCTCTAAGCTCCAGGTAACACAGAATCGTACCCCAAACCGACACAGGTGGTCAGGTAGAGAATACCCAGGCGCTTGAGAGAACTCGGGTGAAGGAACTAGGCAAAATGGTGCCGTAACTTCGGGAGAAGGCACGCTGGCACGTAGGTGAA
>NZ_JBBCVB010000091.1:0-524 GCF_037199905.1 Serratia sp. MMO-28
GGCGGTGCCTGGACGCCGGGCGGGATAACGGAGATCGGGCGGTCTTCAATCCGTGCGCCGGTATCGATGCGGGCGTACTTGTTCGGGTCGTACTCAACAGCCGTAATGTCAAACGATATGCCGTCCTGATTCTCGGTGATGCCGGTGACGCGGAAAAGCTGGATTGCTAAATCCGTAGCGTCAACAGCCCACACACATTCGGCCACAGGCGTTTCACTGTAGTTCGTCGTGACGGTCACCACGCGGCCATTCACTGACTGAATGGTGCGGCCCTGCGCCTTGCCGCTGGGCAGGTTCACGATCAGGCGTTCACCCACCTTTGCCGATGACTCCCGATCCAGCGTAATGCTACGGCCAGATACAGAACTGATACGGCCGCCGAGCGGGCGACCGGCAAACGCTTCATCTGCTACGCCAATGATCCAGCCCGGACCTGGTATATTGCCATCCGCGCCAACGGTGAAACTTATCACCCGGTCTTTCTCATTGGTCAGCAATAGCCATTTGCCGCGCCTGATCGCCTC
>NZ_JBBCVB010000092.1:0-487 GCF_037199905.1 Serratia sp. MMO-28
GCTGGCCCCGTCGGTGTTGGACAGCGCGTAGTGATAGGTTGCCTCCGCCACATGCACCGCATTCTGGTTAATGGCAGAGAGTACCCCTTGCGGCGTCACCGCCACCCCATCGATCGTCAACGTCAGATTATCCGCCCCGCTGGCGGTAGTGGCGCTGATAAGCCGCATCGGCGTACCGCCCCGGTTCTGATCGAGGATCGACAGGTTCGGCGGCACCACCGGCAGGGTATTGTTCCAGGAGCCTGCCCCCACCAGATTGATGGTGCCGCCGTTGGCGGTCAGGGTCTGGGTGGTGACGGTGCTCTCGGCGCTGGAGAGCGGAGCGCCGCCGGTGAAGTTCAGCGTGCCGCCGTTCAGGGCCAGGCTCTGCAGCGTAGCGCTGCCCGGCGTGCCGGCCACGCCCACCGTGGTATCGCTGCCGCTGTTCAGCGTCAGCCCCGCCCCTGCCAGGGCTGCGGCATTGGTGCCGGCCAGCGAGAAGGTGGTG
>NZ_JBBCVB010000093.1:0-482 GCF_037199905.1 Serratia sp. MMO-28
GTCTCCCAGCTTAACGGCATTGAGGCTTTTCAGGACGGCGATGCCCTGGCGGACGTCTCGGCCGATGAGCGTGTGACCGCTGCCGTCAGCGTCTTTTTAGACCTGCTGAAGCAGTCGGCGCAGAAAGTTGAGAAGCTCGACAAGAACCTGCTGGACAGCCACATCGCCGCGCTGGATGAAAAAATCAGCCGCCAACTGGACGCGGTGATGCATCACCCGGAGTTCCAGAAAGTGGAATCCCTGTGGCGTGGCCTGAAATCGCTGGTGAATAAAACCGATTTTCGCCAGAACGTGAAGCTGGAACTGCTCGACATTGCCAAAGACGACCTGCGTCAGGACTTTGAAGACAGCCCGGAAATCATCCAGAGCGGCCTGTACCGCCATACCTATATTGCGGAATACGACACCCCCGGCGGTGAGCCGATTGGGGCGGTGATTTCCAACTACGAGTTCGATGCCAGCCCGCAAGACGTGGCATTGCT
>NZ_JBBCVB010000094.1:0-463 GCF_037199905.1 Serratia sp. MMO-28
GCGGCTGTTGGCCGTCGCATCTGCGGTGTCATACAGCGCCGGTTTCTGCGCCGAGTTGGCAGAGAAGAAGCAGGCATAGTCGCGGTTTTTGTAGTACGACAGCGGAATGAAGCCCAGGTTGGCAAACTCGAACTCGCGGGTCTCGGGGATCATCACCTCAGACGGGATTTTTACCTGATTGCCGGTGCCCAGATCGTATAGGTGGATCGGCAGATCGGTCACTGCGCCGCCCGCCTGCGGGCCGCGGATCTGCACGCACCAGCCATTGTCGATAAAGCTTTTCACCATGTTGGCGGCAAAAGCAAACGACGCGTTGGTCCACAGGTACTTATCGTGGTCCGGGCCGGTGACTTCTTCCACATAGTTGAAGCTGCGTACTGGCACAGTATCCGGGCCATACGGCAGGCGGCCCAGCACGCGCGGCATCGTCAGGCCGATATAGCGCGCATCGTCGGTGTCACGG
>NZ_JBBCVB010000095.1:0-450 GCF_037199905.1 Serratia sp. MMO-28
CACAACAGATTGTCTGATGAAAAAGTAACGAGCAGAAAACTCTTTATAGGCTTGTAGCTCAGGTGGTTAGAGCGCACCCCTGATAAGGGTGAGGTCGGTGGTTCAAGTCCACTCAGGCCTACCAAATTCGCACTCATGCTGCATTCTTGGCTGGGCACGAAGCAACAGGTTTCCCGAGAGGGAAAGACTGTCATTCACCGCGAGTGGTAATAAAGAGTTCTGCCAGTGACTGTATGGGGCTATAGCTCAGCTGGGAGAGCGCCTGCCTTGCACGCAGGAGGTCAGCGGTTCGATCCCGCTTAGCTCCACCATATCCCTACGGTCCTTGATAATACTTCAGAGTGTACTGGTAACAGTATGCTGCGAAGTATTTTGCTCTTTAACAATCTGGAACAAGCTGAAAATTGAAACCTGACAGCAGAAACTTGTCTCTCCGTAGAAGTATTGAGG
>NZ_JBBCVB010000096.1:0-388 GCF_037199905.1 Serratia sp. MMO-28
TCCTGCCGGTGGTGCCACCGAACCTGTCGATCCTCGATCAGAACCGCGGGGCCTCGGCGATGCAGTTGATCAGCGCGACGACCGCCAGCGGGGCCGATACCCTGACGCTGACGATTGATGGGGTGGCGGTGACGCCGCAAGGATTACTCTCTGCCATTAACCAGAATGCGGCGCATGTGGCGGATGCAACCTATCACTACGCGTTATCCAATACCAATAGCGCCAATGCGTCTGGCCTGTACCTGAATTACGATCTGAGTGCGATCAATCTGTTACAGGACAACCCGAACGCGCTGGTGATTGCCACCGATGTCAGCCCGGATGCCAACAAAAACCTGACCGCGCAACTGACCGGGGTGGGCGGCATCGTGTTTGATGCCAGCAACGG
>NZ_JBBCVB010000097.1:0-372 GCF_037199905.1 Serratia sp. MMO-28
GTCTTTCCCCATCTGCGTGTCGTTCGACAGTTTGGCCCCCAGACGGGTCTGCAGATTGTTGTTGCCGCTCTGCTGCACCAGAGAGCCGTTGTTTTGCAGGTCACTCATCTTCGCCCCGTTCAGCGTCAACTGCGCCTGCGGTGTGAGATAGGTGTTATTCTCCTCACCCTGATAGATTTCAATCGGATAGCCGCCTTCCAGCGAGGTGCTCACGCCGCGCAGATGGTAATTACCGCTGTCGTAGGCACTGCTGCTGACCGAGGCATTGAACCATTCGTACTGCAACCAGCCATGCACATACGGACTATGGCGTTCGCTGGCATTCGCATACCAGGTACCGTACACCCCGACCGTATAGCCCGTCAGGCTGTT
>NZ_JBBCVB010000098.1:0-351 GCF_037199905.1 Serratia sp. MMO-28
CTGGGTGCTGCGCAACAGCAACATCAACCTTTCCGGTAGCAACAATGCGGCGGGCTTTAGCGGCCTGCTGGACATCAACACCGGCGCCTCGCTAACGCTGAACGGTGCCACGACGTTGGATGCGAACACCGTATTGAACGTCAACGATGCGACCAGCACGTTGAACATCAGCAATAACGGTGCCTTTGCCCTGAACAATAGTCTGACCGGGGCCGGGCAGGTGAATGTGGATACGGCCAATAGCGCCTTCAGCTTCGGAGCCGGAGCGGGGGCCGCCTTCACCGGCAACGTGACGCTGAATAACACCACCTTCTCGTTGGCCGATACCAATGCCAGCGCTCTGGCGTTGGC
>NZ_JBBCVB010000099.1:0-350 GCF_037199905.1 Serratia sp. MMO-28
ACTTTATGTAATTTCCCTACTTCTGAATGTACACCAAACTTAGCCTGTGTCTTTTTTTTAGTCGACATAATGACTTGCCTCAATCAGATAGTAATAACGCCTGTTGCAATGTTGTAGATTGCAACCACTGCGGCGACCATAACGATAATGAAGAGCCCCATTTCAGCCGGTGTGAACACTTTTGCATGCTGTTCACGTTTGGCCATAATGTACAACAGTGTGCCTGGGCCATAGATGACGGCCGACAGCAACAGATATTTCATCCCTCCGGCATACAGCATTAACAGTGAGTAGAACGTGGCGATCAGCGCAATAATCAGGTCTTTCTTGAGATCGGTTTTATCTTTTTC
>NZ_JBBCVB010000100.1:0-336 GCF_037199905.1 Serratia sp. MMO-28
GTTCTCCGCCGCAAAAAGCAAAAGCATGCCAAAGGTGTTTGGTACAGAAAACAGTAACGCGGTCCCTTCTTCCGCGGTCTGGTTAACCAACATCACCATTCAGGTGTTCCTGATCCTGACCCTGTTCAGCCAGTATGCCTTCCAATTGGCGCTTGAACTGACCAGTTCGCTGACCCTGATCCCTTACCTGCTGGTTGGGGCATACGGGTTGAAGCTGGCCTGGAGCGGGGAAACCTACGAAAAAGATAAAACCGATCTCAAGAAAGACCTGATTATTGCGCTGATCGCCACGTTCTACTCACTGTTAATGCTGTATGCCGGAGGGATGAAATATCT
>NZ_JBBCVB010000101.1:0-335 GCF_037199905.1 Serratia sp. MMO-28
CACGCTGGCGCTGAGTGCCGCCAACAGCGGCCTGTCGGCGGCCACCCATATCGCGTCCGGTGCCACCATCAGCGCCGGCGCGGCCAATGCGTTGGGCACCAGCGCGGTGGAGGTGGACGGCACGCTGACGCTGAATGCGGCAGATACCCTGGCCAATACCCTGAACGGGGCCGGCGTCATCAATACCGATGCGGCCATCACCCTGAGCGGCAGCAACACCTTCGGCGGCACCCACGCCGTCAATGCAAATGGAGCATTGACGGTCAGCACGGCCAATAATCTGGGCACCTCGGCGGCCAACGTCAATCTGACCGACGCCACCGCCCAACTGTTGC
>NZ_JBBCVB010000102.1:0-333 GCF_037199905.1 Serratia sp. MMO-28
GTCACTTAACCTCACAACCCGAAGGTGTCTTTCGACCACATTCGCGTTGCAAACATTTGAGAGACTCTCTGACAGGGTCATCCTTACCCCAATACATCTACGGAGGGATAAGTTTCTGCTGTCAGGTTTCAATTTTCAGCTTGTTCCAGATTGTTAAAGAGCAATATCTCAAGCCTGACTCGCAAGTCAGCTTTGAGATATGGTGTATCCGCAGATACCGAAACCGCCGCTTTCACCGGGATGGTCGCAAGCAGTTGGCGTCCCCTAGGGGATTCGAACCCCTGTTACCGCCGTGAAAGGGCGGTGTCCTAGGCCTCTAGACGAAGGGGACAC
>NZ_JBBCVB010000103.1:0-332 GCF_037199905.1 Serratia sp. MMO-28
CCAGCAGCAGGTTAATCGCGCTCAGATCGTAATTCAGATACAACCCAAAAGCACCTAGAGCATTGGTGTTAGACAACGTGTAATTGTAGGTTGCCTCTGCTACACGCACTGTATTTTGATCAATCCCTTTGACCACACCTTGCCCCGGTGTCACGGCAACATCATCAATCGTCAGCGTCAAATTCTCAACACCGCTGGCGCTGTTCGCGCTGATCAGCCGAGTGACCGCCCCTCGGTCCTGATCCAGAATCGAGAGAGCGGATGGCAGGTTGTTATCCCAAGAAGCACCGCTGACCAGATTCACGGTCCCCCCGCTAGCGCCCAAGGTTTGG
>NZ_JBBCVB010000104.1:0-319 GCF_037199905.1 Serratia sp. MMO-28
CGGCGGAGATTTGGCGCTGAGCGCGGCCAACGGCGGTCTGTCAGCCACCACCCATATTGCATCGGGAGCCTCCGTCACCGCGAACGTGGCGAATGCCCTGGGCACCAGTGACGTGGATGTCGGCGGTACGTTGAACCTGAACGCCGCAGACACGCTCGCCAACGTGCTGAGCGGTGCTGGGACCATCAATACCGGCGCGGCGGTGACACTGAGCGGCAGCAACGCCTTCAGCGGCACCCACGTTATCGATGCGAACGGTGCCCTGACGGTCAGCACGGCCGATAATCTGGGGACCTCGGCGGCCCGCGTCAATCTGGCC
>NZ_JBBCVB010000105.1:0-319 GCF_037199905.1 Serratia sp. MMO-28
AGGAAACCCAGCAGGTGGAAGCGCTTAAAAAAAAGCTGGACTACTTTCTGACCACCAGCAAGCACATGGCCCAGGACAGTGATGCATTGCAAAAAGAAGTGGCCTGTCTCTCTGGCGAACAGGTGGGCGCATGAACCTGATAATGACCACTCAGGACGTCGTGCAGGTATTACCTTGCTTGCACGAAAAATTCGTTGTCGACCTGGCTAACGGTGTTGATATCGTGCGTGACCACACGCGTATACAACAAAGCCAGCGATTTTTTGAGCGGCTCTGGCACGATCTTACTGGTACCAATGTGCAACGCCAGCAGGCGATC
>NZ_JBBCVB010000106.1:0-319 GCF_037199905.1 Serratia sp. MMO-28
CCTGTACCGCCATACCTATATTGCGGAATACGACACCCCCGGCGGTGAGCCGATTGGGGCGGTGATTTCCAACTACGAGTTCGATGCCAGCCCGCAAGACGTGGCATTGCTACGCAACCTCTCCAAAGTGGCCGCTGCCGCCCATATGCCGTTTATCGGCGCCGTTGGCCCGGCGTTCTTCCTCAAGAATTCCATGGAAGAAGTAGCGGCCATCAAAGATATTGGTAACTACTTCGATCGCGCCGAATACATCAAGTGGAAATCCTTCCGTGACACCGACGATGCGCGCTATATCGGCCTGACGATGCCGCGCGTGCTG
>NZ_JBBCVB010000107.1:0-316 GCF_037199905.1 Serratia sp. MMO-28
GCCAGGGGCGGTCGACGTGCCCCCTGACGACAGGTTCAGCGTACCGCCTGCCAGATCGAGCACCCCGGTGTTGGTCAGCAGTCCGCTGCTCAACACGCCGGGATCGAGCGTCACCGTACCCAGGTTGGTGAGTGCCCCCACCGTCTGGCTGAAGTTATTGGTATTGAAGCTGGCTCCGCTGGCCACCGTCAGCAATGAGGTGGCGCCAAAGGCATTGTTGCTCCCCAGCAGCACATCGCCGCCGCTTATCGTGGTGCTACCGGTGTAGTTGTTCTGGCTGTTGGTCACGGTCAACGCACCGTTGCTGGCATCAAAG
>NZ_JBBCVB010000108.1:0-309 GCF_037199905.1 Serratia sp. MMO-28
CGCAATAAGCTCTCCCACGGGCTTGGTGTCCCAGAGGGCGTACGTGCTGCCACGCCGGGTAAGAACACGGTACAACCTATCTTTTTACATCAACTACAAACATACAAGGGAGAAGCCCACCGCTCGATGCAGATTTGCGTTACGCCTGCTGCTATCGAGAAAGAAGAATTCACCGACAGACTCAGATTCGAGCGGTTACCTCTCCCACAGGGAGAGGGAGAAGCTCACCGCTCGATGCAGATTTACGTTACGCCTGCTGCTATCGAGAAAGAAGAATTCACCGACAGACTCAGATTCGAGCGGTTACCT
>NZ_JBBCVB010000109.1:0-286 GCF_037199905.1 Serratia sp. MMO-28
CACCAACAGCCAGAACAACTACACCGGTAGCACCACGATAAGCGGCGGCGATGTGCTGCTGGGCAGCAACAATGCCTTTGGCGCCACCTCATTGCTGACGGTGGCCAGCGGCGCCGGTTTCAATACCAATAACTTCAGCCAGACGGTGGGGGCACTCACCAACCTGGGCACGGTCACGCTCGATCCCGGCGTGTTGAGCAGCGGACTGCTGACCAACACCGGGGTGCTCGATCTGGCAGGCGGTACGCTGAACCTGTCGTCAGGGGGCACGTCGACCGCCCCTGGC
>NZ_JBBCVB010000110.1:0-277 GCF_037199905.1 Serratia sp. MMO-28
CCCGGTGTTGGTCAACAACCCGCTGGTCAGCACGCCCGGATCGAGCGTGACCGTGCCCAGGTTGGTGAGCGCCCCCACCGTCTGGCTGAAGGTGTTGGTATTGAAGCTGGCACCGCTCGCCACCGTCAGCAGTGAGGTGGCGCCAAAGGCATTGTTGCTGCCCAGGCGCACATCGCCACCGGCGATCGTGGTGCTGCCGGTGTAGCTGTTCTGGCCATTGGTGACGGTCAGGGCCCCGTTGCTGGCATCAAACACGATGCCGCCCACCCCGGTCAGT
>NZ_JBBCVB010000111.1:0-270 GCF_037199905.1 Serratia sp. MMO-28
ACCCTGACCGGCACCAACAGCGGTTTTGCCGGCCTGTTCGACCTGGTGGGCAACAGCGCGCTGACCGTCTCGCAAGACGCCAACCTGGGCACCGGCAGCGTCAGTCTCGGCAGCGGCAGCACCCTGACCTTTGACACCTTTGCCGGCGGGGCCCTGACCGCCCTGAACCATGCGCTGAGCGGCGCGGGTAACTGGGTGCTGCGCAACAGCAACATCACCCTCTCTGGCAACAGCAATGCTTCAGGCTTCAGCGGCCTGCTGGACATCAAC
>NZ_JBBCVB010000112.1:0-265 GCF_037199905.1 Serratia sp. MMO-28
CTGTTGCTGCGCTGACCGGCTATGCTGCAGATTGGCGCGGATCCCTTCCAGCGTCAGGCTGAATGCCGTGAAGAAATCCGACATTTCCTGTCGTATCGGCTGTTGGATCTGTACATCGACGATCGCGTTGACGGTGTGCGATAACGCCGTCATCTCTTTCTTCATCGTGCTTTTTATCTTGCTCAACGTCAGGGTATAAACCGTTTCGGTGGTGTGATAGCTCTCCCAGCCCCAGTCATCAGTACCGAACAAACCGCATACCGAG
>NZ_JBBCVB010000113.1:0-262 GCF_037199905.1 Serratia sp. MMO-28
GGCGTATTCCGGTTCAGCAGCTGCAGGGGCGCTGGCCACCGACACGGCTTCCTCCGGTTCAGCAGCTGCAGGGGCGCTGGCCACCGGCGCGGCTTCCTCCGGTTCTGCAGCCGCAGGTGCGCTGGCCACCGGCGCGGCTTCCTCCGGTTCTGCAGCTGCAGGGGCGCTGGCCACCGGCGCGGCTTCCTCCGGTTCTGCAGCTGCAGGTGCGCTGGCCACCGGCGCGGCTTCCTCCGGTTCAGCAACTGCAGGAGCGCTGGCC
>NZ_JBBCVB010000114.1:0-259 GCF_037199905.1 Serratia sp. MMO-28
GCCGAGACTGACGCTGCCGGTGCCCAGGTTGGCGTCTTGCGAGACGGTCAGCGCGCTGTTGCCCACCAGGTCGAACAGGCCGGCAAAACCGCTGTTGGTGCCGGTCAGGGTGGTGGCGGCAGCGTTATTGAGCTGTACCGTCGAGCCCGCCACCCCACTCAGGGTATTGGCCAGGGGGCCGCTCAACCCATTGAGCAACAGTTGGGCGGTGGCGTCGGTCAGATTGACGTTGGCCGCCGAGGTGCCCAGATTATTGGCC
>NZ_JBBCVB010000115.1:0-259 GCF_037199905.1 Serratia sp. MMO-28
GCCGAGACTGACGCTGCCGGTGCCCAGGTTGGCGTCTTGCGAGACGGTCAGCGCGCTGTTGCCCACCAGGTCGAACAGGCCGGCAAAACCGCTGTTGGTGCCGGTCAGGGTCGTGGCGGCAGCGTTATTGAGCTGTACCGTCGAGCCGGCCACCCCACTCAGGGTATTGGCCAGGGGGCCGCTCAACCCATTGAGCAACAGTTGGGCGGTGGCGTCGGTCAGATTGACGTTGGCCGCCGAGGTGCCCAGATTATTGGCC
>NZ_JBBCVB010000116.1:0-253 GCF_037199905.1 Serratia sp. MMO-28
CCGCAGTTCGTCGCTCAGCGCTTCATCCTTCAGGATGATTTCAAACTCGCGGCGGAAGGTGGTGTTGTCCAGCAGGTTGGATTTGAGGTCACGCAGCAGGTTGCGCATGGCGAGCATGGCGCGCAGTTGCGGGATTTGGCGAGCCACCTGCTCGGGTTCGAAGTCTTTCATGGCGCTGAAGCTGAGGTTGACGGCGGTGTCGCCGTGGTCATCGGACAGGGTGTCGGGCACGGAGAGAGTGAGCTTGGGGTTG
>NZ_JBBCVB010000117.1:0-248 GCF_037199905.1 Serratia sp. MMO-28
ACTGACCGGGGTGGGCGGCATCGTGTTTGATGCCAGCAACGGGGCCCTGACCGTCACCAATGGCCAGAACAGCTACACCGGCAGCACCACGATCGCCGGTGGCGATGTGCGTCTGGGCAGCAACAATGCCTTTGGCACCACCTCACTGCTGACGGTGGCGAGCGGCGCCAGCTTCAATACCAACACCTTCAGCCAGACGGTGGGGGCGCTCACCAACCTGGGCACGGTCACGCTCGATCCGGGCGTGC
>NZ_JBBCVB010000118.1:0-242 GCF_037199905.1 Serratia sp. MMO-28
CAGATTGACGTTGGCCGCCGAGGTGCCCAGATTATTGGCCGTGCTGACCGTCAATGCTCCATTTGCATTGACGGCGTGGGTGCCGCTGAAGGTGTTGCTGCCGCTCAGGGTAATGGCGGCATCGGTATTGATGACGCCGGCCCCGTTCAGGGTATTGGCCAGGGTATCTGCCGCGTTCAGCGTCAGCGTGCCGCCGACCTCCACCGCGCTGGTGCCCAACGCATTGGCCGCGCCGGCGGTGA
>NZ_JBBCVB010000119.1:0-240 GCF_037199905.1 Serratia sp. MMO-28
CCAGATTGATGGTGCCGCCGTTAGCGGCCAGGGTCTGAGCTGTAATGGTGCTCTCGGCGCTAGACAGTGGCGCACCGCCGGTAAAGTTCAGCGTACCGCCGTCGAGCGTCAAGGCGCGCAGCGTTTCGGTGCCCGGCGTGCCGGCGACCCCCACCGTGGTCACGCTGCCATTCCCCAAGGTCAGCCCCGCCAACGCCAGAGCGCTGGCATTGGTATCGGCCAACGAGAAGGTGGTGTTAT
>NZ_JBBCVB010000120.1:0-238 GCF_037199905.1 Serratia sp. MMO-28
GGCACCTCCAGCGCGGTCGGCGGCCTGACCGGGGCCGGGACGCTGAACGTCAACGGCGGCACGCTGGCGCTGAGTGCCGCCAACAGCGGCCTGTCGGCGGCCACCCATATCACGTCCGGTGCCACCGTCACCGCCGGCGCGGCCAATGCGTTGGGCACCAGCGCGGTGGAGGTCGGCGGCACGCTGACGCTGAACGCGGCAGATACCCTGGCCAATACCCTGAACGGGGCCGGCGTCA
>NZ_JBBCVB010000121.1:0-236 GCF_037199905.1 Serratia sp. MMO-28
CGCGCTGTCCAACACCGACGGGGCCAGCGCCACGGGCCTGTACCTGAACTACGGCCTGAGTGCGATTAACCTGTTGCAGGACAACCCGAACGCGCTGGTGATTGCCACCGAGGCCAGCCCGGATTCCAACAAAAACCTGACCGCGCAACTGACCGGGGTGGGCGGCATCGTGTTTGATGCCAGCAACGGGGCCCTGACCGTCACCAATGGCCAGAACAGCTACACCGGCAGCACCA
>NZ_JBBCVB010000122.1:0-235 GCF_037199905.1 Serratia sp. MMO-28
TGACCTGCAAAACAACGGCTCTCTGGTGCAGCAGAGCGGCAACAACAATCTGCAGACCCGTCTGGGGGCCAAACTGTCGAACGACACGCAGATGGGGAAAGACAGCTCACGGATACTGACCACTTATGTGGACCTGAACTGGATCCATAACACCCGCCTGCCGGGCGTGAGTGCCGATGGTCTGGGAGTCCAGCAGACCGGCAGCCGCCATCTGATTGAGGTGAAAGTGGGGGCG
>NZ_JBBCVB010000123.1:0-235 GCF_037199905.1 Serratia sp. MMO-28
GCCATTCAGGGTAAAGGTGCCCGCCGAGTTCCCCCCGACGTTGATCACCTGAATGCCGTTGATGTTCTTCGCCCCGTCCCCGCCGATATTGCTGACGCTGACCGTGCTGGAGCCTGACGTATCCCCCGTCACCACCAGCCGGTCGGTGGCGGCGTCATCCCCGGCCAGCACGGTATTCAGGGCGACGTTACCGCCGTTGCCCACATAGTTGCCGTTGATGATGAAATCGCTGTAG
>NZ_JBBCVB010000124.1:0-233 GCF_037199905.1 Serratia sp. MMO-28
GTGGCACCGTTCAGCGTTAGCGAGGCGCCGGTGTTGATGTCCAGCAGGCCGCTAAAGCCCGCCGCATTGTTGCTACCGGAAAGGTTGATGTTGCTGTTGCGCAGCACCCAGTTGCCCGTCCCGCTCAATGAATTATTCAGCGCGGTCAACGCGCCCCCCTCAAAGGCGTTAAAGTTCAGGGTGCTGCCGCTGCCAATGCTGACGCCACCGGTGCCCAGATTGGCGTTCTGCGA
>NZ_JBBCVB010000125.1:0-232 GCF_037199905.1 Serratia sp. MMO-28
GTGGATGCCTAGGCAGTCAGAGGCGATGAAGGGCGTGCTAATCTGCGAAAAGTGTCGGTAAGCTGATATGAAGCGTTACAACCGGCAATACCCGAATGGGGAAACCCAGTGTGATTCGTCACACTATCGTATGGTGAATACATAGCCATACGAGGCGAACCGGGGGAACTGAAACATCTAAGTACCCCGAGGAAAAGAAATCAACCGAGATTCCCCCAGTAGCGGCGAGCGA
>NZ_JBBCVB010000126.1:0-231 GCF_037199905.1 Serratia sp. MMO-28
CAGGCCGCTGTTGGCGGCACTCAGCGCCAGCGTGCCGCCGTTGACGTTCAGCGTCCCGGCCCCGGTCAGGCCGCCGACCGCGCTGGAGGTGCCGCCCTCCTGCAGGGTCAGTATCCCGCTCGCCAGGTCAATCACCCCGGTGTTGGTCAACAACCCGCTGGTCAGCACGCCCGGATCGAGCGTGACCGTGCCCAGGTTGGTGAGCGCCCCCACCGTCTGGCTGAAGGTGTT
>NZ_JBBCVB010000127.1:0-229 GCF_037199905.1 Serratia sp. MMO-28
GGCGCACAACCGGCTGACGCCAAGCAATTGTGATGAACTGCTGTTTGATGATGTGCTATGGGTTGAGCGCGCCAAGCGTGACCATTTTGACTTTATGACCAAGATGCGCGAGCACGGTGTGGATGTGGTCGAAATGCATAATCTGCTGGCAGAAACGCTGGCACTGCCTGAAGCCAGAAAGTGGATCCTCGATCAGCAGATCGTGCCCAATGAAGTGTCGCTGGGTATT
>NZ_JBBCVB010000128.1:0-229 GCF_037199905.1 Serratia sp. MMO-28
GGCCAATGCGTTGGGCACCAGCGCGGTGGAGGTCGGCGGCACGCTGACGCTGAACGCGGCAGATACCCTGGCCAATCTGCTGAGCGGGGCCGGCGTCATCAATACCGATGCGGCCATCACCCTGAGCGGCAGCAACACCTTCAGCGGCACCCACGCCGTCAATGCAAATGGAGCATTGACGGTCAGCACGGCCAATAATCTGGGCACCTCGGCGGCCAACGTCAATCTG
>NZ_JBBCVB010000129.1:0-229 GCF_037199905.1 Serratia sp. MMO-28
CAGGCCGCTGTTGGCGGCACTCAGCGCCAGCGTGCCGCCGTTGACGTTCAGCGTCCCGGCCCCGGTCAGGCCGCCGACCGCGCTGGAGGTGCCGCCCTCCTGCAGGGTCAGGGTGCCCCCCGCCAGGTCAATCACCCCGGTGTTGGTCAACAACCCGCTGGTCAGCACGCCCGGATCGAGCGTGACCGTGCCCAGGTTGGTGAGCGCCCCCACCGTCTGGCTGAAGGTG
>NZ_JBBCVB010000130.1:0-228 GCF_037199905.1 Serratia sp. MMO-28
CGACTTGAGCGGCAGGTAGCGCGATTCGGTCTGGAGCCGGTGGCGGTGGGTGTGGATGCGGGTTACTTCACCGCCGCGGTGTGCCATCTGACGCAAGAAAGGGGTATCGCGTTGGTGCCCGGCTATCGGCGGCCGCACAAAGGTCAGAATGACTTCCAGAAAAAGCACTTCAGGTACGATGAGAAGCGTGATGTGTATGTGTGCCCGGCAGACGCGTTGCTGGTCTAC
>NZ_JBBCVB010000131.1:0-228 GCF_037199905.1 Serratia sp. MMO-28
CGACTTGAGCGGCAGGTAGCGCGATTCGGTCTGGAGCCGGTGGCGGTGGGTGTGGATGCGGGTTACTTCACCGCCGCGGTGTGCCATCTGACGCAAGAAAGGGGTATCGCGCTGGTTCCCGGCTATCGGCGGCCGCACAAAGGTCAGAATGACTTCCAGAAAAAGCACTTCAGGTACGATGAGAAGCGTGATGTGTATGTGTGCCCGGCAGACGCGTTGCTGGTCTAC
>NZ_JBBCVB010000132.1:0-227 GCF_037199905.1 Serratia sp. MMO-28
GGAAGAGGGGCTAAACATCACGGTCAAGACCTGTCTGCACACCATAGAAGAAAAAACGCAAGGCGCTCTGGATGAGGCCGGTTTCAGCGTGAAGATCGCCTTCCCTGTGTTAAATCGTCGCGCGTTTGATTTCAGCTTCAAGGAAGGTGAGGCAAACGCTATCCATCAAGGGGAAAAGACCGTCACTCGCCGGAGGCGTCAAGATGGCTTTTGGGGCTCGGTATGCG
>NZ_JBBCVB010000133.1:0-226 GCF_037199905.1 Serratia sp. MMO-28
GGCATTGAACCATTCGTACTGCAACCAGCCATGCACATACGGACTATGGCGTTCGCTGGCATTCGCATACCAGGTACCGTACACCCCGACCGTATAGCCCGTCAGGCTGTTGTCGGATTTGTAGCTGGTTTCCCCCGAGTCGGTGGTGCCGGTTGCGCGCCCGTAGCCGGCCATCACCCCCAGCCCGAAGCGATCCTGCCCGGTAAACTGCGTATCCCACACGTCG
>NZ_JBBCVB010000134.1:0-225 GCF_037199905.1 Serratia sp. MMO-28
GATGGCCCTGACGCGCTGGTGATTGCCACCGAGGCCAGCGCGGATGCCAACAAAAATCTGACGGCACAACTGACCGGGGTGGGCGGCATCGTGTTCGATGCCAGCAACGGGACGCTGACCGTCACCAATGGCCAGAACAGCTACACCGGCAGCACCACGGTCACCGGTGGCGATGTGCGGCTGGGCAGCAACACGGCCTTGGGGGCCACCTCACAGCTGACGGTC
>NZ_JBBCVB010000135.1:0-223 GCF_037199905.1 Serratia sp. MMO-28
TTCACCCGCTTTATCGTTACTTATGTCAGCATTCGCACTTCTGATACCTCCAGCAGCCCTCACAGACCACCTTCAACGGCTTACAGAACGCTCCCCTACCCAACAACGCCTAAGCGTCGCTGCCGCAGCTTCGGTGCATGGTTTAGCCCCGTTACATCTTCCGCGCAGGCCGACTCGACCAGTGAGCTATTACGCTTTCTTTAAATGATGGCTGCTTCTAAGC
>NZ_JBBCVB010000136.1:0-223 GCF_037199905.1 Serratia sp. MMO-28
GACACAGGTGGTCAGGTAGAGAATACCCAGGCGCTTGAGAGAACTCGGGTGAAGGAACTAGGCAAAATGGTGCCGTAACTTCGGGAGAAGGCACGCTGGCACGTAGGTGAAAGGACTTGCTCCTGGAGCTGAAGCCAGTCGCAGATACCAGCTGGCTGCAACTGTTTAATAAAAACACAGCACTGTGCAAACACGAAAGTGGACGTATACGGTGTGACGCCTG
>NZ_JBBCVB010000137.1:0-223 GCF_037199905.1 Serratia sp. MMO-28
CCCGCTTCCGCCTGGCCGTTCAGGGTCGGCGTGGTGTCGTCGGTGACGTCACCAGGCTGCAGTGCCCCGGTCTTGCTGCCCGCGTCGTCATAGATACTGCCAATGGTCGGCGCATCCGGCGCGGTGGTGTCAACAATCACCACCCACGGATCGGACGGCGGCGACTGATTGCCCGCCGGGTCTTCGACGATCACGCTGATCTTATGCTCGCCTTCACTCAGTT
>NZ_JBBCVB010000138.1:0-223 GCF_037199905.1 Serratia sp. MMO-28
GCTTAGAAGCAGCCATCATTTAAAGAAAGCGTAATAGCTCACTGGTCGAGTCGGCCTGCGCGGAAGATGTAACGGGGCTAAACCATGCACCGAAGCTGCGGCAGCGACGCTAAGGCGTTGTTGGGTAGGGGAGCGTTCTGTAAGCCGTTGAAGGTGGTCTGTGAGGGCTGCTGGAGGTATCAGAAGTGCGAATGCTGACATAAGTAACGATAAAGCGGGTGAA
>NZ_JBBCVB010000139.1:0-223 GCF_037199905.1 Serratia sp. MMO-28
TGATCCCGACGAGGCAAGAAAATTGTTGCAGACTGTCCATCAGGCGGTCAACGGCATTTTGGCGGAGGGAGAGAAGAAAATCGCCACAGACCTTGAGGCTGCGCTGACCCGACTGGAAGAGGGGCTAAACATCACGGTCAAGACCTGTCTGCACACCATAGAAGAAAAAACGCAAGGCGCTCTGGATGAGGCCGGTTTCAGCGTGAAGATCGCCTTCCCTGTG
>NZ_JBBCVB010000140.1:0-223 GCF_037199905.1 Serratia sp. MMO-28
CCCGGCGATCGTCAATCAGATCAAGACCTTCTCCTTGCGCCCGGACAGTGGCCCAACCGGTATGAAACTGAGCCGTGATAAAGGCACCTTTGTTGAAGCGATCGCTGGCGCACTGAACCTGAAGAAACTGCGCGTCGTGGAAACCGAAGGTAATGACTACGATACCGAGCGCCAGCAATGGGACAGCGGCAACAACATGGTGGCCCTGTCTCCGGGTGTGGTA
>NZ_JBBCVB010000141.1:0-223 GCF_037199905.1 Serratia sp. MMO-28
GCAGGAAAGAACGGCACAACGTCAGAGCCACACTACCACCGTGCTGGAAAAAAACGCCCCGGCGCCGCACAGCGTTTATGCGTCATTGTTTGAAAAAATCAACCTTAACCCAGTCTCCCAGCTTAACGGCATTGAGGCTTTTCAGGACGGCGATGCCCTGGCGGACGTCTCGGCCGATGAGCGTGTGACCGCTGCCGTCAGCGTCTTTTTAGACCTGCTGAAG
>NZ_JBBCVB010000142.1:0-223 GCF_037199905.1 Serratia sp. MMO-28
GAACCTGTCGATCCTCGATCAGAACCGCGGGGCCTCGGCGATGCAGTTGATCAGCGCGACGACCGCCAGCGGGGCCGATACCCTGACGCTGATGATTAACGGCGTGGCGGTCACGCCGGGCCAGGGCGTGGTGTCGGGCATCAACCAGAACGCGGTGCAGGTGGCGGAGGCGACCTACAGCTACCTGTTGTCCAATACCAACAACCTGAACGCGACGGGCCTG
>NZ_JBBCVB010000143.1:0-223 GCF_037199905.1 Serratia sp. MMO-28
GCCTAGGCATCCACCGTGTACGCTTAGTCACTTAACCTCACAACCCGAAGGTGTCTTTCGACCACATTCGCGTTGCAAACATTTGAGAGACTCTCTGACAGGGTCATCCTTGCCTCAATACTTCTACGGAGAGACAAGTTTCTGCTGTCAGGTTTCAATTTTCAGCTTGTTCCAGATTGTTAAAGAGCAAAATACTTCGCAGCATACTGTTACCAGTACACTC
>NZ_JBBCVB010000144.1:0-223 GCF_037199905.1 Serratia sp. MMO-28
TGGACTTGAACCACCGACCTCACCCTTATCAGGGGTGCGCTCTAACCACCTGAGCTACAAGCCTATAAAGAGTTTTCTGCTCGTTACTTTTTCATCAGACAATCTGTTGTGAGCACTCACTCAATCAATATCGTTCGGTAAGGAGGTGATCCAACCGCAGGTTCCCCTACGGTTACCTTGTTACGACTTCACCCCAGTCATGAATCACAAAGTGGTAAGCGCC
>NZ_JBBCVB010000145.1:0-223 GCF_037199905.1 Serratia sp. MMO-28
AACTGCATCGCCGAGGCCCCGCGGTTCTGATCGAGGATCGACAGGTTCGGTGGCACCACCGGCAGGACATTATCCCAGGCCCCCGCGCCCACCACATTGATGGTGCCGCCGCTGGCGGTCAGGGTCTGGGTGGTGACCGTGCTCTCGGCGCTGGAGAGCGGAGCGCCGCCGGTGAAGTTCAGCGTGCCGCCGTTCAGGGCCAGGCTCTGCAGCGTTGCGCTGC
>NZ_JBBCVB010000146.1:0-223 GCF_037199905.1 Serratia sp. MMO-28
GCGCCGGTATTGATGGTCCCAGCACCGCTCAGCACGTTGGCGAGCGTGTCTGCGGCGTTCAGGTTCAACGTACCGCCGACATCCACCTCACTGGTGCCCAGGGCATTCGCCGCGTTCGCGGTGACGGAGGCTCCCGATGCAATATGGGTGGTGGCTGACAGACCGCCGTTGGCCGCGCTCAGCGCCAAATCTCCGCCGTTCACGTTCAGCGTGCCCGCCCCGG
>NZ_JBBCVB010000147.1:0-223 GCF_037199905.1 Serratia sp. MMO-28
GTCAGTTCCCGGCTGAGCAGGTGGCGTAATGTCGATCACCAGAGCCCACGGTGGGGACATTGCGGACGTATTGCCCGCCGCGTCGGTGGCACGGGTAGTCAGGCTGTGCTCGCCTTCCGCCAGTTCGCTTTCCGGCGTGAAGACCCAGTTCCCTTCGGCATCGGCGGTGGTTTCACCAAGCTTGTTGCCGTTGTCGTAGATCTCGACCTTCGCGCCCGCTTCC
>NZ_JBBCVB010000148.1:0-223 GCF_037199905.1 Serratia sp. MMO-28
GGTTTCCCCCGAGTCGGTGGTGCCGGTTGCGCGCCCGTAGCCGGCCATCACCCCCAGCCCGAAGCGATCCTGCCCGGTAAACTGCGTATCCCACACGTCGCCCCCCAACTGTGCCACATAGCGGTTGCTGGAGTTGGACAGTTGGCCCGATGCATCTTCGAACTTGTTGCGCGAGCCCACCTGACGCAGCCACAGGCTGGAGCGTGTCTCCGTTCCGCTCAGG
>NZ_JBBCVB010000149.1:0-223 GCF_037199905.1 Serratia sp. MMO-28
GGCTCGAACCCGCGACCCCCTGCGTGACAGGCAGGTATTCTAACCAACTGAACTACCGCTCCACCGATTCTTTCATGCAGTACCTTGCGGTACCGGCAAAATCACCTTTGCGATTTTGCTATTACCCGATGTCACTCCGGTAACCTTTGTTTGATGCCTGGCAGTGTCCTACTCTCGCATGGGGAGACCCCACACTACCATCGGCGCTACGGCGTTTCACTTC
>NZ_JBBCVB010000150.1:0-223 GCF_037199905.1 Serratia sp. MMO-28
CACCACAATGGTGTCACCGGGTTCACCCTTGCCGTTCAACGTCGGCTTGGTGTCGTCAGTGGTTTCACCTTTGGCGATCGGCCCCTGTACCGGCCCCTGATCGTCGATAATATCGTTAATGCCCGAGCCATTGCCGTCAGTTCCCGGCTGAGCAGGTGGCGTAATGTCGATCACCAGAGCCCACGGTGGGGACATTGCGGACGTATTGCCCGCCGCGTCGGTG
>NZ_JBBCVB010000151.1:0-223 GCF_037199905.1 Serratia sp. MMO-28
CGAGTTTGAAATCATCCTGAAGGATGAAGCGCTGAGCGACGAACTGCGGATGGAACTGGAAATACTGGCACTCGAAAACTGTTAATCGCCCGGGAAGATAAGGAAGAAACCCATGTCTGGACAGGAAGAAACCCTGCAGGAAAGAACGGCACAACGTCAGAGCCACACTACCACCGTGCTGGAAAAAAACGCCCCGGCGCCGCACAGCGTTTATGCGTCATTG
>NZ_JBBCVB010000152.1:0-223 GCF_037199905.1 Serratia sp. MMO-28
GACACAGGTGGTCAGGTAGAGAATACCCAGGCGCTTGAGAGAACTCGGGTGAAGGAACTAGGCAAAATGGTGCCGTAACTTCGGGAGAAGGCACGCTGGCACGTAGGTGAAGGGACTTGCTCCTGGAGCTGAAGCCAGTCGCAGATACCAGCTGGCTGCAACTGTTTAATAAAAACACAGCACTGTGCAAACACGAAAGTGGACGTATACGGTGTGACGCCTG
>NZ_JBBCVB010000153.1:0-220 GCF_037199905.1 Serratia sp. MMO-28
GAGTGTACTGGTAACAGTATGCTGCGAAGTATTTTGCTCTTTAACAATCTGGAACAAGCTGAAAATTGAAACCTGACAGCAGAAACTTGTCTCTCCGTAGAAGTATTGAGGTAAGGATGACCCTGTCAGAGAGTCTCTCAAATGTTTGCAACGCGAATGTGGTCGAAAGACACCTTCGGGTTGTGAGGTTAAGTGACTAAGCGTACACGGTGGATGCCTA
>NZ_JBBCVB010000154.1:0-219 GCF_037199905.1 Serratia sp. MMO-28
TAGCGCCCAAGGTTTGGGTAGTAATGGTGCTCTCGGCGCTGGAGAACGGTGCCCCGCCGGTAAAGTTCAGCTTACCGCCATTCAGCGTCAAGCTCTGCAACGTTGCGTTGCCCGGCGTGCCGGCGACCCCCACCGTGGTCACGCTGCCATTCCCCAAGGTCAGCCCCGCCAACGCCAGAGCGCTGGCATTGGTATCGGCCAACGAGAAGGTGGTGTTAT
>NZ_JBBCVB010000155.1:0-214 GCF_037199905.1 Serratia sp. MMO-28
GGAAAGGTTGATGTTGCTGTTGCGCAGCACCCAGCTTCCCGCACCATTGAGGGCATTATTCAATGCAGTCAAGGTGCCGCCCGCATAGGTATCAAAAATCAGCGTGCTGCCGCTGCCAATGCTGACGCCACCGGTGCCCAGATTGGCGTTCTGCGAGACGGTCAGGGTACTGCTGCCTATCAGGTCAAACAGGCCGGCAAAGCTGCTGTTAGTG
>NZ_JBBCVB010000156.1:0-211 GCF_037199905.1 Serratia sp. MMO-28
CCTCTCTGGCAACAGCAATGCTTCAGGCTTCAGCGGCCTGCTGGACATCAACAGTAACGCCTCCCTGACGCTGAACGCGGGGAGCGCGCTGAATGCGGCTACCGAACTGCACGTCAACGATGCCAGCAGCACCCTCAATATCAGCAATAACGGGGCCTTTACCCTGAACAACGCCCTGACCGGGGCCGGGCAGGTGAATGTCGATACGGCG
>NZ_JBBCVB010000157.1:0-207 GCF_037199905.1 Serratia sp. MMO-28
TCATTTCTATATAAATTGGTTCGCACAATGACGTTATGCTAAAGAGGCCGCTGCGGGATTCGATTTTCGCAGCGGCCTTTTCAACATAACGAGTCGTACATTATGCGCACCAATGGTAAGGATGGCAGAATCTGGCGGGAATCGTTGACACTGGCCGTCAACTGGCTACTATCGACAGTGATTCAAAATCATCCGTTTCTCCAAACG
>NZ_JBBCVB010000158.1:0-207 GCF_037199905.1 Serratia sp. MMO-28
GGGGCTGGGACCATCAATACCGATGCGGCGGTGACCCTGAGCGGCAGCAACGCCTTCAGCGGCACCCACGCTATCAATGCGGGCGGCGCGCTGACGGTCAGCGCGGCCAATCACCTTGGCACCTCGGCCGCCCGCGTCAATCTCACCGAGGCGACCTCACACCTGATATTCAGCGGGGTGAGCGGTGAGGTGGCCAATACCCTGAGC
>NZ_JBBCVB010000159.1:0-207 GCF_037199905.1 Serratia sp. MMO-28
CTGGATCCATAACACCCGCCTGCCGGGCGTGAGTGCCGATGGTCTGGGAGTCCAGCAGACCGGCAGCCGCCATCTGATTGAGGTGAAAGTGGGGGCGGAAGGCAAGCTGAACAACAACCTGAGCCTGTGGGGCAACCTGACGCAGCAGATAGGGCAGAAAGGCTATGATGACAAGGCGGCGATGCTGGGGGTGAAATACAGCTTCTA
>NZ_JBBCVB010000160.1:0-204 GCF_037199905.1 Serratia sp. MMO-28
TTCATGACTGGGGTGAAGTCGTAACAAGGTAACCGTAGGGGAACCTGCGGTTGGATCACCTCCTTACCGAACGATATTGATTGAGTGAGTGCCCACAACAGATTGTCTGATGAAAAAGTAACGAGCAGAAAACTCTTTATAGGCTTGTAGCTCAGGTGGTTAGAGCGCACCCCTGATAAGGGTGAGGTCGGTGGTTCAAGTCCA